>LCAT01000014.1 GCA_000996695.1 candidate division TM6 bacterium GW2011_GWE2_41_16 | reverse complement strand
ATAGTCTTTTTTTATTTCTTTAGCCTTGGCTTCTATTCGGTATCGCATTCATCCCCAGGCTTAAAAAGCCTTGGGGTTTTCTGCGATTTGAATAAACAAAAACTTTTTAACTTTTTCATAAACATTACTTTACTTTAATGAGCAAAAAGAGTTTTCATCGATTTGGCTATAAGCGTCAAACCAATAATGCCGCAAAAAGCTGCAGGAGCTCCGTACATACCCATCTTCATAAAAGATTCGTACACATTTTGTCCAAAATTACCACTCATATCAACTGAACCTTCTTTAGAAGTATGCTCAGCTACCAGACCTTTTTCTTGTTGATTGTATGGAATTCTCATTTTAAGGCCAAGATGATTAAGCATCACATTTATGCCTATTTTACCGCCATCTTTATACTGACAGAAAGCTTCATGTCCCGCGAAACAAGAAACCAGGCCAAGTCCCGCACCAGTCCATGCTTGCAAAACAGGTGATTTAATCGACTCGAGTAAAAAGGCTAAGCCTACAGCACCACAAACTACCGAGCATCCACCATAAAATACACCTCTACTTCCAAAACCATATTGATGAGATTTTTTGGCCATAGAACCAAAAATAACGGTAGGTAAACAGAGTCCCAAACCAACACCTCGTTGGACAAGGATTGACATAGCATGAGCAGAAATAGGTGTTAAGGCTAATAAAAAGCAGCATATCAAAACGATTATTTTATTTGTTTTATTTTTTTTCATATTACTTTCTCATGATATTTTTAAAAAAAATTTCGATTTAAAGATGCTTGAGTGCGCTGAGCGTAAATACCAAACCCACAATACCACACACCAACGTCGTACCCGCACAAACCATATTTTTTTGGGTAGCTTCTTTTACCGACTCGCCATTAGTTTTCGTAGCATTCATAAGCCTTTTGAAAGTTTCTATTGGACTTGCAAAAGCATCACCAGCAATGTTTTGAGGCTTAAGCCTAAACCATCCCGCAATGCGATTCTTCCAATCCTCATGTATACTTGACTTGTACAATTCATCCGCATACACAAGACGAGCTTCTGGCCATGTGCTTTTAAATTCATTTGCTGCAAAAAATGCACCGATCAAGCACGGTACACCGATAGTCAATTTAACCATCGATTTTACAGCGCCTGCGTGCACTGATGAGCAACTTATACTACAAACGATCAGGGCAAGCATAAGACATGCTCGCACTTTCATTGACTTCATATTGATCAACATAAAATCTCCAAACAGTTTAAAAAAAATTTCACGCTACACCCCTTAAACTTCTTCTTATTTTAATGCTTATTTGTTTGCATAACAAAACGTGCAGCCGTCGTGGTTGCAATATGAATATCATTACAGTCACGCACGAAACCACCCATTTTAAAAAATCCGTCAAAGGTTTTTCGTAAAAATTCATAACAACCTGAGCGAATAAACCATCGCGAACGATCTTTGTCATCGGGCATGGTGACCTTATCACCAATACTGTACGCAAGAGCAACAACACCACAGGCAACAAGAGCCGTAACGGTCTTTTTGTGCCCTTTTAAAACATTCATGACCGGTGAAAAAATGTCATGCGAGTCTGCAAAGTAAGCCAAACCAACCACACCCACAACAGACGCAGAAACTGCTATCTGTTTTGAGGTAGGTCGCCATGCATACGTGGCTGATCCACAGCATACAGCGACAATGGCACAGGTTATAATTAATAGATTTGCACGACTCTTACACACGGTCTTATTTCATCCTTCAAAAAAATAGGAGGAGCTCAACGCTCCCCCTGCGTTCTATTTCAATACAAAAATCTACAAGCAATATTAGGCAACAAAAGCCATCAATTTGCCAGTTAATGCGAGAAGTCCTACCGCATCAGAAACATTTTTACCATTTGGCCCCATTTTGCCAAAACCGGAAATAATGCGCTGGAAGAAGTTTAAATTTTGCTGTGCATCGTTTTGTTGTGCGTTTTTAACCGTTTTTTGTTTATCGCCCCATGCATATGCTGCAGCAACAAAGCCACATGCCACCAATGTACATGCAGTCAATTTGTGATTTTTCAATACACGCGCTACAGGAGCTAAAAAGTTACTCGTATCGGCAACATGTGATAACACGAGTGCGCCTGCCATGGTACCGCCAACAGCAACAGGAACTATCGCTTTTTTCAACTCAATTGCTTGAACTGACATGCCGCATACAAGGGCAAGAACCAAAACACCTGACATTATTTTTTTGTTCATAAAAAGATCCTTAAAATAGATACAGAATGATTAAATCTTGTACAGCTCCACCCGCCAATTCACGCACATTCGAGAATATATGGCAAAAGCCATCTAGGCCCGCTCAATCATGTCTTTTGTTTATGTGATTAAATCACACTATTCATAACCATGAATGTGCAAAGTTTAATGAACTTCGCTATAAATTTTGCATACTGTTCCACAGACAGTCGCCTTGTGTGCGCATGTCGAAATGGCGTCCGCCATACATTACTGACTTTTATTGTAACAATTGCATATAAAAATAAAAGTTTTTGTTATATTTTCTTATTATTATTTTCAATTTGAATTTTATAATATATTTTTAATATTACAAAAACACTAACAACACCGCATATACCCGCCAGAGCAACCCATTGCATAAACGTTAATGCATGTCCGGCGACTGATGCATCTGCGCGCCAAAAATCGAGTACAAAGCGCTCAGTAAACGCACATAAAAAGTACAAAAGAGTGAGCGTACCCGGGGCGATTTTATGTGATGGTCGCCCTATCCACTGTAATAAAGCCCAAATTATCAGCAGCATAGCGGCACTGTAAAGCTGCGTAGGATGCACGGGCGTATGCATCGGCATCGCCAAAGAATCTGGATGGGTATAGGTTACCGCCCATGGGAGGCTGGTCGGACAGCCGTTGCAACAACCCGCAATAAAACAACCAATACGGGTAAAGGCCTGTACAAGCGGAGTCCATTGTGCGCAGATATCGGTTATACGTAACGTTTTAAGATGATGCATACGTGCGAAAAACATAAAAAATACCGCAATTGCAGCAATTGCACCGAGCACTGAAAAGCCTCCAAAGATTGAAGTATTTTCGTTGATGCCCTGCCCCGTCATGAACAGTTCAAAAATTTGCAAAGCTTTCGCACCAATAAAGCCGGCTATAAGCGTGTACAAAACAAACCGCGAAAAGAGTTTATCCGGCATAAGATTTTGAGCTAAAAATTCAGCACGAACGCGCCAGAGCGCAAAGCCTGCGCCGATGGCGATCATAAGACCATACCAATGCACGGCAAAAGGACCGTAGATATGAAATAAAAGCGGGTTCATACCACTCTTTCATTAAACAAGACTAAATTCTATTCTTTAAGTATAATCAATAGTTATAGACAAACCAAAAAATATAGAATAAAAAGCATCAATAAATTCAATCAGAGAACAAAGAAAAGGTTACACACGTGTATTTATCAGTTTACATCGCTCGTAGTGGGTTATGTGCCCGCCGCAAAGCCATAGCAATTATCAAAGCCGGCTTTGTCAAAGTTAACGGCAAAACAGAAAAGAACCCTGCCCGCCAGGTTGAGGAAACCGCCGAGGTCATATTTCGCGGCAGACGCGTCACGCCACGCGAGCATCAGTACGTTGTGCTCAACAAACCAAGCGGATACTTCTCGAGTTGCTCGGATGAGTGTGGTCGTAAAACGGTAGTAGAACTCATCGGCTCACGCGAACGCTTGTTCCCTATGGGACGGCTCGACGCAACGACCGAAGGAGTCATTTTACTCACGACTGATGGCGCACTTGCCCAAAAACTTTTGCACCCTAAGCATGATATTACCAAAGAGTACCACGTTGAGCTCGATAAACCGCTGCATGAAAAAGATTTTGAGATCATACGTAGTGGCGTTGACCTACCTGATGGCAAAATTAAGCCAGACGAAATTCGTATGCTCGGCAAAAAAGGTACGAACGTATCAGTTAAACTCTCAAGCGGGAAAAACCGCATTATTCGACGCATGTTCGGTGCACTCGGCTATCATGTACACGGGCTTGAGCGTGTAAAATTTGCAGGCATAACAAATCGCGGGCTTGCACGCGGCGCATGGCGTAAGTTAACGCGATCTGAAGTTAAAAGACTACAAGGTCTGTAAAAATTTTCTCAAACGTAAACAAAACAAGCTGGTGAACACGGTTATTCGCCAGCTTGTTTTGTTTTTCTATTGCAAATCAAGATGCACAATGCTTTTTACTGTGAGTTATTATCGAGCAATTTTTCTCATGATAGCAGCAGTAACGGCCACGTTTCCATGCAAACGAGCATAGTCTCTGGCAATATGACCATGACTATCCGGAATGTTAAGATCAATCGTTGGCAAGGCAATTAACGCTGAAGCACCTACCGTATCACCATTTTTTATCGCATACATCAGAGCTGTCATCTTGGTTTCGTCTTCTTGAGCATTTGGGTCCAAAAATGAATGCATAACAAAAGCAGCTAAAACATGTGCATGACCATTAGAACAAGCAGAGATCACACCTCGAGATAAAACCTCACTAGAAACCTGTGTCTGAAATTCTTGCATAGTGGAAACAATACCATTTGCCGCAGCAGCCATAAATTCATTATAAGGGGTTCTTAATCCACGAGAAAGAAAAGAAGCGAACCCTTTAGTTTGAATCTCTGATACAATTCGAGGCGAGTTAGGCGGAGTGTGATACTGTGAATCGGGAAGTTGCATACCCTGCAGGGAAAAAGCGGACAACGAAACAATACATGAAGAAATCAAAATGGTACGAAAACTCATAGAAAAGCCTTTCACAAAGCAAAAAGAATTAAATGATAATTATTTGGAATGAAAAATAGATTCAAAATTAGTTTTTTTCAGACTTCAATACTATGTGTTTGATTTTACAATAAAAAAACAAGAGCACCAAAATATTATTTTTGATACCCTTGTGGTGTAATTTTATAAAAAAAATTTTTCAAAAAATATTATTTTTTATCAGTTTTCACTTCAGTCGATTTTGCCAATGCAACCGGTTGAATAGATGTTTTTGACATCTCAATCGCTTTTGTTACTTCGGCTGATTGCGTTGATCCCGTGACAGATTCAACCGATTTTGCCGCACTAGAGGAACCCTGAGGCTCAATCGGTTTTGACTCTTGTTTTGGTTGAATTTTTGTTGGAGCTTTCTTAAGTGTCAGTTTTTCCACCACAACGGTCTTGGCCTTTTGCCATACACTTACGGTGTACACCTGCACTATGCCAAATTTTTGTTTGAACCAATCTAAGCTTTTTTGCCACCAAGGGCGCTCGGCCAAACGCTTTTGTAGTGCAGCCTGTGCTGCTGCTTTAGCAGCAATTTCTTCTTGAGCTTTTTTTTCATTTTCTTGAGCTTCTTTGATCTCATCCTCTAAAAGAATGCCTTGCTCTTTGAGCGTTTCCATAGACTTTTTGACGGTCGCTATCGCCTTATCCAATTCACTTTTGGTTTTGGAAATAAAGGACGCAAAGTCATCATCGACATATTGTTTGATAGCCGCAAGATTTTCACCAGCACTCTTAATGTGCAAAAAAAGAACCTCGGCTTTTTGATCACTCAAAATTTTTTCAATTTCATCGTACTGCTCACCAGCACCTTTTTCATACGCCCGAGCTAGTTCTTCTTGCTCAAAAAGTATTGCCAACGCTTTATCAAAATTTGTATCGAGCTCTTTGACTGATGCCAGTGCTTGCTGAAGATCTTCGAGCGCGGTCTTTCTTTGAGTAAACTCCTCAACCTGCTTTTGTTCTTGTGGATCAAGGGCTGAGCCCGTTTTTTCTTTTTCTTTAAGAGCCTCACTGACCTTAGCAAGAACCTTAGCTATCGATGCTTCTTCTATGTTGAACTCTTTATAAAATGCATTCAATTGATCATTAATCCCCGTACGTACATGAGCAAACTCTTCTTTTTTTTGTGAAATCGCTTCTTGGAGCTCTGTAACGTCTATATATTTTTTACGTGCTGCAGTTAAAATTTGTTTTTTATGGTACCAGTTCGTGTGATTATCAAAAAAATCGGTCGTTATACCCGTTTTGTCGTCATGAGGAATCACGAGCGTTGCCGCTTCGTCCCACTCTGGAGCTTTTTTATCCGGCGTTTCTTTTGCAACAGACGACGATTCTGTCGATGATGCCATGTCGGATGAACCAGAAAATTCATCCATTGCCTGCACCATACATTCACAAGACACCAATAAAAAAACAGCGAGTGAGACGTGCAATCGTATCATGACGAAATCCTTTTTCTAGAGCGTTTTTGCAAGATCTTTGAGTTCTTCAAAGAGTGCGTTTGTCAATTCTTCGGCTTCAGGCGAAGTATAGCTCCAGCGAATTCCTCCATCAACTCTGACCAAAACCGAGCGGTCACTTTTGATATCGATAACATCAAGACGCACGACATTCATGAGGGGATGCACATTTGATGGTGCGCGAACTACGCCCGCGCGTCCAAGAACACCGTATGCAACATTATTTTCATCCAAAAACGATAGCATGACCTTTTTTTGCCATACCATGTTGTGATAGCCCGTATGATCTTTATTTATCGTAAGCAAAATAGACTCATCACCCTTTGGATAAATGCACTGAAGCGGCGTTGTATGCGGCAATCCTTTTTCGGAAAAAGTTGCGAGCACGGCAACGGTCTTACACTTCATAAGCGTTTGCATCAAATCTTCAGGAATTTTAACACCAATATGCTTTGCCATAGGAACGAGTCCTTTGTCTTAAAGAGTTTGAAAAGGTTCTTGTTTTATAAAACATGGCATTCGCCATTTTGACCTAGATCACTTTGATCATTAGTCGCATTTTCAGATCGACAGATTGAAGTACAGTTCTTAGTACATTTCGCTATGCACTGCACAAGGCGCACCGAGATCTCATGCTCGAGCGCATACCCACGCGACGTTAATACCAGTCGCTCATCCTGCATCAGCGCAAGACCGCTGCGACACAACTGAGTCGCCAAATCGGTAAGCATTAAAACTGATTGCGGTGAGACCTCAACAAAAATTGATTGAAGATCCACTCCATGTGCTTGTCTGAGCGAAAGCATTATTCGCTCGCTCACATGTTGTAATAATGTTAACTGTTCACTAAATTCAATCGGCTCTTTGCCCGATGTAATTGCATCAAAATAACATGATAAATTTGCATGGTTCCGTGTACGCACCTGCCCATCAAACGAACACGCTCCAAGCCCAAAACCATAGTACCGTTTTCGATCCCAATAGGCCTTATTGTGCGAGCTTTGATAGCCTTTTTTGGCAAAATTCGAAACCTCATAGCGCTCAAAACCAACAGTAGCCAAAAAATCAGCAGCCCAGCGGTACATCGAAATGTTCATGCCCTGCGAGGTTGGTCTTAACGCTTTGTCAACGCCGCTCTTTAGCTGATACACAAACGGTGTTTTGTTATGCAACGTGAGAAAGTAGATCGAGAGGTGCTGAATCGGCCAAGTAACAACCGTGCGCAGCGTTTCTTTCCATTGCTGCATGGTTGAACCGGGTAACCCAATCATCAAATCTATCGATACTGAAGAAAATGATCCGGCAAGCAATTCGAGTGCTCGCTCAACGTCAGCACGGGTATGATGGCGATTGAGCAATAAAAGCGTTGTGTCACTCAAGCTTTGAACTCCTAAACTTATTCGGTTGATACCTACCTGCTTCCACGCTGAAACATGTTCTGCGGTCAGGGTCCCTGGGTTTACTTCTATGGTTATTTCGCATTCGGGACTTTTCTGGTATGACATATTTAGTATACCAAACATGTCAAGCAAAAGTTTAGGCGGGTAAGTACTGGGCGTACCACCACCAATAAAGATGCTCTCGATCTTCTCTTGCGTTGACTTTGAGGCAATCTCGGTGCACAAAGCATCGTGATAAGGTTGCATAAACTGATCTTGCCCGGCAAGTGCCACAAAAGGACAAAAGCTACAACGGTAGGGACAAAACGGCCAATGAATATACAGTGAAGTCGGCATTTATAGGGCAATCCACTTAGTTATACACACCAAAAAAATCTATTTTGTTGATTACACAAACATTTTGGTTCATATGCACGAGCGCATAACGCTTGTCGTATACGCTCGTCATAGTGCGTCATACACGTTTTGCTCTTAGCAAAACATTTTCATCGAGACATTTTTAAGAACTTCTGGTATCTCAATCGATCCATCCGATTGCTGATACGTTTCCATAAGCGCAACGGTCAATCGTGGCAATGCTAATGATGAAGCATTGAGCGTATTTACCAATCGCGTTTTTTGAGCGCCGGAACGGAATCTTATTGCTGAGCGTCGCGCCTGAAAATCCGTGCAATTGCTTGCAGACGATACTTCGCGATACTCGCGCTGGCCTGGTAGCCATACTTCGATATCATAGGTTTTCGCTGAAGCAAAAGAACAATCACCACTTGCAAGAAGGCTTACCTGATAGTGCAATCCAAGTTTTTTAAGCGCGTCTTCGCCGCAGGCAACCATGCGTTCAAGCTCATCTTTTGATTGCTCTGGCGTAGTAATCGAATACAGTTCAATTTTATCAAATTGATGAATGCGTATCAGACCTCGCTCACTTGCGCCATACCCACCCGCTTCGCGTCTAAAGCAACTTGTGAGCGCCATGTGACGGATAGGCAAATCTTCTTCGGCAAGAATTTGGTCACGATACAGAGAAGTAAGATTAACCTCAGCAGTCGGTGTAAGGTACAGACCGTCTTTTTCAACCGCATACACTTCATCTTTAAATCGTGGAAAGTTACTTGCGCACTCAAGAGTTTTTTCGTTAATTAAAAAAGGTGGCAATACAGGATTAAATCCGTGTTCAAGAGCATTACCAAATAAGAACATACACAATGCATAATGCATTTTTACCGCAGTACCCTTGTAGAGAGCAAACTGCGCGCCACTCATGCGTGCAGCAGACTCAAAATCCAACCAACCAAGATTGGTACCAAGCTCAAGATGATTTTGTGGTGTAAATGAAAACGTTGGTTGCGCACCGATCGTGCGAACAACTTTATTCGCTTCTTTGCCGCCATGTGGCAAATCATCAAAAGGAATGTTTGGGCAGCGTAAATACAGATCGCGAAACTCTGCAGAAACTGACTCGAGCAATGTTTCTTCTTCTTTGATTGATGAGCTCAGTTGCTTAGACTCGTCACGCATTGCTTCAGTAAAACCGGTGCGTGCTTGCGCTGCAAGCGCATTTTTTTGTGTTTGTTTTTTTTCTATCGAAAGCGTGAGCTCGCGAACCTGTTTATCAAGCTCAAAGAGTTTTTGAACATTGTAGTGAGGATCTTTTGCAAGAATCTTTTGTGCAGTGGTTTGATAATCAGTGCGCAAAAGGGCGAGATCTATCATGAGGCGCTCCCTAAAAATTTCATGAAAAAAAAGTACGTATGGATTTTTGCACCTATCACTGGCATTCGCCATGATTTGGTCTCGCCATACTACCTTTGACATATTTTGTAGCACTATTCTTTTTTGATTATACCAAAAAAAACCGCTTCGGTTGAGGAAGCGGTTTGAGGGAAAGCTTTTTTGCGCATGAATCAAGACGCGCAATATATGTTAATTCTGGCAGCGAATCTGATTTTTGAGCGTTTTTCCTGCCTTAAATTTTGGAACATGTGTTTCAGGTAACTGGATACGTTCTTTTGTTGCAGGATTTATGCCTTGGCGTGGCGGACGGCGTGACAAAGTAAAGGTACCGAAGCCTGACCACTGTAGTTTATCACCCTTTTTAAGAGTGCGGATAACCGTACGTGTAAGTGTATCAAGAATGCGAATAACCTCTTTTTTGCCGAGAGCTGTCTCTTCACTCAGGGATTGGATCAATTCGGTCTTGTTCATAAAACGCTCCTCATTTTAAAAAAACACAGACACTAAAGCAGCGTGTGCAACAGCATTGAGGGCCTGTAAATGCCTCAATGTGCTGCCCCCAAGCCTAAAGCGATTTGTTTGTTTGTCAAATTTTTTGGACGACATGTCTGAATTTTCTGCTCTTTTTAGTCTCCCTCAAGCATACTGTCTTTATAATCTTTCCACTGGTTCTCAATATCAACCGGGTTCAACAATAATGTTTCAGTTGTTCTCGTAACCCAAAGAATACTTCCTTGCGTATATGTATCTTCAAGTTTTTTCAACAGCGCTTTTTTCTCTTTTTTAGTACCTCCTATAGCCAAACGATTAAAAATAAGCGTTGCGTCCAGTTGTTCCTTCATATCAATCTTTTCTCCATCGCGTCGCATTAACCGTGGTGGTCCTACCCTTATCAAATCCCAATTAAAATTTTTCAACATCTCCGCAGGCTGTATAGCACAAGCAACGCTACTTACCACGCACAAACTTACGATGCCGCATTTTGTTAAAAAGCCTTTCATACCTTTTTACCTCTCCATATAACATGTGTTAAACTTATCTCTCTGCTAAGAAGAAACGTTTATACCGTAGTACAGTTTCGATGCTCGGAGCAATCCCCCATGAAAATATCTCTGCAATGGCTTTTGCGTCATATCAAAAATCAGATAACCCTTGACGCTCCTTTTGTTGAGCAACTGGTTAAGTCTTTTAGTCTCAAAACAGCAGAAATTGACTCTGTATCCTACTGGAGCCTCGATCCTCAAAAAGTTACCGCTGTGTTTATTGAAACGATCACCGATCAGCATGTGATCACCACGTCCCGAGAACTGGGCAAAACATTTACACTCGCGCACCGAGTTGACGTATTTGTAGGCACATGGGCCCTTGCTTTCATAACTGACCATGACGTTCGCTGGTTATCATGCGAGGATATGGGTAGCTCAAAAAACGGACTTATGCCGATGATACAAGGCGCCGATTTTCTGTTTGAGTCGGGCGAGTGGCGCAGAGATATGGTGTGGGAAGATTATGTACTCGAGATCGAGAATAAATCGATAAACCATCGTCCTGATCTGTGGGGACATCAAGGATGCGCGCGTGAAGTCGCCGCAATCTGCAATCTCACTTTTACTGATAAAAAATATGAAGATATCATCAAAAAACAGCTTGTAACCAACCAAACAAAAACTGCTCTCGCACAAAATTTTTCAATTGAACGTGACGAATTATCGGCATGCACCCGGGTATGCTCATGTGTGGTTGATGTAAAAATGCCTCATGCGTCAGTGCCTACCATGGCAAGCTTTTTAGCACGCGTTGATACACGCCCTAAGGATGCGCTCATCGATCTTACCAATTTTGTTATGCACGACACTGGTCAACCTATGCACGGATTCGATCGATCATGTTTATCAGGCGATACGCTTGCAATACGCCGCGCGCGCAATGATGAAAAACTGACACTCCTTGATGGCGTAAAAATTGAACTTACCGACCAAGACACCATTTTTGCTGATAGCTATGGCCCGCTCTCTCTCGCAGGAGTTATGGGCGGTCAACGTAGTGGCATTGCACAAGAAACGCGTGTATTGGCACTTGAGTCAGCAGCGTATGATGCTGCATCCATTAGACGATCTGCTCTCCGGCATGCCCATCGCACCGATGCATCAGCACGATATGAAAAGCGGCTCGATCCGTATGGGGCTGAGCGCGCTATTGGATGCTTTATCATGTATGCGAGCGAACTCGATCTTATCGCTCACATGCCGCAAAAAGTTGCGGTACTTGGTGACACTGCACAAGCACCAGATCGCATCGTACAAGTTGAGCATGCCTTTCTTGAGCAAAAGATTGGTTGCACCCTCGATCAGGCAACAATCGTTCAACAATTGAGTAAACTTGGCTTTAGAGTAGAAACTCATCACAACGTCTACACCGTACACGTACCGTCCTATCGTGCAGGTAACGACATCTCAATACCCGAGGACATTGTCGAAGAGGTTGGCCGTTTGCATGGGTATAATACTATTGAACCCAAGTTCCCATCTCGAGAAATGCGATGGCTTAATCAATCCATCGTCTTCAAAAAACGCAAGCTCAAAGAACTGTGTGCATATGCATGCAATCTCACTGAAGCGTTCTCATACGCGCTGTATGACGAAGATTTTTTGCAGCGTATGGGCTATATCCCTACACGCACTATTTCGGTAAACAGCCCTGTATCTGCTATTTGGCAAAAACTCGTAACATCACTCATTCCACACCTGCTTAAAGCATGCGAGTCTAACCACCTACAAAGTGATTCGTTCAGATTTTTTGAGCTTCAAGCCGCATGGGAACTTACAGAAAACGAAAACGCGATCGAGCGTCAAATTTGCGCGTGCTGCATAGCTCACACATACAAACAAATCGATTTTTATGAATCACGAGCTACGATTGAACGCATATTCACTCATCATGACATGAACGTTATTTGGCAACCATACAATGCTTCAAATGCACCGTGGTGGATTGCTCAAGCAGTTGATAATTGGATGGTTCCCGAGCAAACTGCCTTGCTTACGTATAATGGCGAAGTTTTCGGATATGCAGGCACGGTCAAGCCGCAGCTCTGCTCAAAACTTTTTGCCGCAGAAAAAGCGGGAGCCAAAGCCACAGCCTTTGTCGCTGAATTCACGGCACAAACGCTATACGCACATGACGTAGCAAAAAAATATCATGCCATCGATCAAAAAAATCACTGGAATTTTGATATAAGCATGTTTGCATCATACGATTTCAGCGTCTTGTCATTGCAGCATATGATTCAAGAAACAGACAAAAATATCACGTCCGTTCAACTGGTAGACTATTTCGAAAAAGAAGAGTGGCAAAATAAGCGATCAGTCACCCTACGCTGTTTTGTAATAGGTAGTGATGATCGTGAAGCATTGGTTCATAAAGTACACACAAAACTTAGAGCTCACTCTATTGAGGTTCGTTAAAATGAAATATTCGTTACAGTCATGGCTACTCGGACTTGCGTGCATAGGTATTGTTATCGCTGATCAGGCGAGCAAATGGCTCACCATTACCTACGGTACAGCGGCAGAGTATGCTATCAATACCGGCGTATGCTGGGGTATCGGTGGCGAGTTCACCGCGCAATATGTTTTGTTCTCTTGGGCTTTGAGATTAGGCATATTTATTTTCACCCTTTTTGTAGTATGGCAAGGCGTATGTGCACACAACTTACATAAACGTCTTTGGCCTTACGCATTAATCGTCGTCGGTGCGTTCTCTAACAGTATCGATCGCATGATATTTGACGGTGTGATAGATTTTATCGTTTTAAAACTTTCACTCCCTGTATTCGGTACATTTAATTGGCCGTGGTTCAATATCGCAGATATCGCAATTGTTGGTGGGTTATGTGGTCTACTGTATTACGAACTTCTTTGCACCTGCCAAGCACGCTCATAGAGCGCATTGAACAGGCGATTTTCCCACCCTTATGCAGCTCATGTCGCACACGCATGCCGCTTCGCGTACCGTTGTGTCGCACGTGTCAAACTTCGTCACGGCGTATTTTGCCGCTTACCTATCAGCATCGCCACGTTACCGTCAACGTGTACTCAATAGGAGCATACGAAGGCGCTATTCAAAAACTTATTCTTAGCAAAAATTATGGGCAGGCATACGGAGCTCAGGCACTTGCACAACTTCTTGCAGCCGAGCATCTCGATAAAATTATGGACGCCCAATGTATTATGCCCGTACCTCTGCACTGGAGCAGAAAAATGTGGCGCGGGTTCAATCAATCAGAAATTATTGCACGACACCTAAGCCGCCACAGCCATGTACCCGTCGATACACACATGCATCGCGCAACTAAAACTCCACAGCTCACGCGATTGTCTATAACAGAGCGCAACGCAATTATGCAGAACGTTTTTGCGCTCCCTGGTAATAGTTTGGCACATAAAGTGCATTACCATGGTGCGCATGTGGTCATTGTGGATGATGTGTACACGACAGGAACAACCGTTAAAAGTATGATTACCGTGCTCAAAAAAATGGGCGTACGCCGCGTAACCGTGCTTGTTGCTGCACGTGTTATTTGATTACGGCGAATAATCGCACAAAATAAAGTTTTTTTGTTTTGTTTTTGCTTCTTTAAGAATGCTGTGATATTCTATCAGCGCGTATTTTGAAATGATTTTAGTGGGCAATTTTGTCCTGGTAAGAAGTTACATTTTATTGCGAGGGTTTTTTATATGAAAATGTCTCATGTTTTATTAACGATGCTTTTTGCAGCACCACTTCTTTTGCTTGTTGGTTGCAATAAGGGCGGCTGCGGCTGCGGTTCATGCGGCAAAGGCGAAGGCGTTATTAAATTTGGCAAAGAAACAGTTGTTGATGCTGACGAGTTCGATAAAACAATAAAAGCGGTTGTATCTGCAAACCCAATGGTTCAGCAGTTCTATCCTTCGTTCTCACAAAAAGACTTAGCAACATTTTACCAACAAATTGCACAGAACCTTTCTAAAGAATATCTCATGATGCGCTGGATAAATGATGAAAAAATTTCATCAACACCAGAGTACCAAAAACGTCGCGAAGAAATCGTAAAAGCATTAGAGCGTGATCTTGCAGTACGCGCGTTTAACGAAAAACTCGTAGAATTAATCACCTTGGGTGAAAATGAACCAAAAGAATTCTATGAAACTGCTAAGCTTGTTCGCCAAGAGTTCCAACAACCACCTTTCATGACCCAAGCCGGTGGCGTAAAAGCTGACATTATTACCGTCACAACATCTGCAGCGGCAGAAGGTATCAAGAGCAAACTTGCAGCAGTTGCAGACATCAAAAAACTTGCAACAGCAGAAAAGCTTAAGCACCAAGATCTTGGTTTTGTAACCGCACGTACACCAAACATCGATGAAGCAGTTAAAGCAACTATCCTCGGTGCAACAAAATTCCCAACAACAGGCATTGTTAAAGTTGCTGACAACAAGTTCATCGTCTTCAAAGCACACAAAAAACAAGAACCAGTATTTGCTGACTACGACAAACTTGATGAACGCGTAAAAGATTATGCGCTCCAAGTATTGCGTAAAGAAAAGTTCGACAAATTGCTCAACGAAAAGCTTGAAGAACTTTCGAAAAAATACAACGTTGCAATAAACAACGATCTTCTTGATCAAAAAGCAGCAGCTGAACGTCCAGAGCAAAAAGCTGAAGAAAAAGCAGCAACTCCAGCTGATGCTGCACCTGCTCCAATAGCACAACCTGCAGCCTAGTACTCAACGGCTGTGAATCGATTTGATAAAGGTACAAGGGCGCCCGAACAAGGCGCCCTTTCTGCTTAGAGCCTTTTTCAAACTATAGCAAGATTCACGAGGTCCACTAAGCCATGCACATTCGTGATCATGAATAGTGTGATTTAATCACATAAACAAAAAACACTTTTGAGCGGGCCTAAATGGCTTTCGCCATATAACTCAAGAGCTTAGACATACACATCAACGTTGTGATTGAGACGTGCAATCAATGATCAAATTAGTGTAAATCAAAATAGCGAATGCTATATTTTGCCTTACAAAAACACCCATTTCCGCTCTAGGTGACGTATATGAAAAAAAAATTAGCTTTCCTCAGCATCCTGGTAATTACTCAATGTGCATTGATGCATGCAACAGATAAAACAGCTCCTGCCTCAGAACACACCACAGACAAAAAACAATCCACAGAAAAAGAGCTCACAAAAAACAACCCGGTACTGTCTGATAAAAATTTTGAGAACGAACTGGTTGATTGCATCCTCGCAACCGTGTACCTACAAGACCAAACGGGTATAGTTTTACAGTCTGACTTGCGACCACATCTTGATGGATCAGTACGCACGCTTGATGACGCTATTAATGAAAAGCTCATTGAGCTCGATGCGCCATCCGTGGGCGTTCAAGTTTCAGGCGAGGATGTGTCTAAATTTATTGAGGTTGTTGAAAAAGAAGCAAACCTTGATAAGGCGGGCCTACGCGAAATGTTCGAACAACTTGGATACTCATACGATGAAGGTCTTGACCAAGTACGCCTAAAACAGATTATTGACCGCGTCCTTGAGCAACGCGTGCGCGGTACCGGCTCAATGCTTACCGAAAAAGAAGAGGTTATCGCATACAACAAAGAGCATCCCGAATACACAAAAACGCGCTATGAACTCTCACAAACGGTTGCCCCGGCAGACAAGTGGACAGAAGAATCATTACTCGCGGCCGCAGAAAAGAAAGAGCTTGATAGTGTTCTAAAATGGGAAGAACCGTTTACTATTAATGAACAAGAAATCGCACCAGATCGTCGTGAAGCGCTGGTAAACGCACTCGCTGGAGAAATCGTTACCATTGATCGTGCAGGCGATTATTACGAGCTCACCAAGCTTGTATCAAAAAAACCTTCACGCTTACTCTCTCTTGATGAGCGTTATGATGAAATTGCAATGGACATTCAGCACGGTCGTTTTGATGAACGCTTAGACACATATCGCAAAGACCTAAGATCAAAAGCCATTATTCGTCACGAAAACGCTTAATAAAAAATACGGGGCATGAAAAAATTCATGCCCAACACCCTACATTGTTGCACGCAGAGTCAATCGATATGTATACGGTTTGATACAAGACTACGGTTTTTCTCATCCATCGCATCTAATAACATCAATATTAAATCTCGATCATCTCCATGATTTTTAAACGCATAGTCAACGGGAAAAATTAAAGAGTTTTTTCGTATTTGGCAGCAGTAACGTTTCTCATACCCATTATTTGCATGTGCCCCATTCCCCATAAGTTGTTTGACCAACAACCTAATTCGCGCTTCAGGGGATAAGTTGATACCATTGACAATAGAATTTTGTTTATCAACGCATTTTACATTTTTTCTTGCTGACAATGCAGCAATAAGCGGCGTCCATTCAGGATATCCTGGTACATGTGCATTTACATATTCTCGTTTATTATTTACAAAACCTATGATATTGCGAACACAATTCAGGTCAGCTCCATGGAGTAACAACCACGTCAATAACGTTTTATGGCTCACAACAACGGTTTCAAGCGTTGTACCCTGGTTAATCTGCTTATAGATAGCATTTAATTCTTTGTGAGCAGTTCGTTGATTTTTGGTTAAGCTTTGCTCAAAATCTTTGATAACCGCAAACAAATCGGCAGGAGATGGAATCATCTCAAAAGATTGAACTGATAATTGTGGGTTGGTAACTTCCATGGCACACAGATGCACTGAATATAGTGCAAGAATCAAAAATTTTTTCACCGCACAACTCCTCAAAAATGTTACATAATTTTTTTTCGATTTTATCACATATTACCGAAAAATATATCGAGCTTACTATGACAAGCGCCTCTGCAGTATGCATACAACAATGACGACTATGGTATTATTTTTTTATGTATGGCAACCGCCATATAGGCCCGCTCAAACAAGCTCACGGTTAAAGCAATCCAAAGACACTATCCGTAATTTCGAATGTGCAAAACTCAATGGACTTCGCTATATGAAACACAGGAAATACCAACTAAATCAGCAATGCGCCATAAAACTTCTCCTCGAGTTTTCGGCGATAATAAGCGCCGATTTTTTCTGCCCATTACACACCAAAAATCCGTCAGTAAAGCGTGATTATATTCATGATATTTAAGAGCATACTCAAGGGGGAAAGCATTTTTATATTTTGTAGAGACAGATGCTCCAAAAGCCATTAGCAATTCGATTGTATTAAGAACATGTTCCTCCCGAGACATATCAACACAATACCCATCAACATTTTGAGTATTTTTATAAGCTAACAGAGCTGCCATGAGAGGAGTCATACTATCTGGAAGGTCAATAGCATTCACATACGCCTTTTCATTCTTAACCCATTGCATAACATCAAGAACGCATCTGGCATCAGCACCATAAAACAAAAGCCAAGCTAGTAGCGTTTTATGCCCGATAATAATGTTTTCGGGCATGAGGCCTTGGCTAATCTGCTTATAAATAATTTGTAACTCTTTTTGAGCGGTTTTTTGACCTTTAGTTAAGCTTTGCTCAAAATTTCTGATAACCGTAAACAAATCTACAGGTGCCTGAACAACCAAAGACTTCTGTTGAGACTGATTGACCATAACTTCCATACCATGCAGTTGAACAAAAAACACTGCCAAGAGCAAAAAAATTTTCACTGCAAAACTCCTCAAAAAAAGTATTAAACAGTTTTTTCCCGATCGGCAAGAGCATACTCTCACAAAGCTAAAACAACCCAACATTATAAAAAAAGGCTGGGACTATCACACAAAAAAATGGTCTTTCAAAAGCGCTTGCTTTTTTAGCCAATCATCTGATAGCGTGAGCTCAATGCTCATTAGTCAAAAATTCATTTTTACAAAAAAAAAGAGGATCGTCTCATGAAGCGCGCAGAAGCAACCTCACACGGAATAGACGCTGCAAAAATGTCGCTTATTTTTTCACTACCCACAGAAATTCTTACCTTACTGAACACGCCACGCGCTGATAGATTAACCGATTACATCATGGCACGCATTTGCGATAAACAGTGTTGCGACATCAAAAAGGCGGCCTTTTTTGTTAATAACCCCGATTTTGACTGCTGCAGAGGGGTCATTGGCTACCATGCAAACGATCTCGAAGGTGTTGCTGTGCATGATGAGTCATTCGATCGCATCGCCCGCGCATTTGATGCATCAGGATTCAATAAATCAGTAAAAACGTTCTCATCAAGCGCTCTCAAAAAAAACACCCAAGAACACATCGATCTGATGGCTCATGCAGTAGGCCTCGAAAATCCTACCGTTTTTGAGTTTGATCTTAAACACGGTAACAAGGGCATATTTTTATACGAGCAAAAAGAGCTTCAAGAGCAGCCAGCGCATGGGCATATTCTCATCACACTTGCATCGCTTCTTGGCTTCTGTCCGCTCTTTTTCTAACAAGGGCGACGCCCTTGACCCATTGAAATAGTTACATACACATTGAGGTTATATGTCAGAACTGGCTCCTGACCGCCGCGTCCAGATAAAAGCCCGTGCGTATTATCTGGGCCATACCAGACAGACGGAATCGAGCGCTGAAGTATTGAAGCGCTTGGGTATATCATATGGGTAACGGCGGGTTAGCTTTAACGTTGATTAGGCCGAAATTAACGTTAACAATAGAGCTCTGTCCATTTACACGTTCAAAAACAATGGGTATTCGCTAAAGCCAACAAACTGGCATTCGGGCTGCGGTGTAAGTCCGTACACGTCACGCATTTTTTGTTGCATGTGTTGCGCCACATCAATAACATCCTGCGAGGTAGCACCCGGAGCTGTTACTATCATGTTCGCATGTTTAGTCGACACACTCGCTTTACCCTTAACTGCGCCTTTTAAACCAAGCTGATCAAGATAATACGCAACCGCAGTAATTTTTTTACCATTCAATTCTATAAGTCCTGGCGTAAGTGCTGAAAAATTTTGGAAAAAGCTTCCACACGTGCGCACCGTTGGGTATCGATGAGCTCGATGACGTATAATTTCAACAGATCGTCCACGAGCAAAGGCAACATCAATATCTGTTGCAACCTTAAGTTTGAGAGTCGCTTCTACAACCACATACGGCTCATCATGTAAACGAGAGTAATCGTACTTAAAGTCAAACCACTCGCGATCAACATCGATCAGTTCGCCGGTTTTACGATGCATGAGCTTTGCGGCATACACCATGTGCGAAAGATCACAGTCAAAATAATGAATATTAATAAACACCGATCCGCCAATGGTACCGGGAATACCTGAGAATTCTTCTAATCCAACGACGTTATGCTCAAAACCCCAGTTTATAAGTTCTTCAATGGTCACCCCTGCACCAGCAGTAACAAACACATCTGCACCATTTTTTTGCTGCGAAATGGTTTTAAGCGCCGGTCGAATAACAAGCCCATCAAAACCCGTATCGCTTACCAAGGTATTTGCACCAAGCCCAAGCATGTGTATCGCAAGCTCTTTTTCTGTTGCAAATTTGACAGCAGCGGCAAACTCATCAGCCGTTTTTGGTTCTACAAAAAAGCGCGCCTTGCCACCGGTACAAAACCATACCTTGTCAGCAAGCGATATATTCTCAAGCATATTCATGAGTAGTCCTTAAAAACTGTTTTGGAGTATTATATTTTTGAGTGTAACAAGGACGTCATAAAAAAGAAGTCCGTAATTATATACGTATGCTTCTTGCACATTGTGTAACCGCAAGAAGCATACAAAAAAAACAGCGGTTATTTTATAGGGCACGTGGGCTGCTGCGGCACACCGTCTTGGCAAAGCAAGCACACAGAATTTTTGAGACTATTTAGTTTATCTGCCATCTCTTTATTTTGAGGACCAGATTCCAGCTCCTTGATCGTATCAAGCGCCTTGCTACAGGTAGCAGCTTTAGCCGCCGAGTGCTTTTGGTTCTCGAGTTTTTGCGTGTATTGATCCTCATGCTTTTTGAATGAGGTTATCGTAATACTCTTAAGCGCCAAAAAGGACATCTCGCGATCAAGACGCTTGTCACCGTCTATCACCTGACACATAAACTTGCGCGTAGCTTCAAGGATGTAGTGATGCTCCGATTTTGCATCATTGTTCATGATAACAATAATTTCGTTGAATGGACGTTTTTTGAAGGTATAGCTTTGAGGCTTTGAACCATCATCAAATGGCGTACGTATCTGTTTTACTTGATCAAGATCGATGAACGTCGTATCGATAACCGGATCGATATCAGCGTCCTTGGGTAAGGCATACACCGGTATTTGGCGATATAACCCTCCGATGGTGCAATTCTCCACTTGCAGCTTTTCGCCCAAGATAGTGATCAGCTCTCCCGCAAAATTGATCCTCGGCTTGTTGTCGGTGACAATATCTGAGTTTTTGCTAGACTGAATGGAGAGTAAACCTCCCATGCACACCAAAGCGGTGGTCATCCATGAAGATTTGTACCACGCCGAATATGTTTTTTTCATCCCTGCCTCCAATTTTTTTAACATAAACATAAAACTCAATGTCCTACAAAAACTTTGATACACTATGGCGCAAGACACCAGTTCACCAGTGACTTTGTGTGCGTATTATCAAAAACAGCGATTGCCATAAAATTTTCTACGACAACCATACACCATATTCTATTTGAAAAGAAAGGAATGCCTTTTATGAATACACAGTCAACCTCAGTCGCAGCGATACAGACTTTTATGCAGCGCACTTTTTTGTGGATGAGTGCAGCGCTTGCATTGAGCGGAACCATCGCTTTTGCGGTGTTTAATACACCAGCGCTCATGAAAGCGATATCATCTCCTTGGGTCTTTTTTACTATTTTTCTTGCCGAGCTGGGCCTTGTTATCGCACTCTCGAGCGCGGTCCGCAGTTTCTCATACACGCGTGCATTGACCATGTTCGCTCTTTTCGCAGCCCTGAATGGACTTACACTCTCATCAATTTTTGCGGTGTACACCATGACATCGATCGTATCAACATTCTTTATTACGGCAGCACTGTTCTTATCGATGGCGCTTTATGGCATGGTCACTAAGCGTGATCTCACATCGCTTGGATCGATTGCAAGCATGTTTGTATGGGGACTGATCATAGCCATGCTTGTTAACATGTTCTTACGCAGCGGTGCGTTTGACTATGTAATTTCGATTATTGGTGTATGCGTGTTCTCAGCCTTGACAGCGTATGACATGCAAAAGCTTTTAAAACTTGCAGAAGGTGTGTCCACCTACCAACGCTCAGTCTTTCAGGATGGCGAGTACCTCGAGTCAGGTAGCGACCATGCTCCGATTAAAAGCGTAGCAGTCCTCGGCGCACTAACTTTGTACCTCGACTTTATTAATATGTTCTTGTTTTTGCTCCGTTTTGTTGGCAATAACCGTCGTAGTAATTAAACACACAAGAGTGTGTCTCACAAGCAGTACATGCTTGTGCTTATAAAACAAAAGAGAAGAAGCGCTTGGGAATTTATTCCAAGCGCTTCTTCTCTTTTGTTAAACTTCAAATCTAATTTGACTTACTATTCTCTTATTTCATCATTCCATGCAGCATATTGATGTGGCACTGCAGGTACAGGTGGCACAACTTTTAAACGCATACGTGATTTCGTACCTTGTGGCTCGTTAAAATGTACGGGCAAATAGTGACAGCATTTTTCTACAAAGCTTTCGCGGCTTTCGCGCTTATTTTCATGACGCCAGTTCAAAAAATTTTCCCAATCAACTTCATAATTATTATCACGAACTGTGTTTGAAGCTGACCACACACGATAATCTTGAGCTAATTTTTTTTCATGTATCTTTTTCCATACCACTAAACCTGCGCATCCGCCTATTACCACTAACGCGCCGGTAGCCATAAGCACTTCACTACGATACAAATTTGCAAGATCTTTGGTGTTCATGCATGCAATCACTGCACCATCTTTGAAATTTACAAAAGCATTCGCAACTGGCGAAACAACATGTGTACCAATGCGAGCGTCAAGTCGACGTGCTGCTTGTACAAATTTTTGTGCGGCAGAAACAACCATTTTTTGAGAAACTTTTTGAGTTACAATAGCAGGAACAACTGCCGAGCTGATCAGGCATGAACATGCCATCGCAAGTGAAAACATACAGGTATATTTTTTTGATAACAACATGTATAAATCCTTCTGATTTAAATATATTTTTCTATTGGTACTAAAAAAAGTGTAACAGATACCATATTTTTTTTCAATCCCTTGGAGCATCTTGGTTCTCCATGTCACGCAAGAAAAACAAGACGGTGTACGAATGTGTAGTCTTTTTGTTAGAGTCGAGTTCGATACCAGAAACTATTTTTTTTACATATTCGTTTTAAAGGAGGAACTGACGTATGAAACAATTTTTCACCTATGCCATAGCGCTATTGCTCATGGTGTATATACCAGGGTTTGCTGCAGATAAACCAGCAAAAGCTTCTGCCCTAACCAAAATTGCTGCACTCAAAAACCAGCCTATCCAGGAGGAAGAAAATTCTGAGGCTACAATAATTGAAGATGAAGACAAGGATACTCAGGCTGAGGATGATAGTACTCAAACTGCTGTTGATACAGAAGCACCAGCAAATTTAGAAAAAGAGTCGAAAGAAACTGGCATTACCATACGTACCATTTCAAACGAACAGATCAATGAAATACTTAAAGCAAAAATGGTTCAGATGGAAAAAATGGTTAACAATGCAGTAGCCTTTTTGAAAAAACACACCCTATCATATACATGCAAATCGTTTGGCAGCGATCAACAGTGGAACCTGGGCGGTATAAGTCTTTTTGTTTTCTCTGATTCGGGTATCTGCTACCGCTATGACAATGACTCCTGGGCAATCTGGAAAAATTTTGTAAAAAAAGGAGAAGAGGGGGAGCCTTTCATCGAGCGAATGCGCGAGGCAGGGGAAAAAGGCTTATGGATAAGCAATACATGGAAAAATGCACTTGCATACTCATATGTCAAAACAACAAAAAAAGACAAACAAACGTATATCATTGGCGCAAGTTTTTATCCAGAAACGGGCGAATTTATTGCTGAGCAACTCGTTAAAGCGGCTATTAATCTCGCTCAACAAAAAAGTGCACGCGCTGCATTTGAACAAATATCAAACCCTATGGGAGCATTTGTACGTGGCGATATTTATCTGTGGGCATATAACATGTTGGGTGAGTGCAAGGCTCATGGAAATAACCCGGCAATGATCGGACAAGACCTTCTCAACTGGCAAGACTCAAATGGTCAATACCGCAATAAAGAAATGATTAAATTGGTTAAGGATGCCGGAAAAGGTTGGATAGAATACATAGAAAACGGCGCAATAAAACGAGCATACGTTGAAAAAATGGAAGATCCTATCTCAAAAGAATCATTCATTTTTGGTGCAGGATATTATCCGTTTATCAACCACGAACAGGTACAAGCATTCGTTCATAAAGCAGTTGCTCATATTCGTAGTGCAGGATTCACAAATGCATTACGCGATTTTACGACACGTGATGCCGGTTTTATCGAAGGACCATTGACCGTATTTGCATATCGTCCTGACGGTGTCATGCTTGCTGATGGTCAAAATCCTATTTTTATTGGGCAAAATCTTATAAATTCCAAGGATGCCGACGGTAATTTTATTACCAAAAAAATTATCGATATCGCAGTCACACAAAAAAGTGGCTGGTTCGGGTTTGTTAATCGTCGAGCATATGCAGACGCTTTTGTACAACTTGTCGAAACACCCGAAGGAGAGCTTATTGTTGGATCAAGTTTTTGGCCTATATCCAAAGAACGCAGCGTAGAAGCGCTTGCTAAAAAAGCTGAATCTTTTTTTAAAAATCATCCCATAGACGAGTCGTTTACTAGATTTTCAGAAATGCCCTCAGATTTCATTCATGGCGATCTGTTTGTTTCTGTCTATAGCGAAGATGGCATTTGCCTAATATCCGGCGTGAATAAAGACCTCATCTGGACAGATGTAAAAACAGTCAAAAATAAACGCGGAAAAGCATTGTTTGATGACATGCGCGTGGTAAGCCGCGGTGGAGGCTGGGTTGATTATCAAGATGCAAGCGGGTTCACACGCACATACGTAAAACGTGTGACACGTGGTATAAGCGAAACTTCAAATAAACTCAACGGCCGAGAGAAATCAAAAAAAACTTCTACTGCCGAACAAAGTTATATCATTGCTGTTTCATACCGCATGTAAAGGAGAATTACACATGCATTATGCTCATATAAGTAGTTTTGTTATATGTTTGAGCATGGCTTGCTTTGCCCATGCAGCCTCACGCTCAGCAACCCCTAAACCAGAGGCCTCAGCCCAAGAAGTGATCACCCAATTTTTTGGAATAGTTGCACACTCTCTTGAGTTTGCTGCACAAAACGGCGACAAAGAGGCACAGCTGCATGCGCTTGCAGGCATTGTAAATAACATCTCACACATCGTTGAAATTGCATCACGATCAACTCAAAGCGCACAGATGGTGCTTAACTCACTTGAGGGCCTACATGACGAAAAGCTCCAGCCGTCGCTAAAGCTTTGGCTGGCAGACAAGGGGCTTATGTCATGGGGTCAAGGACCTCGTTCCCAAATGCTTCACGTATTCGCCTTTGGAGGGCAGAGCTCTAAGCCTGAAGACGCTGTTGAATGTCCGAAAATGCTGATCGAGAAGCCTCGTGGGTCAACATGGCAAGAGCCTCACGATGCGTAAACCATCCGTAACCACGATGTTCATGTGATAGTGTAACCACAGGCAAATCAGCAATTTTTTGAGGAACCTTGGCCACGAAAAGGTGCACAATTTTGTGCACCTTTTCTCCGTGTGGATTGGTGTATATATACGTAATATCATGCGAAATGGACGTATCCAAGTTCACGCTCAGACCTGTTTCTTCAGCAATTTCGCGCACAGCTGTTTGTTCAAGCGTTTCTCCAGACTCGGATTTTCCTTTAACAAATCCCCAATAGCCGCTTTCATACAACAATAACAAATAATAACAGGTGGTATGTTTATAAGCGTAAACTACTGCTCCTGCTGAAATTTCATGTTTCATTGAGCTGGTCCTTTATAATTGTTTTGTGTCTGTGGATATCTTTGCACACTGCACGCTCAACGCTTCCGAAATAAGACTTTGGCAAAAACTCAAGCGTTCAAGGCGTACTTCAATCTGCTCGTAAATACCCGGATCAACAAAAAAAAGCCACTCGGCATAAGGCACCTTTTTGAGACACAAAGTAAAAGTTCGGTATGATTCAAGCATTTTGCGTTCAGATACACAATCTTTTTCAAATGCATGCACAACTTCATGCATTTTATGCAAAGAAATCGTATCAACAGTATCGAAAGAACCCGAATCATAACGTGCCGCTATATCTTGTATCAATCGCCGCACAATCTCATCTTTGAGACCAAAAAGTTCTTCGTTTGAAAAATCTCGCATCCAAAAAGACCATAGCGTAGGATCCAAAAGCTGGTTGTTCACAAATAACAACACTATATTGCTGAAACTGTATCCTATAAGTGTTATTGCAAGCGCAGTTTGCGCGGGGCTTCCATAACGATTTTGTTTGGTAAGTTCAGCCACTTTATTAGTCAAAACTTCATTGATGTTTTTAAGCTGATCACGCTCAATTCGCAAAACTTCATACATAGTTCGATCAAAAGGCGATAAACCATACGTGCACGAAGATAGTGATATGCATGCAACACACACACTCAAAAAACACTTTTGTGAAAAAAACATACGGAAACCCCCATATATTTAAAAACAATTGCTATTTGGAAATACCAAAGTGTATTCTTACTAGTAACGTAAGACTTTAAAAGATGAGTATAGAGAATACCACTAAAGAAATAAGGGGGATGTATGAAGAACAATATACAAAACAAAAAACATGACCGAGCCGTCTGGTTTGTGCTCGCATATGCATGTCTGATTTGCTGCGTCGGCGTTGCAATTGCACAAATGGTTACACCTCGGTCTCACCATCCTATTGATCGATTTTTTAATTATCAGTATAACGCAGGCAGAGTCAAACAACTGTGTCCATGCGAAGATGGTGTGCACAAAGATGTATGTTGTGGGCAACCAATAGATATCTCAGACACTCAGGTCCCTATGCTTAAAACATCGGCGTATGCGTGTTTTTATGCTAAATTTGGAGAAAAAGAGGTTGTTCTGTGTCAGCCGCAACCAAAAGACGCATCGCGTAATGCAACTATCACCCTCGCGTGCGTAAAGGCATGCGACATACGAGAGCTTAAATCGGGCACCTGTAAGCGTATTGGGCTATTACCGGACAAGACCCCCTGTTACTGGATTGAAAAAAAATAATAAAACATGCTATATTCGCGGCAATAAAAAAACCGGTGCATGCGGTAAAAGGCATGCACCTAAATTTTTAGCCACACCATAAAAAAGGGGGTTGGGAGCTATGAATGCACACAAACAAAAAATGTATTTGCTAGGCCTTGCGTTGAGCAGCTTTTTTGCAAACAGCATGTTTGGCATGCAACCTGATAGTGCGTTAAAAAAATTTAATGCTGACCTAAAACAGCTCCAGACAAAAACAACGGTTCAATCATCTTTGGAAGAACTTGTACAACGCGCACAACAGTTAACAAATGAGTTAAACACGCAATTAACAACTGGTAACCAAAAATTTTCATGGCCAACGTATGAAAACTACAAACAAACCATGAACGAACTCAATAAACTCATAGCAAAAACAGCTGAACAAAAAGCGCTCAGCGTAAAAATATTATCATTGAGATTTAAGCAAATGACGTTAGATGGAGCAGCGGCAAAACAAAAAGCGTTTGAACAAGCACAAGCAAAACAGCAAAAAATTGAAGAAACAAGTCCACAAGAAATTCAAACCTTGCAACAAATAATTCAAGACATGGTACATCCCAATATACAAATGAATGATGAAATGTATAAAAGTTTCGAACAGACAATCGTTGCCAATAGCGAAAAATTACCCAAAAATCATCCGATAGTCCAACAAGCTAAACAAGTCTTAGAGCAAGAACGCGCAAAATTTTTAGATAATGAAAAAATTGTATTGAAACAACTTGATGAATTACTCAAAGATCTAAAAAAAATAACCGACACATTACAAATTGAAGATATAATAATAAAAAGAACTAGTGATTTAGAAGCATCAGAAGACATTTTTAGATCGTTTGATGACAGCGCTACCAATTTTTATAAATTTCTTGATACAAAAAATCACATAGAATATGAGAAAAATTTTGAAGAACAGTTACAAAAACTAAAAAACATCCTCTATTTCAATGAATTCATAAAAGAACTGAATCTTTCTCAAAAAACCGAACAAGAAAAACAAGCAGAAATTTTAAAATTTTTCACAAAAAAACTCGCGGAATGGGAAAATCGAAAAAAAAGCTCGGCGTACGGATATATCACAGCACTTTTAAAAAAAGCATATGAAAACATTGCACAAAAATTTGAAAACGATCTGATCAATGATCAGGAACTAAAAGCTCTTGAAAAATATACATCATTCTCAATTCAAGAGTTAGAAGGGCAAGAACAGGAGCACCTTGAAATGATCAAAGATCACGAAGAGCGAATAAAAAATAAAAATGAAAAATGGTTACAAGAAGATTTAGACGAGGCAAAAAGATTGTTAAAGGAAGTTCAATTTGCCTTGGCAATAAAAAAATCGTAAACAAAGTTCGTCCAGTTGTATTATGGCAACCGCCATGCCAGATAATAATGGATATGTTTTATCTGACTTCTAGGACCGCACTATTGGTACGTCGTAAAATAGTACGGCCTTTTAGAGGCGTACCAAGACCGTACTACTTTAGGCACGCTCAAACGCATTTACGGTTTGTGCAATCCAAAAGCACTATTCGTAAACTCGGGTGTGCATACCAGGTACGACCGAGTACTGAAACATTGAAGTACTTGGGCCAAGATACCTGGGGACTTCGCTATATATGGCAAAAGCCATTTGGGCACGCTCAAACGTATCTTTTGTTTATGTGATTAAATCACACTATTCATGATCTCGAATGTGCAGAGCTTAGCCTGCCCGCCGAAGCCTCGGCGTAGGCTGGGTGGACTTCGCTATATTCCTCGTAATATATTCTGCCCTTTAAGACTTCTTGTATTTTTAAGAACATGGCACATTACTAACCACGCCGAAGCGTTTCAAGCTTCGGCGTTTTTTTATCAACAAATGCTACAGGATTAGACGTTTTACATGCTTTTGATATATTTAAAAATTTTTCTATTTGAAAATAAACACATAAAAATATGGACATTAAAAATTTTTCTTTTACACTTAATTTTATGAATAAAAATATATAGTGCATGTCAAAAAACATGCATAAATGTAATTAAGAAATACTATGCAACGCATTTTTTTATTAAGGCGTATATCCATGAAAAATATATTAAGAATAGGCGTACTATACGCATTGATCATGAGTTTTGGTGTACATGCTATGCAGTTTTTGCATAGCCCAACGCCCTTTGAGCATGCAGCATTCACCAAATTTCGTCATGGCGCACAAAATCATCCCAAAAAAATTGCTACTACCGTTGCACTATCTGTTACTGGTATCATTGGATTAACCTATATAGCCCACAAACGTGGAGCAGGTAAATGGGCTCTTGCTGCAGATGCGATGCTCGTATGGAACGCATTGCGTAACCGTCGTTTAATTGCAGGATGTTTTAATAAACTGCCTATGCAAAACAAAAATAGACCACCAATGCTTGTAGGACCAGCACCTGCGCCTGCGCTTGCACCAGTACCATTACCGGCACCGGTACCAGCAATTGTGCCACCAGTAATCCAAGATCAAGACAATCACATTGGAACAGGTCCTGTGCGATTTCCACAAACAGCAATTCACTTTGCAGTGCCACCACTTGATCAACCACTCGTAGACACTCCTGTAGTTATAACGTCACCAGCACCTACTCCAGCGGAAATTGCTCAACAAGAGGCTAACCGAAAAGCCACACAAGAAACCCGTGAATCTACTGATTTCGCGAACCGTTTTGCACAAGCATTAAAAGAATTTGCAGAAATAAGTAAAAACATTGAACAAGACGTATCAAACATTGCTCAGGTACAACAAAAAATTCAAGCTGTCGATACTCTTATTACACAAAAACCTATCCATTGCGATATT
Organism: candidate division TM6 bacterium GW2011_GWE2_41_16; assembly: GCA_000996695.1. GTDB lineage: Bacteria > Babelota > Babeliae > Babelales > Babelaceae > GWE2-41-16. The sequence continues at coordinate 4,876 of LCAT01000014.1, read as the reverse complement.
TCACAGCTTCAAAATTACGATTGGTTTGCTGATCGAAAAAAAAATATACAGATCATAACTCAAGAAAATAATTATATAGAGCATTATAAAAACCAGTACAAAGCAGCAGATATTAACAAGATATGCGAAAATTTTTGGACCGTTTTTGCACACACTCCTCAAAATGATAAATACAGATCTCAACATCTCAAGGCAATTATTTTCACCCTTTCTCAAAGACTAAAAACTCCTGCCGCGCCAACAATCCAAAATCAATCTTGGAGTAAAACAGGTATCAATGTATCGTTACCATTCTTTTTACACCAAGAATATGCGGGCCTCACACAACAAGACGCTTGCGAAAATTTTCCTGCACTCGCATGGAATACAATTATGAGAGATTTTTTTGCTGTTCTCGATACCTCAGCACCACAGACACTTATGCCAGGCCAAAATGATTTAATCTACATAGCGGGCCAACCCAACAATGCTTTATCCACACATCTTCGTTCTTTTACTCAAAAAACATACTCGCAATATCTCCAAGCTGTAACCAACGCTATCGATACACACATTTTGCAATACCAACCAAATCATTTTTTTGATCAGATACCAACAAACCTTTTTACCCCAGTCGATCAACAAAAAATTGCAAAAATAAAAGCAGCAAACGCGTTTATAGAAAGCTACAAACAATTAGATCAATATCTCAAGACTGCTACTCCGCACACAGATCAATGGCTCATCGGGTTGCAAACGCTTGCCAAAAAATATCTACAGGCAAACAATATACTTAATGACATGCAAGCATTACAACCATCCACCCAAACAGATCTACCAACCATCATTGCTTTACAACAACAGGCACAACAGACTCAGCAACAATTGGCTACAGATCTGCAAAAAAACATAGATGGCATTACTCGCCTTACCACAGATATACATGGTCATTTAGCAACACAAGCGCCCGTGAATCTCTTAATAGAATTACGCCAACAACTTGGAGAACAACTAAACGCAGCTCAAACAATACATACTCAACAAAATGCCGCTATTCAACAAGCTCGAGCAAAACTGCAAGAAGTTACACAGCGCATTACAATAATTAATCGGGCGCAAGAAGACTTGAATACATCGCTTCAAAAAACACAAACAATAATTGCTAATCCACAAACACCATTTGAAGTTCGTAAACAAGCCCTTGATCAACTCGAGCAGGAACAAAAAAAAGCTTCTGAATTGATAGGACCTTCAGCTGATACACAAGCATCACAAAAATTTTTAGAAACACAAAAAGCTGTCATACCCGCCCATCAAGCAATACATGAAGCGACACAACTATATGAAAAATATGATCTAGCAAAACTGTTTAGCACTTTTTGGCTTACCGTATTTACTAAAAATAATCCATACAAAGAGCCTAATCCGTATTACACGCCTGCACGAATAAATGACTCTTTAAAAGCACTTACTCACATTATCACCGACCGACTGAAAAATTCTCCTACGGATGCACAATTTACACCATTGAAAGAACAATTAAAACAAAAAGATCCTTCATTATGGCATGATGGCCTCACGCCACATTTTTCAATACCATTGTATCTTTACAGGCAACAGCAAGAGCTCGTGCAAAACGATCCGTACAAAAACATTCCTGAGTTTTGCTGGCCTACATTGCTACGAAATTTTTTTACTGTACTTACACAACAAAATCTCACTCAAGGCCGCAATTATCTCAATATCACACCAGAAGAATTTGCGTTTCTCTTTGCAGAAGCTCAAAATCGCTTGCCATATTTTAATGAGCTGTATGCATTCGCCTTAGAAAATATCTCAGAACAAGCACGCACCATGGTAAACCGCATAATCACAGATTTTGCACACTACGTACCTGACCATTCGCTTGATGTTGCAATGACAAAAAGACAATCATTCAATCAATTAGATCAAAAAAATCTGGCAATTATAATGCATACAAACCAGCTGATGGAAGCTCATAAAAATTTGCACAGTATTTTGCCACATGAAATAACGTATCAAAAGCTCACAGAGCTTCAAACATACCTTAAGCAAATGCATACAGAGCTCACAGCACTTGCACAAATTTTTGGCACCACACTACCTCCGGTAATAAACACTTTTTACCAGGATGCTCAAGCCATCTATAAACAAAAAGAGCAAATTTTTGGCGCCAGCGTTCAAAACATACAAAAAGACATACGGCGAGTGCACACTATTTTAAGTCAACCAGAAACAACCATTGAACAAATTCAAGCGGCTCAACAAAACATAGCGCGATTGAAACAACAAGCACAAAACATGTATGGTTCAGCAACAGCACAGTTAGTAACACAAGCACAAGAAACCGAAACAGCGCTCGGCAGGTATCTTTATAAAAAACAACGAGAGCTTGAGAATGATCGAATTTATTTGCAACAGATCGACGCCCTACTGACTCAAATACAGCAAATTAACGCTCAAACACCCATGGCTCAAAGAATTGCTGAATGCACACAAATAGAACAATCAGTTAACGCAGCAATGCAAGCAACCCAACAAACAGTTAATCCGCAATTGATAGACAAAATAAGAATCATACGACAGTTTATGGCGCAACAAAAACAACTTATTGATGCTTACCAGGACAATAACGCACGTACTCAAGAAAATGTTCAGCGACCACTAAACCAACTCTTTGATAATGTCTGGTATTCTTTGAGCGATATCATTCAGAATCGTGATCAAGAAAGGTCTGTAAGAGGGCTCAAAATAGTCGTCTCTGCGCTTACCGATATCTTTACGCGCAATAATTTACCAACGGACGCACAATTTGCATGGACACCTGATGCAACAGCACCAGGAGGAAAACGATCATCATGGTACGGAAACGATCAACTTTTTAATGGTTTATCCATTCCTTTTGCACTCTGGATACACCAACAAAAACTCAGAGAAACTGATCCATACACTCAAGTATCTGACCTTTCGATACAAAGCTTGTTGGATAAATTTTTTGCAGCTCTTGCAGCAAATCAAACTATTCCACAACATCAATATGCTCAGGCAAGCAAACAAGATATAAATTTTTTACTTGTCCCTCAGAATGCACGAACAAAATATTTTAATGAACTCAAATCATATGTGACAAAAAACTTTATGTTTTTCATTAACACAACAAATATGCCAAGGATTAATACAAACGTTTTGGAATATTTACAAAATCCTTTTATCCACGATCTTTTAAAAGTAGAATATCGGGAATTATTCACTCACGCAGAAAATACAGTTTTAGATACAATCAGGTTCTTAAATACCTTAGCGCCTGTGTATCAACCATTACTGATGGCTCTTGCAAAACAAGTACCCGTACGAATCTATCAAAGAACACTTCCTATGAACGAAATAGTGTTAGAAGAGATTGAATTGGCACTAACACATTTTGTAAATTTAAAAAATGCGTCTCAGATGTTTTATTCACCAGCAATCGTATCAACCCTCGATCAAGAAATAGCGAGAATTACCACCCTCTGCCAACAAACGAGGCAAGAGTTTGGTACTTTTGAGAATGTATGGAAGCAGCATGGTAATGAAATCGAAATGGACTTACAGCAATTACACCCAGAAGCTCGAAGACCTTATGAAGAACAATTACAAATACTTACTGCTCTTTTAACCGATGCACAAAAAGTATTTACAAAAAACATACATCCTCACTTCGCGCCAACACAGAATCTTATCGCCGAACTGCAGCGACGTATTGCAGCAAAACAAGCAGCACAGGCACAACATCCACCTGCTGCGACTACAACACAAACTCCAGCCATGCAGGTACCGGTGCCACAAACACTTTCAGCATTACAAAAAGAATTAACAGATACATATGGCGCGCTACAACAAAATCATCCTCCTGAGGCCTATCTTGACAATGTATTTACACGAACATTACAACTAAAAGCACAAGCGCAGCAAATTAATGATCAATATTCTTTGCAAACAATAGACAATATTTTTCAAGTATATATTGACAATATGATTCAATTGGCTCAAATGCTCTCTCAAGGCGCTCAAACAGAACATACCATACAACATCTGTTAGCTTTACGACAAAAAATAGCAATTGGTCACAACGAAATGATGAATCAAGCACAAAAAAATACCATAAGTGATCGTGTTATTCAAATATCTACGGTTATTGATGGTACAGAAGCAACTTTCAAAAAACAAAAAGAAATAGCTGATGCCGTTGTAACTTTTAAGTCACAATTTGATGCAGTTTTAGGTCAACAACCAAACATTCGCATTCAAGATCTTACTGAAGAACAAAAACAAAATATTTTTAAAAATATAAAAAAAGAATACAGAAAACAAGCTCGATTAAAACATCCAGACAAATTAACAGTACAAGAAGTAGCTGAAATAAAAGAAGCTGAAGAAATATTAAGGGATGCAACAAAAACAACACAGGAACAACTAGCGGCTCAACAAAAAAAGAATGCAGCAGAAATAAAAATTAAACAAATAACGGAAAGCTGTGGAAAATATACTGGATTTTTCGAAATCATAACAAAATATCTTCAACCTATTGTAGATTTATACAAAACTTTAGACATACAAGAAATAGACCTGGCCCCGTTCACCACGAAACAACAAAAAAGAGACTTCATAGGACGAAAATATCAAGAACGCTTTAACCTACAGCAGGCTTTAGGGGAAAGCACCAAAGAACTACAAGAAGCTCACTATATATTACAAGAATTACTCAACGATTAAAATTTTTATAACATTCTTTAAGAAATAAAGTGACCCCCTTGGTCAAGACACGAAAATAGAAAAAGATTTAAAACATGACACCCCCTTGTTGATGTTGATGAGAAATTAAAAAGCTTTTGAGAAG
>LCAT01000013.1 GCA_000996695.1 candidate division TM6 bacterium GW2011_GWE2_41_16 | reverse complement strand
CCTCGCGATGGACACCCTTGCCTTAAGCTAATGGCTACGCTGCCGCTCGCCAATTGGGGACTTTCACCCTTGAGGTCGCGCCCGTGCCGGGCGCACAAAGAGAAGACCATGCTCATGAACATGGTCTTATTATCGCTAAAAAAATATGTAGTATGATGCTCTACTTCAACTTGAAAAATTTGTGTTTACCCACTTTGATCACAATATCAGACGTTAATCGCTCAGAGATATCTACTAGCTGCATCGCATCAGATTGTTTTATTTCGTTGATCGATATCGCACCATCAGCAATAAGCCGACGAATTTGCGTCATCGAAAGATTTGGTTCAAGCATTTTTATCAAATCGATAAGTTTAAGCTGTTGCTGGTCTATTGTGAGCACAAAGTCTGTCGCCGCACAACTATCGCGCTTTTGAAAAAGAGCTTCAAACTGCGCCTGCGATTCATCAGCCTCAGTCTTTGACCAAAAGCGCTCAACAATGCCATGCGCCAGCTGTTTTTTGAGATCCATTGGATGTATCTTTTGATCAGCAACATCTTGTTTGATTTGAGCAACTTCTTGTGGTGTTTTAAGTAACAAAAGCTGGTAATAACGCCACATAAGCTCATCAGAGATGGACATGATTTTGCCATACGCGCTCGATGCAGATTCAGATAAACCGATGTAATTGTTATATGATTTGGACATTTTTTGAACGCCATCCAAACCTTCAAGCAGTGGCATCGTTATAATAACCTGAGGCTCTTGGCCATACTGCTCTTGCAAAGTTCTGCCCATGAGCAAGTTAAACGTTTGATCAGTGCCTCCAAGCTCAATATCTGATTTGAGAACTACCGAGTCATACCCTTGCATAACCGGATACAAGATCTCATGCAAAGCTATGGGTTGTTTATCCGCTAAGCGTTTTGCAAAATCATCGCGCTCGATAATGCGAGCAAGAGTCACACGCGAGCATAATTCAATCCATTGTTTTGAACTAAACGCATCGAACCAGTCACCGTTATATCGAATGGTTACTTTGCTCATATCAAGAATTTTTTCTACTTGCTGAGTATAGGTTTTCATATGCTCGGTTATGTGCTCAGGTGTAAGCGGCACACGAGCCTTTGATTTGCCTGTCGGATCACCAATACGCGCCGTAAAAGTACCAAACAACAATATAATTTCATGGCCTAAGTCCTGCAGTTGACGCAGTTTGGACAATGCAACCGCATGCCCTAAATGCAAATCAGAACCTGTAGGATCAACACCAAGTTTGATCGTAAGTACCTGCTTTTTGGCAAGTTTTTTTGCAAGCTCATCCTGTGGAATAACCGAACTTGTTCCGGCACATATAAGTTCAAGTTGCTGTTGGGTCGTCATGGTTAAAATCCTTTCTCATCACAAAAATCTTATTTTTTATAGCTAAAAATGCATAAACAGACCAATAAGCTTGTAAGCCAGCCAGTACATACCTTTGAGGAACGGTAAAAATAATAATGGCACAACAAAATAAAACGCCGCAAAACCAAGACCAATAAAAATTAGCTTTGGCAACGTCATATTGCCACTCAGTCCTTCGCTCACGCTAAACGCGTTATGAAAAAAGTAACTGATCACAAACTGAATGCCCATGATAAAAATTGCGGTAATCGAAAGAGAAATGGCAAAAATGCTAAAGGTTTGTAGCGCATAGCCTACTACCGCAAGCCATTGGGGCAGACCAGGAACAAGAGCCTGAAACGCTTGCGCGGAACCGCCAAAAACTAAAGCCATTGGCTGACGAGATATCAAAAGAACTCCGCATGCACATACAAAGGAACACATCAAATATAACAATGGCTCAAAAATCTGTATGCGTAGGCGTGCTTTGAGATTAAACATCATGGATGGCGAAAGCGTGAGTTCCTTTTTCCAGCCTGTTTGCACAAGCACAAAAAAAAGAAATCCAAAAAAATCGAACTGCGCACGCGGGTCGAACTCGGTCATACCGGTAAGCTGCGGCGTTCGGTCACCAAGCCACACGGCAATGCGCGCATGCAAGGCTCCCACAATTGTGGTCAAAATAATATAACCACCGACACTTAATAACACTTTTTCAAGTATGGAAACAACTGTAGACACTGCTCAAAAACCTTTCACAAAAACAGAAACCTCTAGAAAAATACTCATTATGTAGAGTATGGTACCAGCAGGTATATTTTTATCAAAACCTTAAGGAGACTCTCATGATTAAAGATTACAAAAAAATATGTTACATAGCACTACTATTTGCGGGCATGGGAGAAAATTACATTAAAGCGGGCATTTTTGGCGGTATGAGCAAAAGCGATTGTGAAAAATTTTTACATAGCAGCAGCATACAATTAACACGCTATGAACAAAAAGCTTTGGATGGTATTATCAAGAAAATGGATCAAGAATTTTCTTTTATATTTTGCGTTTCTCAGGCCCCAACAGCGTCAGTTGTTGAACAAACGGCTTTAAAAGAATTGCAAAAATACGATGGACTTATGGCACGTTATAAAAATAATTATTCAGAACAAACAATTAAAGACAAATTAAAAGAAAAAGGTTTCACTCAAGAAAAAATAGATTATCTCAAAAAGGTATTAGGAGAATTCAAAAAAAAATCTATTCCTCCAATGTATTTTCAGATTCAAACACACATGTTAAATCTTAAAGAAGCTATCACTTTTTTTATTAAACAAATATACAAAAGCATCCCATTTTACAAAACAGAACCAACAATATTTACTGAAGAATCTGCGCTTAAAGATCTCAGTGACAGTACTACCCGTATGGAATCTATTTTAGAAGATCTTTACGGCAAAAAGATGGGGCCGGAGGCCATACCCAACGATAAACGTATTTTTTATTTACAAATCATTAAAGATAACGTTCTTCCAGGATTTTATACTGAAGTAAAAGAAAGCAACGAGCCTCGAGAACAACGATATGCTATACGAATTCTACAGCTCTATATTGAAAAATTTTATGCAGGATTATTTTCAGCAGAAGGCTTCAAAAAAATAATTTCCGCAAAATAGCTTCCGCTCTGAAATAACACTCAAGCTCATGTATTGCCAAATGGTTGTTGCACCATAGCACGCATGAGCTTACGCTTTTCATGGCAAGTTAAAAAATGTTCCAAAAAAGGAAAAACATGAAAATGACTTTTTTTGCGTGCACTGCTCTTTTTTGTTGGGCTGTACCACTTTTCTCGCAACCGCAGTATGCAAGAATTACTACTACGATGGCGGATGTCAGGGCTGCCCCTAAAATCGAAGACAAGACCCCAAAACCACCGGTCCTTTTTATGGAGTCAAATCGCTATACACAAGTACTTTTTGGTTCCCTCGTACAGGTAGAGCCAAGCCAAGAAAACGATTGGCTTAAAGTACGAATTCCCTTTCAATGGTTTTCTGAAGGCAATAATGTGTATGAGCGGAACGTACGCTGGAGCACAATATCGGGTTATATGCAAAAAAATCAGACTGAGTTGATCAACGATCAAAACATCGATTGGCAAAACAATCTTGTAGTAAAGTCATTTTGGGGTGCTTTATACTCTCGTCCAGACATCACGGCAGAAAAAAAAGATGTTTCGATGGGCTCGTGCTTTTATGGAATCCCCGTTCCAGGATCTAACTACTGGCATGTGGGGATAAAAACATCCGAGCATACCATGCACCCACTCGGGTTCATGAAGGATACAGATCTTGAATTTATAGGAGCCAAACAGCCATTAGATCCAGAAATCCTACGAAAAAAATTTGTCTCTGCTACCATGCTCTTTTTAGACCATCACGTACAATACGTATGGGGCGGCGTGAGCGCGCAAACACCCACCGGGCTTATCGGTAGTCAGTGCACAGGACCAGACTGTTCTGGACTTACTTACCTGGCCGCCCTAGTCTGTGGTTTATACATTCCACGTAATTCGGGCAGCCAATACGCCTTTTGTGAACCCATCGAACGTGGCGCTGACTTAGAATATGGGGACCTTGTTTTTTTGTATCAAGAAAACGCACTGACCATGCGTCATGTCATGGTATACGTGGGTGACGACATGCTTGCAGAAACATCGGGCGTTCCCTTTTTACATGGAGGCGTATGTCTTTCGGCACAAAAAAGTTTTGGAAAATCGTTAAAAGACTTAGTAAGTCATGACATCATAGATCGCTGGTGGCCTTTGCAGGAAGGTGACACGCACACCCTCAGATATGGCATATGTTTTGGTTCTTTGTTTAAAAATAAAGAAAAACTTGCTCGCATGCGCAAGGCGGTACAAAGCCCACTGCAATCGCATGAGCTGTTTTCTGACACGGCCCAATAATAGACGAGGGGCATTCACCGTTTTTTGGTAAATGCCCCTCGTGTACAAATTTTAAAAAAAATGGGCCTTCTAAAATTTAAATGGCTCACTCAAACATTTTTCGAGTACTTTTTTATCGGCTTCATACGCGTTCTTGTGTAATGATGAAACGATACCATGTATGCGCAATGCCTCTTGGTATTGAACAAGGGCCTCTGCACGTTTGCCCATGAGGTCTAACACGTGCCCACGAATGATCTTTCCCTTGAGTAGCTCGTGCGAATATTCATTTGATTGGTTCAGCAATTGTTCAAGGTGATCCAATGCATCCAAAATTGTCGTATGTGTCCGCTCACTTTTTAAATCGAACAAACGACGCGCAAGCAAGCTCCAACCACGAACATCTGTAGCGTTGTCCTGCACTGCTTGGTTATAGACATTCAAAAGCGCCTTTTCACGTTCAAGACCAATCTTTGTATCAGCTGTTACTGCTACCTGACAAAAAAAATCTGAACATCGTTTAGGCCATATCGATCTGTTTGCACACAGGTGAGATACGGGTGATTTTTTTGATGTACGTATAAAAGACTCAAGTAACGGAAAAAATGTATCCGGTTCATCGTGAAACACACAATGTCCCGATTTTTCAAAGACTTCGACTTGAGCGTGCGGATGATTTTTCTTCATGAATTCCATTTTGACTGCATCCCATGTTAAATCCCAAGTGGACTCGCACACCAATGTCGGCACATCAAAATCGTTAAACATCCCGGTAAGATCGATTCTATCTTTATCCTGCGCAATCAAAAACTGAAATCCTGCTGCAGGCAACCATCCATACAGTCCTTTTCTTATAGCCTCTTCATTCTCGGGTTTGTAGTACAATTGCTGTTTCCAATGACCACATAAAAATCTATTATAAATCCATTGTTGGCTATTTATGGCACCTGCAAAAAAAAGATCATAGATGTGGTTAATGCGTTCTTTTTCGCCAGGGGAGAGAAACATTTTTTCTCGACTGCAAGTGTTAAGCCTTGGTGCACCATGACACGAACACCCAAGTACAAGCCCTTGAGTTTGCTGCGGATACGTAAGTGCATAACACTGCGCCACAAGCCCTCCGTATGACCAACCCAAAACCACCCAACGTTTGATGCGTAATGCTTTTCGTATATTCTCCAGATCTTCAACCGCCTGTTGTATGGTATACGTTTTGCCCGTGGGATCGATGCTTGATTTTTTGCCCACACCACGTTGATCGTAATAAATAACACGTGCGCATGTTTTCATACGCGAAAAATCGGCATGAAAACCCTGATGCGTACCACCAGGGCCTCCACTAATCAACACAAGAGGAGTGCCACGGCCTTCTTCTTCGTAATAGATCGAAGCGCCATCGGGTAAATTAATAAACCCTTTTTTAAGATTTGGTATGTCGTCACACAAAGGCGGCAGGTACGGAATATCGCGCACAAGATCGTGTTGAGGAGCCTCAATGCGGTCAAAAACTGTTTCTCTTTCTGCCGACACACATATGCTTAAACTGTGAAAAAAAAGTAACTGCACAACGCATACAAAAAGCACTATGTTATTTTTTATACTCACGAGAACCCCCTTTTTGAGAGAAACATTTTCTGCAGATTAGCACCCCGCATCAAGAGGCTGCACATCGCTTTCGAAATAGACATGGAGCGCTTGAGGAAGAGTCTTATAGTCAACCTGATCGGTTATTTTTTTGAATGAACCACTCGTGTTAGTTTTCCAAAACAGTATCGTTTTACCCTCAAGCTTTTTTTTGCGAAGGTCATGCAATAATGCGGCAAAAGCTTTACCGGCATACGTCCCATCAACCTTGAACTGTTCAAGATCATATAACCTCATAATTGCATCATGCTCCTCTTGATCGATAGCTGCATAACTACCACCAAAAAAAACAGTATGGATAATAACTTCAGACGGTGCAATTTTATAGGGTATAAAATGCTCATCCATTTCATGTAAAAATTTCGCAGTTTGATTGAACTCGCGTGCAATCTCGCTTGCCCATATACCTGCTCCTGCAGGAGCTGCTTGCACACACACGACCTTGGTTTTTAAGCCAGCAGCTCGCAAACCAAGCATCAGTCCGGCGGCAGTACCAAGACTTACAAATGGGACATATATATAGTCAGGCTCTTTAATAAGACCGGCATTAATTTGCTCTTGCAACTCAAATGCTGCGTTGACACAGCCTATAGTACCAATCTCATTTGAGCCACCTTCAGGAATATAGTAATTTTTGATACTTTTTTGAAGATGCCTGACCTCCTCATTGCGTGCATGAATATCCTTAAACATGCGTATATCTGCACCATAATATGCGCTCAATAAAAGATTGCGTCTCAGGTAGTGCGTATTTATCTGAGGTTTTAATAAAACAATTGTTTTAAATCCAAACAAAGGAGCATACGCCGCAATGGCTGTTGTATAATTTGACCCTACAGACCCGAGTGCAATAATATTTTCTGCTCCACAATTTTGTGCATAACCAAAATGAAGTTCAAGCTTGCGCAGTTTGTTACTACCGACTAAATCACCCGCTTGTCCATCATCTTTGATAAAAATTTTTGCGGTTGTCTTTTCTGCACGCTCAAGATTTTTTAGTTCATACACCGGAGTGGGAAGGTTCGCAATTTTTACCCAAGGAACACGTTTTTTTAAATCAGGATATGCATCAAAAATAGGTCGATGCGAATCACTTTTATTTTGTGCAGTTAAACTAAAAACAGCACACACACATAAACCGGCAAGTATACGCTTTTCATTTTGAACCATCATAAAAATCCCCCCTTTAAAAGAATGAAAAAAAGCATGCAATGATCAGTATGTAACTACCGCATCATTGCATGCAATAAAATCTTTTTTGTGTCTTTTTATTGCTTATTCTTTCGCTACCAATTTTGTCGTAAGATATCGCTCGCCACGATCAGGGAAAATCGTTACAATAATGCCCTTATCAATACGTTTTTGTATTTCAAGAGCACCCCATAATGCAGCACCTGATGATATACCTACTGATAAGCCTTCTCTTTTAAAGATTTCTCGTGCATACAACAGAGCTGGCTCATCTTCAGTCATAAGCATCACATCATCAAGCATGCAGGATTGATATATCGGCGGCACATATGCGCCCATGTTTCTCAGGCCTTGAATGATCGATCCTTTTTTAGGCTCGATACCAATAACCTCGATCGTTTCATTGTATTCTTTGAGCCGCTTGCCCACGCCCATAAGCGTTCCGCCCGTACCCATACCCGCAACAAAATGTGTAATGGTTGGCATATCTTTAATAATTTCAGCGCCGGTACCATAATAGTGCGAATCGATATTTGCCTGATTTTCGTACTGATTAAGCACGACATACTCACCAGGATGCTCTGCGATAAACTGTTTGCCAAAAGCTATAGCACCATCGGTACCTTTTGTACCATCGGTTAACATAATTTCTGCACCATACAGTTTAAGCAGTGCACGCCGCTCAAGACTTACACTCTCAGGCATGGCCGCAACAAACTTGTACCCAAAATATGCGGCAAGCATCGCAATACCAATACCCGTGTTACCACTGGTTGCCTCAAAAATAACTGAGTCAGGCTTAAGAATGCCTTTTTTTTGAGCATCAAGAATCATTGCATATGCAGGACGATCTTTTACAGAACCACCAGGGTTAGCGCCTTCGAGTTTGGCATATATTTTTACCTGTGGCGTTGAGTATTTTTTGAGAAGCACGAGGGGCGTGTTGCCTACCAGGTCTACGAGCGTTTTTGACATGGGATGTCTCCTTGTACGTCATAAGTTTTTTGAGAGAAATTTTTAGTCCAGTCGGACGATAAGGTAGAATATGTCGAGACGTTTTTGGACGCAAGAGCTTACCATTCAACCCCGCGGCAATCACCTGCTCCTTGGTTACCATCTCACCATCACGCCACGAACCAACCTGTATGGAATCATCTGTGTAGTCTACAAAAATACACCGGAGACGAAGCAAGGCCCAAAGTTCTTAGGACATTAAATCGGTGATGACCATCAAGAATAATCATCGTATTTTTATCGACAATAATAGGATCATTGATGTATCCATCTCCTGTTATTTTTTTGAATAAATCATCAAAATGAGCCTTGCGAATCTTCTCGTGCGGACGCAAGTCAGCAGTGCGCACAAAAGTAACTTCACGCCTTCCCATGAAACATCCTCTCTGGATAAAAATGTAAAATATTTTCAGTTAGTAAAATAACAAATATAAAAATAGAAACACAAGAAAAAGAAAAATCGTAGATTATAGCAGGCGCTATTTAGGCACGCTCAACTGCACCAGTAAAACATACGATTATTGCAATGTTTTTTGCATATACATGTGGGTAGGTTATAGTGCGTATCGCTATAGCAACAGACATTTTGACAGGAACAACATTCGCGCTTCAAACAGTACATGCGTACTCCATTCTTTTACCCTCTACAAAAAGAAGAAAAAGTTTTAATTTATAAAACGTCCCACTATAGCGAAGTCCATTTAGCTATGCACACCCGAGTTTACGAATAGTGCTTTTGGATTGCACAAACCGTAAATGCGTTTGAGCGTGCCTAAATGGCGGTTGCCATATGTTACCAGGAGGAGTTGTACCGCTATGTTAGCCAAAAGAACTTTGTTAAACAAGAACTCATGTGTGTGTAAAAAAACGGTTATGTATTGTTTTTTAATTTTCACGATCAACATAACAAGTACTTATGCTTCTCGAAACATTCACCGACCTGATTACATAGCTAAACCAAAAATCGAAACACATTGGATGTGCTCATCTCAAGAAAATTACTCTTTTTCACTCATGCACCTCGAGCCACGCGTTCTTTTTAATACTTATGATAGACCCTTTTTGCTAGCGCATCGCATTCCCGAGCGGATTATTCCACGATATGAAACAAGCACCTGTTCAACAGCACCACTTCTTAATGATCTTGAAGAAGCTGTCAAAGAAATTCTTCGCACACAAAAAAAACTTTTTAGTTTACAGAATTTCACTATTCTCAAAAAAACCGATTTTAACTTTAAAAATCATGCCGGCATACTCGTTCTTAAGCATCGCGCATACCCATTTGTCGTAAAATTATTTATAGAAACACCTCAAACTTTTGTAGAACCTTTTTCTAAGGGCATTGAACCACGCCTTTTCTTTTACATGGGACATGGCACAAGTCGATACCTATGTGGATTTTCTCGTTTAAAAAATTTACATGGCATCAACGATATCATTGATCACAATCCGCAAGCAAAAGAAATATACACTACTCCAAGAAAATGGTATTGGGAGCCAAAAGAAAATACTTTTTTTATTGCACGCGGTACAAACATGAGTGATATATGCGATTATGAGGCTATGTTCCCTCATGTATATGCGCTGATTTGCGATGCCATACGAATTGAGAGGTCTTTTTCATTGTCTAACAAACAAGATCGTGCACATGCATGGCAAGCGTCCCATATTTTTGGCAACAGACTTGATCCCAATATTCCTAATTTTGTTATCGAAAAAAACACACACAAAATCGCGCTTATCGACACAGAAGATCATGCACTGATGATAGGGTTAAGAGATCCAATCGAATTCAGCTCTTGCCCCCAATGGATATATACATTAACCAAGCAATTTGTAACAGAATTTGGCATGCAAACAAAAAAGAAATTTTTACAAAGAAAAGCTATGAACGCTCTTCCAAACAACGTTCAACATCTTTAATGAGCAAAGATATTTCTCTAATTTTTTTACCCTTTGTCTCTATTTTTTCGATCGCATGAATAACGGTTGAGTGATCTTTTTTATTAAAAAATGATCCAATCTCACGCAGGGATGCATCAGTCATACGTTTCATCAAAAACATTGCGACATGACGTGCTACAACAAGCTCTTTAGTGCGTGTTGAAGAACGAAGCTCATGAAGATTCAACTGAGCGCACCGACAGACCGTCCGTGCTATTGATGCAATATCAACCGTTTCTTTGACCCGAACAACCGGTTTAATAATTTTTTCTATAAATTCCTTAGTCACGGCGCAATCAGCAAGAGCAGCAGATGCAAGAACGCGTACAAGAGCACCTTCAAGCTCACGCACATTCGAAAAATCATACGAGGCAAGAGCACTAAAGGCTTCATCATCTATAGACGCGCTGTACGCCTCAGCTTTCTTTTTTAAAATTGCCATGCGCGTCTCGAGAAGTGGCATATGAATATCCGCAACAAGACCCCACTCCAAACGCGTACGCATACGCTCTGCAAGTCCTGCGATATCACGCGGCATACAATCAGCCGTCAAAACAATTTGTTTATGAGACTGATGGAGCAAATTAAAAATATGAAAAAAAGCTTCTTGGGTTTGTTCTTTTTTAGAAATAAACTGAATATCGTCGATGAGCAACACATCTGCACGTCGATACTGGGCCTGAAACTGTGCCATTTTATCAAGACGAATAGCCTGAATAAAATTTTGCACAAAACGATCAGCTGTTTCGTAATACACCACTTTTTCGGGGCTTTTTTCATGCACGTGTGCGCTGATAGCATATAACAAATGTGTTTTACCGAGTCCAGATCCACCATACAAAAAAAGTGGATTGTAATGCATGCCTGGATTTTGTGCTACGGCATATGCAGCAGAAAAGGCAAGTTCATTGCTCGGCCCAACAACAAAAGACTCGAACGTGTATACCGTAACATGTGCAGGTTTTTTTTGTTTTTTCTTAACCAAGGCGATTTTGTCATGTTTACTCGATGGCACCGTCAAAGGCATCTTTGTAGATGATGAAGATACATTTGTCGCGTGATCAAGCTTACGAGCTGCAACAATAGTAAACTGCCCGTCCTGAGCTCCTTCAACAGCAATGTGCACTTTAATTGATTCTTCACCTAATAATCTTGCAAGATGTTTTTTACATAAATCTTGATAATGCGTTACTATCCACGTTTTTACAAAATCGTTGGGAGCATGTAAATAGGCTACTTTTGCATTGCTATCCCATAGTACAAGATGTACCGCTTTGAACCAGGTTTCGACAATGCGACTACCAACTTCTTGCGAAACGATCTTAAGAAATTCTTGCCAAATTGTTTCAACCATAGAACCATACTCTCGAACAAAACTCTTTCAATAAACTTTTGCTGCATTACGTTATTTTGAGATAAAACAGGTATTTAAAAATTCAAACATACTGTGTTGTTTAAACTTTTCAATACTTACATGTGTAAAAATTACACACATTATTTTAGCGCTTCTACTCTATGCTTTTGAACAACAATACATGCTTAAAGATGTTTCATTTAAAAAATGTAGCCTGCCAATCGAAGTTTTTTATTCGGAATTAGCCCGATTCCGCCACAAATTACTTGCGTTACCGCTTTAGGCTATGACGGGCAGCTTTCGCCTCTATTTTCATTTCAAAATCATTTTCCGTTAAGATGCTGGCTTGCCAGCCATAGCCGCCCTTGCGTGATCATCGTAGCATAGGCAGAGGCGAAGGCTGGTGCGCCCGACAGGAATCGAACCTGCGACCTACAGATTAGGAATCTGTCGCTCTATCCTGCTGAGCTACGGGCGCGCCCAAAAATTTTCATTTTTTGTCACGCATATTTATTTCAAAAATTTTCTTTGAGAAAGCTGCTTGTCAGTCATAGCCTCTAAATTGTGTGCCAACCGCCCGCCTACGCCGCAAATTACTTGCGTTTCACGCATCAGGCTTCGTCGGGCAGCTTTCGCCTCTATTTTTCATTTCAAAATCATTTTCCGTTAAAAAGTTGGCTTGTCAGCCGTAGCCGCCCTTGCTCGATCATCGCAGCATAGGCAGAGGCGAAGGCTGGTGTGCCCGGCGAGACTCGAACTCGCAACCTACGGATTCGAAGTCCGGCGCTCTATCCTATTGAGCTACGGGCACATCTACAGTAAATCTTCTTTGACCACATGCTTGTACAAAAAATTAACCTGTACATACATCAGATAAAAGTTCGCGCATTGTCTAAAGGGCCAAAGAGCGAATGCTCTATTTTGTCAGTATACTGACCGCAAAAAGAGTTCGTCAACCAAGGTTTTTTGCAATCATATACATCAAAAATTCTTTATTGCCATCCGTACCGGTGATGGGAGACTCTATGTTACCCTGCCATGCAAAACCTGCAGATTCGTACACCGTACGTACTTGATCAACAACACGAGCATGCACTGCAGCATCTCGCACAATACCACCGCCACCAACTTCATGTCGCTCAGACTCAAACTGCGGTTTAATAAGCAGTAAAAGCATTCCACCAGGCTTTATCAAAGAGCGAACATTATCAACAACCTTAGTAAGAGATATAAATGAAAGATCAAGTGATACGCCATCAACTTTTTCACCGATATCGGTCACGTTGCGCAAATTTGTGCGCTCCATGACGATTACGCGTGGGTCTGTGCGTATCTTTTCGTGCACCTGTCCATACCCAACATCAATACCATAGATTTTTTTTGCACCACGTTGCAGCAAGCAATCGCTAAATCCACCGGTGGACAGTCCTGCATCAACAAACACTTTATCACGCACGTCGATGGCAAACGCATCGAGTAACCCAACAAGTTTATACCCAGCCCTGCTCACATATTTGGGAGGCTGAGCACGTAACTCGACAGAAACGATATCATCGACTTGAGCGCCCGCCTTTACGACGGGCTTACCTTCAACTAAAACTTCACCACGCATAATCCAGCCCTGAATTTGAGCTCGAGAATACTGTGGATACAACTCCATGACACGCACATCAAGCCGTTTTTTGTTCTTCACCCTTAAATCCTACTTTTTCTTTAATTTTTTTGGTGAGCGCAGTTTCATCATAAAAATAGGTATGCTGCAGCCTATCTTCTTGCTCAAGCACATCTTTTAATGAAAGAACAGCAAACACATTATCTGTTGTTTTAATCGATATAAAACCCGTGTCAACACTCTTGAGCATCGCCTCACGAATATCATCAAGCGTTTTCACCGTAATACCGTTCACCTCAGAGATAATCGATCCCACGCTAAACGTACGACTTAAAACCAAAAGAGATTCGGGAAATACGTGAGTAACTGCCACTGCCGGCTCAAGCTGATTCTTTGGCTCAGCATAGTGTACCATTTTTGAGTTAGCTTGCGCCAAAATAAGAAGATGATTAATCGACAAAGGCATAAGCACCATTCCAGCGAACACTTCATAATCCATTTTTTCATATGCGGGGAACATGACCCGTATAGGAGCTAGTTCAGTATTGCTGAACTTTATAGTAATCTCTTTGCGTTTACCTTTGCGATACAGCACTAAATGAATATTATCTCCCACATTAAGCCGTGCAGCATAAGCCGAAACAGATACTCTATCCTCACTCCATGGCACACTAATCTCACCGTATTGATCAACACGATATCCGTTAATTTCATAAATCATATCGCCTACAAGCACGCCTGCTCGAGGAAGCGGCCCACCCTTATAAACCTCCGCAACGTACGCACCACCAGGCTTAGGGTTACCTAAAAACTCGGTCATAGACTCTGTAGCATTGTTAAAGAAAACTCCCAAAAATGGTTTACGCACAAGTTTTACCGATGATAAAACATTATTCGTTGAAACATTTTTCATATTTCGCAATTGGTGCTCAAAAAGCTTTGCCTCATTAATAGGAATAATCCAGTTAACATTTTCTGCATCTGGTCTCGCAGATCCTGAAGTGTTTATACCGATTACTTCACCCGCCATATTAATTGAGGGTCCTCCTGAATTGCCTCCATTGATTGCTGCATCAATTTGGATCATATGTCGTCCATCAACATGTTCACGGCCACTCACGACACCAACGGTACTTTTAAGAGCCTCTTGTCCCAGCGGAAAGCCAAGTGCCATGATTTCTTGAGCACGATATACCTGATCAGAGTCCCCGAGCTTCATGCAATGCAGCGGACCATAACCTAGAAGCTTTTTAAGTGATTTATCGGTCAGACGAAGCAATGCAAGATCGCGCTCCATGCTGACACCAATAACATCGACATCGAATCGCTCTTTACCATGCGAGGGTATTTGTATAAATACACGAGTTGCTTGATCAACTACGTGAGCATTAGTAAAAAGCTCACCCTTGTCGTTAATAAAAAACGCAGTACCAGCCATCATGCCTTGATTGGGAGTTTTATAAGGCTCCAGCCAGTTGAATTGAGCAACACTTGCGATTACCTGTACCACCGCATCATGTGCAACATTTTTCACGGTATTCCATGCAACACGAGGCTGTGCATCAGTTCCAGCTTTCGTCTCTTGATGATCCACTTTTTTTTCTGCGATCACCAGCTGCCGCACATACACTGCATCTGCAAGCTTTTGATATTTATAGGCCAGAAAACCCAAAGCACCCACGCATGTTGCTACGCCGGCGCCAAAAATTATCCATAATTTACGCTGCATCATACTGACAAGCTCCTCACAAAAATATGCATTGAATCACTTAAACACTAGAGAGTATATGTTAATATCGCAAACAAAACCACCGTACACACCAACGCGTGTTTTTTTAGAAAAAAAACAAAATGGTGGCATACTTAAAAACGCATCGCCATTGAGATCAAAAATGTATATAGCGAAGTCCACCAGCCGTCGCCAAACCTACGGCCCATCAACCAGACACGACCCTGAGAAGTGGTAGTACGCATTACTTGAGCGCACGAGCTTGGTACGTCTTAAAAGACCGTACTACTTTATCTGGAGGCTATGACTGGCAGGTTACGCTATGCACATTCGAAATCATGAATGGCGCGATTTAATCACACAAACAAAAGATATATTTGAGCGGGCCACAATGGCTCTTACCATACGTTAAGGGAAAATCATGACTCGTGAAAGCAAAGCAACTCTTGAAAAAATTACCGCCCTGTGCAAACACCGGGGCTTTATTTACCCGTCATGTGACATTTACGGCGGTATCAACGGTATTTACGATACCGGTCCATTAGGACTCATGCTCAAAAACAATCTTAAACGCGCATGGAAAAAGTTTAACAACGCACAGGTAGATACCATTTTGTATATGGATGGCGCGCTTATCGGCTCGCAGGCACTGTGGGAAGCTTCTGGTCATATATCAAATTTCAACGATCCAATGGTTGATTGTTTAAACTGTAAACACCGCTATCGCACTGATGAAATTACGCTTGATGGTCCATGCCCCCATTGCGGTCAAACCAAATGGACCGAAGTTCGCCAGTTCAACATGATGTTTGCAACAAATCTTGGCGCATCATCTGATCAATCATCTGTTGCATACTTACGTCCAGAAACTGCGCAAACTATTTTTTCACAGTTTAAAAATATTGCATCAAGCTATCGCGCAAAACTGCCTTTTGGTATTGCCCAAATTGGTAAATCATTCCGTAATGAAATTACACCAAAGCAGTTTTTATTTCGTCTACGTGAGTTTGAGCAAATGGAACTCGAGTGGTTTTGCGCACCAGAAGAAGCTCATAAATTTTTTGAACTGTGGCGCCACGCACGATACAATTTTTACAAAACCATCGGAATCAATCCAGAGCATGTTCGCGTACGCAATCATGACAAAGAAGAGCTTTCGCACTACTCAAGCGCGACATCAGATGTTGAGTACCTTTTTCCGTTTGGATGGAAAGAACTCGAAGGCATTGCCTATCGCGGAGATTTCGATCTTACACAGCACTCTACATTTTCCAAAAAAGATCTTTCATATTTTGATGAAGCGGCTAAACGCTCATACATGCCGCATGTAGTCGAGTCATCGGTCGGCGTCGATCGTCTCTTTTTGGTCACCATGTTCGAGGCTTATGACGAAGAAACTATTCAAGATGGTGACAAAGAAGATACGCGCGTCGTTCTCAGGTTTCATCCAACCATCGCTCCTATAAAATGCGCAGTTCTTTCGCTCACCAAAAAACAAAGTGATCAAGCCCGCGTGTTATTCACTGAGCTTAAAAAAGCTGGCATTGATACGGTATTTGATGAAGCGGGATCGATTGGTAAGCGCTACCGTCGATATGACGAAATCGGTGTACCATATTGCATCACATTCGATTTTGATACAGAAAAAGATGCGTCCGTTACGATTCGTGAACGTGACAGCATGAAACAAGAACGCATTGCAATTGCCGATGTACAAAAATATATTCACCAAAAAACAACCTACAAGCCCGAATTTTAGTCCCATAAATGGCATAAAAGAGCCCGTGACATTTTTGGATGTCACGGGCTCTTTTCGTTTGTTGATCAGTTACTTTTTACCTTTTTTCACGACAGGCTTCCAAGGAAGAAACCCGAGTTCATTGTTTAAATACATGGCACCAACGCCCATAATCACAAGCGACACAATAACGAGCAATAATGTTACACCACGCTGCAAAACGCCAAGCGTATTAAGAAGCAACAACGTACCAGCGATGATATATAAAATGCCCTTGGTTAAGTTTGGTCGATTATACAAATCCATTGAACTATCTCCCGATTTGATTGATGAAAAATAAAGACATTAAAAAAAATCTTTTGTGCGCACACTCACAAAAATGACTCACCAAAGATTACCGGGGAGAGAAAGAAGAGGTCAAGACGCGAAAAAAATGAAAAAACTTTTATGCGTATGAATTAATTGGTTTACGACACAAGTAAAACAGGCACGCGTGAATTTAACCACATCGTGCCTGTTCCATTTCATTTAAGAAAGTTGGCGTGCCAACCGAAGCTTCCAGATAATAGCAAGAGCGTTTTATCTGGGCTGTAAGCTTAGCGAAGGTTGGTGCGCCCAGAAGGAGTCGAACCCTCAACCTTCAGATCCGTAGTCTGACGCTCTGTCCAATTGAGCTATGGGCGCATTCACAAGTTTATTTCAATTCTATTGATACCGTTTGGTATTAGCCCGACTTCGCCGCAAAATACCTGCGTTTCACGCATCAGGCTACGACGGGCAACCTTCGCTTGTGCTAAACATATCAAAAATTAATCAATGCATTCTTCATCTGAGAAGGTTGGCCTGCCAACCGTAGCTTTAGCGAAGGTTGGTGGAGAGAGAGGGATTCGAACCCTCGCGCCCCCTTTAAAGGAGCTCTTGCTTAGCAGGCAAGCGCTTTAGACCGCTCAGCCATCTCTCCTAATTGTCTGTCAAAAAGTAGCAAAACACATTGTTTATCTTAAATATTTCGCAGAAGAACGCAAGGTTTTTGTTGCGATTTTAGCGCCAATCATCAAAACATGTGCGCTCGAAAAAGATGAGTATTGCATACCGTCAGTGTAAGCAATTAATATATATGCGCGTGCTAGGTGACATTTACCATAAAAACCAGGATCTTCGTACATTGTCCTCATGAAATTTTTAAAAATTATAGCGAAGTCCATTAAGCTTTGCACATTCGTGATCATGAATAGTGTGATTTAATCACATAAACAAAGGATGCGTTTGAGCGGGCCATAATGGCTCTCGCCATACCGCAAAAAAAAGTGATCAAAACAATGGCAACATCATTTGCAATAAAAGTACGTCCCAAAAGTGGCAGCCAAAAATGCTCATTGAGCAAAAACGGTACCATTGTAATTTCGCTCAAAAGTGCCGCAGAAAACAATAAAGCAAATACCGAGCTTGTCGCATTTATCGCAACCCTACTCAAAATACCACGCGAGCATGTCGTTATCGTTAAAGGCATGACCACGCCACAAAAAATCATTCGTCTTCGAGAGGATATATCGCATGTCGATCTTCTCAAAAAATTGGGCATCGACGCCCAGCATGCACTTTTTTAAGTGGCATGCGCTTGATCATACTGGCCAAGAGTGCATTGGCACAATGTATGCATCGGATAGTCTTGATATCGAATTACGCCTTGCAAGCGAACATAAATCTGTACTCAAAACAAAAAAACTGTTTCGCCCATTGTGGCTTGCACGACCTCTTGCCACGGAAGCTATTCTTGAACACCTCAAATCACTGATCACAAGCGGGTATCATTTAGACAAGGCTCTCCACATACTATCACAAAATATTGGACACGATGTTACTGCAGCATATTTGTCGTCATGTGCCTGGCACCTTCAGGAAGGCTCTTCTTTCACGGACATAGCTCAACAAATTCCACTGTTCCCCTATTCCATGGCCCAGATTCTTTCTGCAGCAGAAAAAGCTGGCTGTCTTGATCAAATTATTCCGCGCGTTATCGAGCATCAAAAAAATAAAAAAGCCCTCGTAGCACATTTGCGCACCATTTTATTTATCCCGGTATGCACGTTTGCTCTTTTTGTCACAGGCTTTATCGCGCTTTTCATTTTTATAAAACCACAAATGGACACGCTCTCGGCATCGCTTAACAGTGCACAAAAATCTGCGCCTGCTGCAATGCCATCGATTTTTAGAGAATTTCTTCCATTTTTGGTCGTCATAACTATCGGTTTAACCATTCTCGCTTTTGTCCGTTTTATCAGAACTCGTAGACAGCACGGTCTTAATCACGTCCCATGGTCCATGCGCACGTTCAGCTCGTTGAGCGATTATCGCGCAGCACAATTTTTTAAATTGCTTGCACTGTTGTTGGCTGCTCGCACGCATCTCAACGATGCGTTAACACTCTGCACCGACACATTTCCGCACCTCGCGTTGCACCTCAAGAATGTTGAGTACAGCGTGGCACACGGAGAAACGTTAAGCGCAGCTATCGAGCAACACAGCCCGTTTCACAAAAAAACAACCAAAAAGATTTTACCGTTTGTACATATTGGCGAGGCAACAAGCACGTGTGAACACACGTTTTTGTCATGTGCTCAACATTTAGAACACGAAAGTTTTACCAAAATTCATCGACTCATGCGCATTTTGCAACCACTTCTGTTTATTGGACTGGGATGTTGCGTGCTTGCATTGATCGTATCGTTTTATATTCCGCTGCTGCGTATGGGCGAGAACATGTACGTGTGAATATTTCTAATGGGACAGAAGCCACGATAAAGTAAAAGCTATCGATGTCATGCTATAGATCTATCACGCTAAATTGACACCAAGATTAAAAAATTTGTATTCAAAAAAAGTGCTGTTCAAAAATTCAACAAATTCACGAGAAGCCTTATC
>LCAT01000012.1 GCA_000996695.1 candidate division TM6 bacterium GW2011_GWE2_41_16 | reverse complement strand
GGCAGATTCAACAGCGAAGTGCATAATTTTGCGAAAGCCCAGTGAGGCGTAAGAATTCTTCGTTTGGTGTTCGATACTCCAAAGATTTACGGGGTCGATTGTTAAGCTTTTGCTGAACCATAAATACCTGTTCTGAATTAAGTTTAGAGAAGTCACATTTTTTAGGAAGATACTGCCGTACAAGTCCATTGGTATTTTCATTGAGACCACGTTCCCATGCATGATATGGATTGGCAAAAAAACATTGAACTCCAAGATTTCCCGCAACAGACTGATGTTGAGCAAATTCTTTTCCATTGTCTGTAGTAATCGTGTGAGTGAAAGTTTTGATTGGTGCTAAAGCATCGATCATCTCACGGGCAACATTTTGTGCTTTGGTATTTGGTAGCAATCGCAAAAGCGTAAGCTTTGTTTTGCGATCAACAATACTCAAAAGGGCTCCACGATGCATCGATCCAATAATAGTATCTGCTTCAAAGTCCCCTACGCGTATTTTTTGTTCAACTTCCATGGGACGATGCTCGATACCTACGCGATTTGGAATAAGCCCTCGACCCGCCATTTTACTTCCGCGCTTGTTATATTTTTTGCCACTTCTTCTTAAATTTTTGTACAGATCCCCGCCATTTTTTTTGTCCTTCAGTATGTGTTGATAAATAGATTCATGGCTAATAGAGATGCCATTGGTTAATTTTAATCGCCCACTGATTTGGTCGGGACTAAACTGGTCTTCACGCAGCATGTGCTCAATTTTGGCAATAAGATCGGGGGACATTTTTTTAGGTGCAGAACTCGCGTCATGCCTACGTTTCGCATGTTTTGCTTGTGCCTGTTTATGTCGATACCCCTTCTTGCTGCTATTTCTTGCTAATTCTCGGCTTACTGCCGATTGCGTTGTTTTTATCAAAAACGCTATTTCTTTCTGCTTTTTACCGCTTTCCCTTAATACAAAAATCTGGCATCTTTGTTTTGTGATCCTTTCGTTTTTTCGACAAAACTCAGAATCACTTTACCGTCACCTGGCTTACTTTCCTAAAATCTTATGCACTTTATAGTTGAACTTGCGGTTTATAAAAACTTTTTTCTACCGGACCCCAACTCTCTTGTACATCACAATATCTCAAATTGACAAAACGCTTCATAGCATCGTTCAAGCCTACATCATGAATCCATGTAATATCAGATATTTGTACAATAGGCTCACTTATAATTATAGAGATACCATGCACATACTGAGCAAGAACTGATTTTGAAAGATCTGTTAAAAAAGCTATTAACTCATTTTGCCACAATTGCGTACCAGAAGATTCTCGGTGAAAAAACAGAGAGTCGCAATGTATCCATAAACCTTGAGCACACGCTTTAGCTATTAACCCAGACATAACCGAAGAGATCGTACTTAACTGCATCAGTTTTTTTAGCGTAAGAATTGGTAAACATCTCACCTGTTCATATGCTAAAGCACAAGCGCCCAACTGATTTTTACGCACTAATTGTCTATGTAAAATTGCGCTATCACACATTCTTTGTATTTCATGTTCAAAGGAACAAACAGTTCCATGTACCGGCAATCTTTGCTGCTCCATACCCGATAAAAGACCATAAAATAAAAAACTTATACTCACTGCATATATCTTCATGGTTTCTCTTTCATCTAAAAAACTCACCCCCATGAGTATATCGATGGAGGTGAGTTTTCTAATTTACGCTGGTATCATTTTTTTGAGATCTTTTGCCGAGACATCTCGTTGCGCATACGCCTTAAAAGCCTTATCAATAGATTCTACAGAAGACTTTTTTTCATCCTCAGTTAATCCAAGTTTTTTTAAAGCATCGTCGTATGGCGTACTTTCATCATCTTTTTGAGCTTTGGACATAGATCCTTCAGGTATCGTTATAGCAGGCAGTTGAGCAAACAATCCGCTTCCTTTTTTGAGCTTTTGCGCACGCAATTCTATCGCATCCTCAACAGCTTGTTTAAACATATCTGTGTTGTGCTCAACAACATATGCCGGGAGCCCTACCACATTTTTTGCTTGCTCTCTTGTATACGAAAAATTGAGAGAACTAAGCGGCTTTCCAACCTTCATTTCAGCTTCAGGATCAAATTTTTTGCTAAAACCTTCGTTTTTGATAAACGGTATATAGATAATTGACGCAACTCCTGGCCTGGTTGATTTAAAATATGAAACTGATTTTTTTGCAGCACTATCAAAATTTATGTCAGGAATTTCTATACCATTCTTTTTTGCGTATTCTTGTGCTTTTTTAAGCTGAGCACCATATCCTTTGATCTTCCCCTGCCCTGGAGTAGGTTCAGAAAAATCAAACGCTATGATTAAATCAACATCTCGCGCAGGACGCCATACAAGCGGAAACGGCACATTAATACTGATGCCTCCATCAATAAATACTATTCTTTTTAGTTCCGCCATAGGACTCTGTGAAATACCAAACGAAAAATTATTCACTTTTGCAGGATCAATACGCAAGTCACCCATCTTCATAGGATAATTACCTGGAAACACGTCCTTAAGGCGCACGCTTGGAGCTGAACCCCAAATGCCCATTAAATAAGACAAGCTTCTGAGTAATCCTGCACCGTCTGCCCGAACAAGAGCCCCCTTATAAAAATCCCACCCAAACGCATACGATGGAATAAACGAGCGTAAGCCTACTGACCCAATTTCGTAGGGCGAAAACTCAGCCCACATATAATCTGTAGGATCTCCCGCAGCAGTTTTTGTTATTGCTGCGCTATAAATAGGCAGCGGATGCTCTCCGGTTTCAATATAAGGAATTTGATCAGGTAATGATATTGTTCTTTGGTCAGAATCTATCCCTTTTCGCAAATCTCTCAATAATGCTTCACCAAGTAAAAACCCAAATGTTTCAATCACGTACGAAAAAGCATCACCTTTTAAATATGCTTGCGCCGCCTGATCA
Source organism: candidate division TM6 bacterium GW2011_GWE2_41_16 (assembly GCA_000996695.1). Lineage (GTDB taxonomy): Bacteria > Babelota > Babeliae > Babelales > Babelaceae > GWE2-41-16. The sequence goes on along the minus strand of LCAT01000012.1, from coordinate 17,540 downwards.
ATGAAATCCGGTAGTCGATCGATACGCGCAACCAATTTATCGGTTGACATTTCAATGCGCGGATAAAGCTGTTCTATATACTCTTTTAAAGATTTTCCGTAGACCATATATCCAGCCAACCCCCAGGTTGAACCCGATAAACTAATGTTGTACATGCTTGCATCATATAGGCCTATCTTTTGTAGACCTTGAATAGCGCCTAAAGCACCAAGCATTGCACGATATGCACCACCACTAAACAAAAAAACAATACGAGGAGCTTCTTCTTTATCCGTTAAAGGTCTTTCGATAAAAGAACTCACGGCTTTTGTAACTTTTGGTATACGATTTTTGATAAACTCACGCTCTTGAGCGCAAAGCGTATCAACTCCCCCAGACAACACACGTACCGTTGGTCGCTCCTTACTGAAAGGATTGATCGGTACAACCGTATTACGAATCCTTAACCATGAGTATGCGCCTATCATGTTTATGACACTTACCGTCTCCATAACACCATCTTTGAGCGGCTGCAAAAAGAACCACTCAATCGCATTATAGCCATGTAATGTTTTGTCTGATTTTTTTTCTGCTATCCAAAATTTGGTACCACGCACAGAACCTATACCAATCCAAGGAATCGTTTTTGCCTGCTCATGATCAATATCTGCGGCAAGTTTTTCTTTATCATGAGAAAAAAAGAGTTGCCTATCAATCGTAAGCTTGGCAAAAAAACCATAATCAGGGCGCGTGAGTTCTGTCATAGTCCCTGAACCTATTTCAACAACATCACTTACACGCGTGGCATGAGCATTATCTTTGGATTCTTTTTTATAAATAGCGGTAAAAACAGAATTTTTTGAAACATTACGCACGGTAATTTTATCATCTGATGCCATAATACTCAGATGGATTACACAAAAAAAACAAGCCATCGCTTGGGATGACCTGTTCATACATTTCCACATAAAAAAGCTCCTTTTTTTAGTAGTTCAAAAAACATCACAGTTTCTTGATACCACAAAAAAGGAGCTTTTTAACAGATATAAACACAAATCATTTGCGAGCGGGCCACCAAGAGAGAACATGGTCTCTTGAGCTTTTGCTATAATTACGCGGCAACTGACACCTTTGCAGGTCTCAGCAGTTCCCCGTCACAGGTATAACCTTTTTCTAAGACTTCTATTACAGAGCCACTTACTACACCATCAACATGTTTTTGCATCACGGCTTCGTGTAAAGACGGATCGAATGTTGTTATCTGATCAATCTTTTGTACGCCATTATTTTGTAAAAACTTGATAAACGTTTGATGAATAAGCCTCATACCTTCAGCATGAATTTGAGCTGCCGCATCTTTTTCAAGCTGAGCCATTGCTTTTTCAAACGTATCAAGAATTGCCAATGTTTCACGCAATAAAGTAAATCGAGTTTCACGCACAAAAAGAACTCGTTCTGAACTCATGCGTCGCTTATAATTTTCAAAATCCGAAGCAAGATAATCAAACTGTTTTTTCATTCGAGCATATTGCTCGGTACATGCAGTAAGTTCTTTATTTTTTTCTTCTAAAATCTGCTCGCAAGAAGGCGTATCCATGGAATAAATCCTTATAATATATCTCTTTTTATTTGCGCATTTGTTACCACTTTTTCATACTATAGCGTAATTCGTTAAGATTAAACACACATGATTTTTAAGATTTTAAAAAAAGCAGCATACGAATAACAATAATCACGTGTCATAATATTTTCCCATCTTTAAAAGGCTCATTAACGTTTATGAAACATCGTTTTTATTTTTTCCCCCTATGTTTTTTCGCGGCACATTTGTACGCTTTACCACCATCACCTTTTTACCCAAAGCCTATTTCTTATGAAATTCGTTATACGGCACCTCTGCTTGCAACAGCAAAAAGCGAACTTTCGCTATTTACACACTCGGATGACCGGCAAGGCTGCATCCCTGCAACTATATTTTTGTGTGAAATCACTCAAAATGCTCTCAAAGGAATATACATTGATGCTGACATTACCCTTGTAGATTATGACTCTTATTATGATGATCATGCCCAACATGACACAGGCTATACCTTAAAATCAGGTATGAGCGCAACAAATACCAATACAACTTTGTTCGATTTTGTAGATTATGGATTCGACTTTTCGTGTGAGTATTTTAAACATACATGGACCCCTACCATCAATCTTTCTGCAAGTGCGGGACTGTGCGATTGGATAACCTGTACTACGCATATATTGTATGGCGGTAAAAGTGTATACGCTCATCAAAACATTACCTGGTCATTGAGCCTACTATTTGATCATTTATTTGACACTACATCTTTTGGTATCGGAACATCCTTGGCATATTTTAATAAACCAAAAAACAAAAGTTCTTGTATTGATCTTATGTATGCATACGATACTGCAAAATGTACCCGTCCATATTTACCTACAATCAGTGCTCGTGTAAGTTTTTTTGATTCAACCGTCATTTCACGATCATTATGCATCGGAAGCTTCGGTATTTCCTGCTCATGGCAATATTAATGCCACAGGGCTAGCGTTAATATTAACCCATAAGGGCGCCGCCCTTAACCCGCAAGCTCCCAGAGCTCCATAATGACTGTAAGTACATGTCATTTGGGCCGCAAGGCTTGACCTGGTTACATATTACATGAGCCCCCTTTTTGCCGGTACACGGCAGGCAAGGGGACTCATGATAGGCCACCGGGTCAATAGTCTTTAGCTTTGGCTAGAGACTATTGACCCGGTATGTATTATGTCAGAGGGTCAAGGGTCGTTGACCCTTGCGGGTTGAGGGCAGAGCCCCAAGGGGCAAAAAGCATAACTCTTATATGAAATTCTTACTGCACAGCTCAGTGGGTTATGCTATAATAGCTACCAGACTCATCGTTTTAATATTCGCATTAAGGAGCCTTTATGAACAAATGCTATTCAGTTTTTCTTACCTGCATGCTGAGCATACCGGGTTTGACCTATGCTCACGATGACGCTGCAAAAAAAATATTGCACACGCAGGCACAAACTACATTGTGTAATCAAATAAAATCATGCGCACAAACACTTGATTGGGTAGTACAAGAATTGTCATCAAAAACTATATGCCATGTTAAAAATCCCCTCAAAAAGGCTGACCTTGCATCAACCTACAATATCATGCACACGTATATTCAGGATCAATGCACAAACATTCCCGATGCCATCACGCAAGATAATTGCGCATCAGTACATACAGCGCTTCAAAACTTGGTGTACGTAGCACAAGATCTACAAGTACGATTATCAAACAACCGCAAACTTCATGCTACCTATAGTCTTACAACAAAAGAATCTGCAATTGAAAACAACGATTATGCATCTCTTACCCTCGCATACACATATTTAAAAAAATTGGTTGAGGACCTAGTGCACATTGTTAACAATTATCATTACAGTCTTTTGACTCATAGCACTTCGCAAATTGCCAACGGCATTCAAAATACCTACCTTGACGAACTAGCTAAAAGATCGATTAAATATATTGTTTTAGCCCTGTATATCATCGCTCGCACACCAGAGACAGAGTTTGCCGGCCATAAACCAGACAAACGCGTGTGGTATAAGAAGCTTATGAGCGCACCTGCACCTCAAAAGAAAAATATTCTTACGCACATCAAAGACATAATTGGTGGAGTAAAAAAAATTGAGTACACAACCCCAAAAAACTCAAAAACAAAGTTCTCTGGTATTTGTGGAAAACCGGTCGAATTTGTAAAAGACATTATCAAAGTCGACATGGGCGCAACATTATGGACCCTTTCAATACCAGCCCTTGTTTTCCCTGGCATAAAAAAAGATATTCAAGATTTTTATCATTGGGCTCAAACAACGTCAGAAAAAACAAAAAAACGTTCCCAATTTTATCTCACCTATGATGCCGCAAGAAAAATACTTATTGATACCATGTTCACATACAATATCGTTATGAGCGATGAAGACCTGAATGCCTGCGCACTCATGCTCAGCGGAAAAACAAACACAGAAATATACAACAGAATCGAACAGGAACATCAAAAAGCTCTGAAGAACCATATGCCAATGACCGCAGAAAGCATTATAGCTATTGCATCTCAAAAATAATTTGAATCAAAAGCTTTCAGAATACTATTAAAGGCCCGAAATAATCGGGCCTTTTTTACGACAATTTCAACATCTACCCAGGTTTTTAGTATAAAGATTGACTTTTTTATTCAATTTGATAACTTTGTTTATATAAATAAGCAAATATATCACAAAATAGGATAGAAATTATGAATATACTGAACACTCTCAAAAAATCACTTGCTATAAGCCTCTGTTTGGGTTTGTGCTTTACCCCTGCACAGAACATACAGGCCGGAACAACCGGTTACAAAATACAAACGGTTCTGTGTGAAGTTGCAAAAGTAAGCATTAAACAAGGAATTGCATCTTTTGGTATGTCACGTTTAGAAAAGATCCCCTTCTTTAAGAAGCCGCTTGTAAATTTTGCATCAACAGTTGCTATGCATCTTACCGTTGGCAAAGTTCTTAACCTAACTCTTAATAAATATTTTGCTCGTTTGGAAAGAGATCAAAAAGCGCGTAACTCTGCTTTACAGTTAAATGCAATTCATCAATACGCTGAGCACGTAAACAATATTATAACAATTGGCAGTGCATTAAACGCTTATCACATACCTTTTTTGAAATGGTCACCATTTGGTAAAATCGACTCATACGTTGCTGCATTGACGGTATACGGTGTTTACTTAGGCCTCAAAAAGACCAAACCTGGCAAATGGTGTGCAAACAAAATAAATAGCCTACCCTTTGTAACTCAAATGCGAGAAGTATCAGAGGGATTAAATGAACAAATTGCTTTAATCGAAGGTAAGCTCGGTTAAGTCAACGTCAAAAGAAAACTCTCCCCAAATAAAGCGCATGCCTTTACAGGTGTGCGCTTTTCTTATGATATCAAGCATGTTTTGCGAAACAGTAATATCGTACAAATCACGATAGCGATTAAACCGGTCAGCGAAAATCCATTCATGATACGGCTTAATTTCTTCAACCCGTACAAAAGAAATATCTGAGTACGCAACTTCATCAACAATCCACTGAGCAACCCAGTTAGAACAGTTCCTGCCCTCGTCATCTTTCACGAGCAGTGCATTGGGTTTACCCTGTGGTCCCCACAGTAACAGCACATGATCTTGACCACAACGCGCGCAATCGCACTGAGGCCAAACTTCGGCTATGAGCGATCGTGCATACGCATTAAGCACGATGATATCAGCATGCGCTTTTGTCTGCCCACGCTCGTATGCATCGACATATGAGTGAAACAAAGAGCGATCAATACATTCTTTTTTATCTACGCAAATTTGTTGGTACCCCGGATGTATCGCATCAACATATTTTTTGCAGCCGCTCATGAGCATAAGCGAGCAACACATAAAACCGTACACGCCCACATGTTTTATATTCATCATCAAAAATCCTTGTAGTATAATTATGGCAAACGCCATGGTGCGTCTTCTAAAATCGCACTACTTTGAACCCGCTCAAGAATGATGGTGAGTCATAAAAGACCTCACTACTTTCTGTTTATGTGATTAAATCACACTATGCATGATCACGAATGTGCTGAGCTTAAATAGTGTAGTCTTTTATGACGCACCACGAACCTTGCTATAACATATTATTCAAACTTACCCTACCCATAGCCCAAGATAGCAAAAACTTATGAAACGCTCATCTCTGTATCCTATATTCTTTTTCGCTTACCGGTTTTTAACACGAACCCCTAAAAGTACTTCTGTTCCTTTCATGATCTATGTAAGTTTTTTAAGCATTATCACCAGTAGTTTTGCTCTCATACTTGGTATTTCTATCATGCAGGGATTACATGCAACCACCATAAAAAGTGTCAAAGGAATCGTACCTGACATCACTATTCAAGCTCCTCGTAATTTTTCACTTGATATTGATCGTTGCATCAAGCGCATCAAAGATGCATCCGTACAAAACATTATATCAATAACCCCATACTCGACCATTGCAGCGGTTACTATTGAAAAAGATGAGCCGATACCGCTTACCATCATCGGCATTAATCAAAAAGACATTGGCACTCTGTATCCCGATTTTGTTCAAAAATCAGTGCCTGGCACCACCGACTACCGCAAGGATACCTGCATCATCAGCTCTGAGCTCGAGGATATGCTCAAAAATTCATCAACAGTATCCATAACCATTCCATCCATTCATCGCAAACAATATTCATTTAATACATTCGATCTCACAAAACACAGCGTCTACACGCACCCATCAGACACGGGATATGCGCATACCATTTTTGTATCACCAGAAACACTCACAACTCTTGACGAAGCAGCAGAGAACACCCGCCAAAGCCTCGCTATACGTTTGAGTAAAAATAGCGATCTTGAACGTACATCCAATCATCTTAAAAAATTGTTTCCTCAGCTTGAAGTAGCCACCTGGGCTGATCAGTACCCGGACCTTACGCATGCATGCTCTTTGGAACTCTATGGCCTTATGTTTTTACTTTTCCTTTTTGTGCTTGCCGCAAGCATGAACCTCTGCGCGCTTACCAGCCTTTTGATACACACTAAAGCCCGCGAGCTTTCCATCCTTGCATTCAATGGCATGACCCCGTGCACTATCCGCAACATTTTTTATGTTATGAGTAGCATGGTCACCATGGGAGCGTACAGCATAGGGCTTGTATGCGCACTCGGCAGTGGATGGCTTATCAACCACTTTAAGTTAATATCGCTTCCAGCAAGCGTGTACTACACGCCGTACTTGCCTGCTGAGCCGTCAATGGGACTTGTTTTTTATTCATGCATTTTGTTTATCGCTATAGCAGCACTCACGACAACTATAACTCTTGCACGACATAACTTTGTACCCACACGTTTTGAATAATGAGGACTCTGCCCTCACCCGCAAGGGTCATCAACCCTTGACCCTCTGACATAAGATATCAAGTTTTTATACGGCAATCGCCGTTAGTAACCGAGGATATATCAATATGGCAAAAGCCATATTGATATATCCTCGTGCTTCAAGCTACGCACTTACAGATTTATTGCTATCAAGTTGTCGGCTTTAATTTTTGTAACCAGATCAAACGCTCCCAGCCTACGCATAAAGCTTCGGCGGGCAAGGGGCTTCTTATGTGATCAGGTCCAGCGCTGGGCGCTGGCGGGTCGAGGGTAGAACCCTCAAAACTCCTAACCCTGGTATTTTACGGTAGAGATGCGGTACAGTTTCTGTATGTGCACAAGAAGCACGCGACAAAAAAAACAAATAGGGGGGATGTATGAAAAAAATAATGGGTATAACCCTGCTGTGCCTGTGCTCGCTGGCCAGCGCTCAAAAAGATGACGAGTTACAAATTCCGCAACCACTATCACCACACAACATCGTACTGTTTATCGAGCCACTCATGGCAACAAACCCTGCGCCAAGTCTCGAAAACATCGCGATCAAGATCCCAAAGAACCTCGCGCATACACAGCTCAAAGCGTATCTCATGAAGCAAATCGTCCTGTTTGCATCGTATGCAGGGGTCGTCTCATACTCTGATTATCTAGGCCAAATAACCTTTCCACGTCGTCATGAACAAAACGAGATAACCTGTATAGTTACGCCAGAAATCAAGTTCCACTTATACCCAAAAAACACCGTACAAAAAATAACCATTCAACAAAAAACGCCTGCACAAAGCTACAAGTTCACCAGAACAAAGGACGAGCAGCGTGATTTTTGGTTCTGGACGGTCACTAAAGAAGAAACACCAAAGGACATACCACTGCCACAAGCAACATTATTTTTATTTGCAAAGCCTGAGCACATTTATATCCCACTCGAGAGCACGTCAACAGTCGGTGGACCGCACCTTGTGCTCCCAACATTCTATGCAACAAAACTAATGAACTCTGACGCAAACGTTCTTTCGTATATAAAGCTTGCACGTTTTTTTAGGCCACTTAAAAAAATGATCAAAAAAAGTGATGATCGTATTGGTATGCAAGTGTTTTAAAAAAATTACATTCGTGTGTTAAAATGAAAGAGTGTCACAAGCTGTGACACTCTTTCATTTGTAGCATTCAATCAAATATTTGAAAAAATTTATCATAAAAAACAGAAGAGGAAAATGACTCGAAATTTAAAACGTTTTTTAAAAATTTTGCTCTATTTCGCCTTGGGATTTGTTTTGTTAAAAGCCGCTTTTATTGCATATCTTGTATGGTTTCAGCCACCACTTTATTTTCCAAAACCAACAGGCTCCCATGCTGTGGGAGTCAAAACATACCACTGGATAGATACCTCACGCTTAGAAATTCTGCATCATGATCCGCTACACCCACATCGAGAACTTATGGTAAGTATCTGGTATCCCGCTCAAGGAACGTTAGCTGAAAAGCCAGCAACCCCATATGCACCTGAGTTGGTAAGCTATCTTAAAAAAAATCATAAAAAAATGTGGTTTTTAGGTTTTGCTCGTCCTCTCTATGCATACGCCCAACCAGAAGCACTAATAAATACAGGTTCAACACGCTACCCAGTCATACTTTTTTCTCATGGCAGTGGAGTTGTGCGTGAAAGTAATACAGCTCAATGCGAAGAACTTGCAAGCCATGGGTACATCGTCGTAAGCATGAGCCATCCGTATAACAGTTACGTTACGATGTTCCCTGATAAACACATTGCCGATGGTGAGCAAGCATTAAAAGAACGATACAACAATCCCGTTGACGCAAAAAAACTTTTAGACCAAGACGTCGAGATCAGATTCGCCGATGCACAATTTGTACTGAAAAAACTTGAACTTCTTGCGCATGATACACAATCTATGTTCTATGAGCGCATTGACCAAAACAATATTGGCATGTTTGGTCATTCGTTGGGTGGTGCTACAACGGCTCAAATATGCCGTCGAGATGCTCGAGTAAAAGCGGGTATTAATATGGATGGAACATTGTATGGCACAGACCCCATGAAAAACATTGGCAAGCCGCTTATGTTTATCTCGCACAAAGAGTCAACATCAGAAAAAAAAATGCTACAAGCACAATCTGCTGATGTGTACTCGGCTGTCATCAAAAACATGAAACATATGGGTTTTACTGATTTTGCGTTATTTAATACCACATCCTTTTTCTTTCGATGCTTGGTCAAAATGAATGAAATTGGTGACCCGGGACCAATGAATGGCTATAGATCAACAAAAATTGTTAATGCATATGTATTAAACTTTTTCGACAAATACCTCAAGAACAACCCATCTGAACTGCTCGATGATAACAACAAAAAATATCCTGAAGTTGAAGCACAAAAATGGATCCAGAAGTAGCGTAAAAAATCCCACAGGCTGTGGGACAAATTAAAAACTGCCACAGCTTGTGGCAGAATTGCCTTGTTCTTTTTTTATAAATTTTCAACCAAAAACAAGAAAAAAAAGACACTATTTTGACCATTTTTGTCAAATCTATGAAAATCGCATAACGTATGTTATGATATTCATAAACTTTATAGTATGATTTTCATAAAAAGGGGACGCGTATGTTTATCGAAAGAGATCTAGAGCAAGCTATCAAATCTGGAGCACAGCAGTCTCCGGTTATCGCAATCATTGGCCCCCGACAGTCAGGCAAAAGTACGCTTATCAAAAAAATGTTTAGCGATTATACATACTTGGATATGCAAGACGCTGCAATTTTTGAATTTGCAAACAATGATCCAAAAGGTTTTTTGGATGCCTACAAAAATGAAAAAGGTCTGATCATTGATGAGGCTCAATACGCACCAGTTTTATTTTCGCAACTTAAAGTTGAGGTTGATAAGAATCCTCGCCCCGGTTATTACGTTTTGTCCGGCTCCCAAAACTTTTTGCTACATGAAAAGATAAGCGAGTCTTTGGCTGGCAGAGTATATTTTTATACCCTTCTGCCACTCTCGATACATGAGCTCAAGCAAGCTGATGTGCTCAGCGAACGTCCAGAAGATCAGATATACAAAGGCTTTTATCCCCGCGTGTATCAGCCACACATCAACGCGCAAGAGTATTATGACAACTATATCGCAACATACGTTGAGCGTGACATACGCAGTATACGCAATATCGACAGCTTTCTTGCGTTTAAAAAGTTTATGCAGCTTTGCGCTTTGCGCATTGGCGCAATACTTAATGTTACCGACTTGGCAACCAATTGCGGCATTAGCGTTACTACCGCACGCAGCTGGCTTACACTCCTTGAGGCAAGTTTCATTTTATTCTTGTTACCCTCGTACCATGACAACCTCGGCAAACGGGTAACCAAATCGCCAAAATTATACTTTTATGATGTTGGCCTTGCCGCAACGCTTATGGGCATAGATCAAGAAACACTGATAAAAAACAGAACAGTCTATGGTTCATTGTTCGAGAACATGATAACCGTTGATCTCATAAAAAATTTTGGATCTCAAGGCCTGCGATATGCGCTCACATTCTTTAGAGATACGAATCAAAATGAGATAGACCTAATCATAGAGACGGGCGGCAAAACGATCCCGGTAGAAATAAAGTCATCAGAGACGCCACAGGGTAGTTTTTTTGATACAATTGCATGGTTTCAAAAAGAAACAAAGAATGATCAAGAAGCCATTGTCGTCTATGGCGGTAATCACAATCAAAAACGCTCGCAAGGCAATGTTGTTTCTTGGAAAAATTTGGAAAGCTTATACACAAAATAAACCCAGAAAAAATGATTATGAATCCAACCTATACATTCACATTCACGCTCATCACTCAAGATAATTTTGCATCGCTGCAACCATTGCTGCTCTCATGGTTCAACATGCCACATGTCGAACAATGGTGGCCGGTGCCAAAAGATAACGAAGCTTTTTTTGAGTCCTTCTTAAAACGTATTCGCTCGGACGCCAGACCATATCTTGTATTATGCAATAGCTCACCAATCGGCTATATCCAAACATACACCATCGATACGGCAACAACGCATGCCTGGCTTCCAAAACTACCAGGCACATTGATTGGCATAGACCAGTTTATTGGCGAGCCTGATTATTTGCACAAAGGCTTTGGTACTCTGTTTATAAAAGAGTTTATCAAGCAGCTAGAAAACACAGATAAAAACATTACCGTTATCGTTGATCCAGAGCCAATCAATCTAGCTGCAATCAGGTGTTATGAAAAAATCGGCTTTAAAAAAATTGGCGAATATCAGGCACCATGGGGACCGGCATTGCTCATGATCTATAACAAAAACAATTAGACAGTTTTAAACCAAATATTGTTATTTTAACCAAAAACGCTTACATTTATACCTGTTTTTTAACCAAAAAGGAGTATACATGAAACGTTTAATTGACCATTTTTTAGAACAATGGAAGCATGACAACCTTCGCAAACCACTACTCATGCGTGGAGCTCGGCAAGTTGGCAAGACATATTCAGTTCGCGAGTTTGGCAAAACATATGCCGACTTTGTAGAAATCAACTTGGAGCTTCAGCCAAACGCACAACAAATTTTTGAAAAAGACCTGCAACCCGATCGTATTCTTCGTGAGCTCTCGCTCATTGCCCGCAAGCAAATCACTCCCGGCAAAACGCTCCTATTTTTAGATGAGGTTCAGAAGGTTCCTCAGGCGATCACTGCCCTCCGGTATTTTTATGAAATGTATCCTGAGCTGCATGTTATCGCGGCGGGCTCGCTGTTGGATTTTGCTATTGAACAAGTTGGCATTCCCGTGGGCCGCGTAGAATCGTTATACATGTACCCGTTATCGTTTATTGAATATTTGGTAGCGATTGGCGAAAAGCTTCTTGTTGACGAAATTATCGATCATGAGCTCGGGCATGGAATGAGCCCGGTGATACATCATAAACTTTTAGGATTACTTGGAGAGTATCTTGCCATTGGTGGCATGCCCCATTCGGTCCAGCACTGGATAGATAAAAAAGACCCACTTGGCTGCGCAAAAATTCATCATTCCCTTTTGGACACCTACCGCCAAGACTTTGGCACCTATGCCCGAAGACTTCAGGTTAAATATGTTGCCCTTTTGTTTGATCAAATCCCTCTGCAAATGGGCAGAAAATTTAAGTACAGCATGATTGAGGGAGAATACCGCAAACGTGAACTTGCTCCCGCATTGGATCTGTTAGAAACCGCAGGTGTCACGCATAAAGTGTTTTACTCCGCCGGACAGGGCATGCCACTTGGGGCGCAAATCGATCCACAAGACTATAAAGCAATCTTTCTTGATGTTGGGCTCGCACAGGCCTTAGTTGATTTTGATAGTGCAAACTGGTTTTTAAACCCTGAAACAGAACTTGTTAACAAAGGCCAGCTCGTGGAAGCGTTTGTGGGACAAGAGCTACTTGCATATGCTGATCCACACAAAAAAAACAATTTGTATTATTGGCACAAAGAATCTGGAGCAAGTCAGGCTGAGATTGACTACCTCATGCAAATGAGTAGCACAGTTATCCCCGTCGAGGTCAAAGCCGGTTTGGGCAAGACAATCAAAAGTCTTTTGTATTTTCTTGAAAGCCACAAACAATCGCCCTATGGCATACGATTTTCGACACAGGATTATTCTCTGCACCAAAACGTGCACTCGTACCCGTTGTATGCCATAGCCAAGGTAACAAGTGACAAAAATCAGGCATTGAAACAGGCTATTCAAAAAATGCTTTAAAAATTATTTTTTTTGCAGCCGCACATGCATACAGGTGTTAAGATCCCTACGGCACACCATAAACTCACGCGTATCTTTTGAGCTTGCGTTTTTTGGCGCGTACTGATAAAAACGAACGCCCTGCGGGTTCACAATATGCTCAATACCATCCTGAACCATAAAAGTCAGCATCAAGACCAAAACACATGCCGCACTCGCTTGATCAAAAAACTTTTCTTGTTGCATACGTGCTCGGGCTTTTGCAAAAAATCGTGCACGTCTTTGTGCGTGATGTGGTGCAGCAGGCTTTTCTTTTAGTTTGCATCCTGAACCAGTGCGTGGCGGCTGCACAGCATGTTTTTGATGATAAAATTTTTGCTGCATTGTGTGGACGGGTAAAGCACTTAAGACAAAAAACATTGATAACATGAAGAGTAATTTTTTCATTTTGTATGACCCCCAAAAAGTTATTTTGTTTATTTTTTTACGCGATTTTGCGCTACTTTTTAGTATACAAATAAAAAAAATTATGGTCTCATCATGCGAAACTTGAGAGCAGGCCCACGCAGGGGCCTGTACTGCTTACGTTAACCATTTTTTGAATACACGCTAAAAAACATAGCTTCTATGACATGGGCCTCTATGGTTCCAATCCCAGTTGGGTCTATGCAATCGCCATACCGGATCCATCATCATTTGTTGCCGCTCACACTCATAATAATCACTCGATGAATAATGGACAGGCTCGTGCGCAGCACCATTCACGTTCGTTTGTGCCATTTCCTGTGCAAGCTTTCCATTTGCATCCACCAAGAAAATGATCGCACATATGGCGCACAGTTTCAGTACCGGCTTAGCAACATTGCGGCAGGTTATATTGGCACGCTGACGCGCAAACCATGTGTTCGCTTGTGCAGCTCTGCTTTGTACCACAGCTTTTATCTGTTTTGATATGGCTCCTATGCCGGTACGTACAGGACACGTTGCTTTTTGTTGATGTTGAAACGTTTGCATCGCGTACGCAGATGGACACAAAATCGAAAAAATGGCTACAAAAATTACTATTTTTTTCATCAAAAACTCGCGTGGTAAAAATTGATGTTTTAAAAAAGGTCCACATGACCGTGACCTATAAAATCATCGTTTATCAACATAACCCCTGGATTATAAAAAGGGCCGACATAATCGTTCATCCATGTTCCATCGCACGCAGGACAAGGGAGATGGTTACAGGCGCAATTGCGTATTTTGGGGAGTCTTGGATGCCACGCCTCTGCTGGCTGAATAACGGAAATTGCCATGAGAGCCGCCAGTAAAACTAAGGCAGGTCCTACTTTGGGTGCCAGTGCATAAAAGCTTTTTGTGCGTTCGGCAGATTTGGTATGCGCTTGAGCTGCTCTGCTCAATGCTTCAAACTGCGCTTTGCTATTTTGTAACACTTTTTTGCCACCGTGTTGTTTTTTGTTCATAGCGCATGCATGTTGCATCGCATGTGCAGTTGAGCCAATCGTCAACATAATCGTTAATGTTAATACTATTTTGTTCATATTCAGTCCTGTTTTTCAGAAAGAGGAGCCGCATTAAAGCTGCTCCCCATATAAAATGACTCATTAATTACTGCACTTTGACTCAGTATCTCCAACCACCATGATCCTTACCAAAAGCATCCTTTGATGATGGCAAACTTTGACTTCCTACACCATTACACGCAGACGGATTGTGATCACAGATGTAATCACTGCGTCCGGCGTGTGCTGGTTGAACTGCTGCGAAAATAGCCATGAGCACGGTGAATGTGGCTAAAGCTGAAACAGCACCTTGATTAAGAGACATGTTGTAAAAACCTGTAGTATGCACAGCTGCTTTTTGTTGTTTTTGTGATCTTACGTCAGCTCTTGCATTACCTCTATGCAATGTGGCCTTACCACCATGCCTGATTACATGCTGCATAGCCGGCATTTGTTCCATCGCATATACCGATACTCCAATTGAGAGCATGATCGGTAACATTAATACTATCTTGTTCATATTCGTCTCTTTTACAAAAAAAAAGGGGAATCACCATTAAGACAACTCCCCATGTTAAAGCTAGCTATATATGCCTTGGTTACGGCTTTTGATTATACCGTCATTCACTCTTCTCATGTAATCATCGGGCATATTTCCTGGCCAAGTATTACCTATTTTATCAGTCCAATATGCATGAGCTGGTTGTACCGCTGCAGAAATAGCCATAAGAACCGTAAGAGCTACTAAAGCTGAACCGGCTCCTTTTTTAAGCTGCATGCCGTAAAAGCCTGTTGTTTGCAAAGCTGCTTTTTGCTGCTTTTGCGATCTTACCTCAGTTCTTGCATTGCCTCTATGCACTTGAGCTTGGCCACCATGTCTGAATGCATGCTGCATAGCCGGCTTCTGCTCCATGGCACAGACCGATGCACCCATAGACAATATGATCGGCAACATTAACACCATTTTGTTCATATACGTCCCTTTACAAAAATGGGGGCTTTTTTAAACTGCCCCCCTAAAATAACTATTTCAATTATGGCTTTTTGTTTCCCCAAATTTGGTTGTGCTCGTTATTTTTAAAAACCAAGCACACGACCATCGTATACTGGTGGTTTAAACCAAGCAGTAGATGCCGCTACTTCTCTTCGTCTCGCAGCATCACATTCCATTCCCAAACGATAAGCGTCGTTTTCTCTTCCCCATGATGCTTCTGCTGGCTGCACTGCTGCAGAAATAGCCATAAGCACAGTAAGAGCAACCAGTGCTGAACCGGCGCCTTGTTTGAGAGACATGCCGTAAAAGCCTGTGGTGCGCACAGCAGCTTTTTGCTGTTTTTTTGATTGGACCTCAGTTTTTGTATTGCCTTTATACACTTGAGTTTGACCACCATGTCTGAATGCATGCTGCATAGCTGGCATTTGTTCCATTGCATACGTCGATGCACCAATCGCCAACATGATCGGTAACATTAATACCATTTTGTTCATAAAAAACTCCCTCTGAAAAAATGTTAGAACTATCATTACCGCCGCATCTACCACTATCCCTTTTTGATTTATGTCGCACACGGCCGCGTGTTGCACACTATTGTGATCTCAAATAACGTACATATCAAGCTTAAAAACAAAGAAGCCCGGGGAAACCCGAGCTCTTTGCTAAAAAAACTATTTTTGGAAAAATTTTTACATCATTAAAGGCATGCCTACTTAAGACGCATCAATAATCGCGAGCGTTTGGATCCTCTTTTGGAGCAACCATTTCTTCACAGATCTCTTCACAGGTCATTTTAAGAAAAGGTTGAATCTGACTTACGGAGCTCTCAAACGGTAACCTTTTAGCAGACACGGGATCGCAGGTGCATCGTTTGATAATCAACTGATTTTTTGACAACAAAAGATGATCTGCAAGACTTTCGAGTACACTTCTGTGCCGTGATTGCGGGCATCCGCACAAATCAAAGTGTTTTTGCAACCATTCACCATCTCTTAACTGCCTTGCACGATCTTCATATGCTTCTTGTATTTGTTTATCCGACACCCTAATTCCATTCACTGGCACCACAGAGAGCAACATCAGTGCCGCAATCAGCACAAAAGCGGAACCAACTTTGATTGTTGGCATAGCGCACGTACACGATTGCCGCTGAACAAACTTTCTGTTCGCTTCCGCTGCCCGAGCAAGCTCTGTACGCTTTGCCTGATTATGTAAAGTTGCTTTATTTTTACCACCACGCTGATGCATAGTGTGTCGCTGCTGCTGATATGTTTGCATTGCTCTAACGGGTAGGCACATGGCAACAATAATCGCGATTATACCTATTATTTTTTTCATAAAAACCCTCAAACCATTTTGTTAAAACAACCCGTTCCTGCACGCTTTTTCGCTTGTTGCTTATTATTGTGATCTCAAAAGATAAGCACATCAAGTTACAAAAAAACCGAAATGAGCTATCAGGCTCAAAACCAAGGAGACCAGAAGAAACGCATTTTTTCCAAACGCCAAAAACTTTGAATTACTCATCATATTGGATCGATTCCTGCAAAATGACATTCCTAATGTCATTTTGAGTCTCAAAGTGACATTAGGAAAATTTGTCTGACTATCGATGATTTTTTTGAAAGCTCTTGAACCAGATAAAACACTGATCTAGAAAAATCAAAAAAAACAGCAACCTCCCTATGCATAAAATTTTTAGCTATTAAAATTGTCATCAACAAGTGCATAAGACAAGTCCTCTTTTAAGAAAACATTGACCTCATGAATATAAAAAACTTTCTCCCTCTGATTTTACTCGTTGCATCAATGCATGTTATGGGTATGGAATGGACAGCAATGCCACCGGCAATAACCGCTACAACCCCACCAGCGGCAAGCGCGTCTGCACCAATTTCATCCAAAAACGAAAACCTAGAATCTATAAACGACCCACAATATGTACGCGAATGCATCAATCGACTTATTGGACAAATACAAGAAAACCAACAAAAAAACAAAAGTCTCTCCTTAGAGCATTTGATACGCATACAAAGTTGGCATGCGACTGTTTTATCAAATGCAGCGACATCAGACCGTCAAGAAACAAAAGAATGGATTATACTAGCAAAAAAATTAATGGAAGCTTTGTATCAATCTCTGGTACCACTCTACAAATAGCCACCACTATTTTTAGAAAAATTTGTACAGCAAGAAACCCGGGTCTCCCCGGGTTTCTTATTTGTGCGCCCGGCACGGGCGCGACCTCAAGGGTGAAAGTCCCCAATTGGCGAGCGGCAACGTAGCCATTAGCTTAAGGCAAGGGTGTCCATCGC
>LCAT01000011.1 GCA_000996695.1 candidate division TM6 bacterium GW2011_GWE2_41_16 | reverse complement strand
GAATAGGGATTAAAAACTTTTTGTGTAAAATCTATACCAAAACAGTACCCGTTGTAATGCTCTTGTAAATTCTGTATCACAACTGATCGATCAACATGTTCTGCATCAGCCCATTCTGTAATGTGTGAACTAAAATTTTCATGTATTTGATCAAGCGTATATCCACATAGTGATTGATAACGCTCAACCATACTAATATCTTCAAGATTGTTCATATCTGAAAATATAGATACTTTCGATATTTTAGTAACACCCGTTATAAACACAAAACGAAGATACTCATCAGAATTTTTTATTGAATCATAAAAATCGCGTAAAATATCGCGTATTTCACCGACAACTTCTTTGTTTGTTAAATTATCAATAAGAGGCTTATCATACTCATCTACAATAAGAACAATCGGTTGTTTTTTACCAAGCAGCTCTAACATACGCATAATTTTATCACCGGGCGTTTGAGAAGCTCGAACATCTACACCAAAATCTTCTGCCATAAAATCAAGACGTTGGTTAAAAGACGTTTTAAAAACAGCAACGGACTCATATGACATGCTCGAAAAACTTACATGAATAACGGGTACCGCAGCCCATTTCCAGTCGCTTTGCGCAATCAAAGTATTCTCAAACAAATCGCGCCGGCCCTCAAAAAGAGCCCGCAAAGTTGAACACAAAAGGGATTTTCCAAACCTGCGAGGCCGAGATAAAAAAAACCAGCTACCCTGATTAACCAGGTCATAGATAAGCTTGGTTTTATCGGCATAAACACACTCATTTTTTTGAAGTTTTTCAAAAGACTGAATACCAATGGGAAGCCGTTTAGCGGGTAACGACATGACAATTCTCCTTAAATAGCAAAATTTTTTATCCATCAATAATGGTATCAATGTTTTTCCAACTTACCACACGTCAGATTGAGCGGTTTTGATCATCATCCCCACGGTACACAAGTGCACGATCTTGTGAGTACATTTTTTCACAAAACAACTGTTCTGATACCGTTATAAAACTTTTATTTTTCTATATTTTGTTGCGCTAATTCCAGCATCATATCCAAACTTTTATCAACAGCATCAGCAACAAAAAGTATCCACTCTGAGTCATCTCCCTCATTCGCCTTATCAAGCGCAGCAAGATATGCACGTCGAGATTCAGGAATAATCGCCGACCATGGGTAGCCATTTTGCACCAGCACAAGGTTCATAAGAAAACGCGCAGCACGACCGTTACCATCAATAAATGGATGAATTGCAACAAGTTTATGATGAGCACGAGCAGCAATAATTACCGGATGTCCCTCTTGAGAATGAAACCAACACATAAACTCATCCATAAGACGATCAAGTTTATGGGCAGCGGGAAGAACTAGATGCGATCCCATAATACGAACCGCTGTTTGCCTGAACACGCCCGCATGAGCATCATCTATGGATGCAAGAACCAAACGATGTACTTCTAATACATCACAAAGGGTTATGTCTGATCGTGATTTTTTGGCAAGCTCATTAACATAATCATATGCTCGAGCAGCATTAAAGGCTTCAAAATGTTCACGTAACTTTTTACCAGCAGCGACAATACCATGCTCTAAAAGTAGCGCTGTTTCTTGTCGAGTAAGCGTATTACCCTCAATGGCATTGGTGGTATAGGTAAGCTCTATCCGCATCCAATCATGTACGTTTTTTATAAGTTCAACCGGTAAAGGTCGTAAAGTATCTAATTTTTGTTTTTTTTCATCAATACGCGCCAAGAAAATATTTAAGTTTGTCCGTTCCATAGAACACAACTCCTATTTTTTTGTACCATTACAAATCTTTTGCTTGTTCACACAATTTCCAGACCATATCAAACGCCGTTCGCGGCGAGAGAGAGTTCGGGTCAACGCTCTTAAGCGCTGCAATAATACGCTCATGTTGCGAATAATCTTTGATACATGTTTGCGTAAACGAACTCTGATCCTGCTGATCAACACGCGCACCATTTAAGCGTACGGATAATGCATGCGATGACGTATCAATCGACTGCAACATTTGGTACGCACGCTCAATCACCATTGGTGGAAGTTGGGCAATTTTTGCAACTTCGATACCAAAACTTCCTTGCGCAATGCCACGCTCGATACGATGAAGCAATAATACTGATCCATCAACACGCTTGCTTACTGCATGGTACATACCAATACCCTCGTACTGTTCAGCCAGATGAGCAAGTTCATGGTAATGGGTTGCAAACAAACATTTTGCACCAACATGCGTGTACAAGTACTCAACAATCGCATACGCGAGTGAAAAACCGTCATAGGTACTGGTACCCCGCCCTACCTCATCAAGCACCACGAAACTACGCGCGGTTGCATGAGAGCAAATAAGCGCGGTCTCTTCCATCTCGACCAAAAAGGTACTCTTGCCCGCGGCCACGTTATCAGACGCACCGATACGAGTAAAAATACGATCTACCAGAGGCATTGATGCAGACGATGCCGGCACAAACGAGCCCATGTGCGCTAAAATAATGATCAGTGCACTTTGGCGTAAAAAGGTGGACTTGCCGCCCATGTTGGGACCGGTCACGATCCAAAATGGTTCCCTTACCGTAAGTAACGTATCATTGGCGATAAACTCGTGACGTAACTGTGCGGCAACAACCGGATGGCGACCTTCGTGAATATGCAGTTCTGCAGACTGGCCCACAACTGGACGAGTATACCCCTGCTGATGGGCTGCAAGCGATAGCCCTAAAAAAGCGTCTAACTCTGCCACATACGCACTCATTTTTTTAAGTGCAGGTAAATATGCATACACTTCTGCAACCACTTGGTTGTACAGTTGCTTTTCGATTTCTACACTATCAACCGCAGCACGCGAGCGGTCATACTCAATATCTTTAAGTTCTTGGGTCGTAAAACGTTCTTTATTCGAAAGCGTTTGCAAACGAGTATAGCGTGCTGGCACCAATGCTGCGTGCGTATTTGTCACTTCAATGGCATAGCCATGCACTTTGTTATACCGAATTTTAAGCGAATTAATACCCGTAGCCTCTTGCTCTTTTTTTTCAAGATCAAGCACGAGATAATCACCTTTATCAACAATTGTGCGCAAGCGATCGAGCTCTTGATTAAATCCCGGCTTTATGAGCCACTCACGCGTCACACCTGAGCTATCCTGCTCATAGAGCGCACGCTCAATGAAATTTTGCAGCACCGAAACATCCACCAAAACTTGAGCTAACTCGATTAAAAAAGGCTGGTCCGATCTGGTACACACTGCCTTAATGCGTGGTAAAACTCCAAGACTGTTTTTGAGTGCACAAAAATCTTGCACACGCGCACGACGCACGGCAATGCGCCCGATTAAACGCTCAAAGTCACCGAGCGACTTAAGTAATGCGCAGCACTCTTCACGAATCACGACACGTGAAAGCATGAACGATATGACATCCAGACGATGCTCGATATCAATCACACGTACAAGCGGACGTGTAAGCCATCGCTTGATCACGCGCGAACCCATTGAGGTCATCGCTTGATCAAGAACTTCGAACACCGTGTTTTTTTCACTACCATCATAGGTATTGGCAACGAGCTCTAAGTTGCGCTGTGTAACCGCGTCAAGCACCACATAATCATCAACAGCATACAGATGAAAGTCTCTTATTTGACTCCACACTGCACGTTGTTGCTTTTTAATAAAACAAAAAAACAGGCCCATAACTTCACGCAACACCTGCGATGATTCAACAAAGAGCCGCACGTGCGGCTCAACATCAAACCATGTACCAAAGTCTTCTTGGGTAAAAATGGTTTGAGTTTGCCAATTTTCTGTCGATACAAAAAAGCCAGACTTCTCAAGCATAGCTTTAAGACGCATAGCCTCAGCGTCAACACCCACAATAATTTCATCAGGCAAGAATCGTCCCAGCTCTGCATACAAGAGATACTCGGCACCAGCAGGGCACGTGGTAAAAAAGACCTGACCGGTCAAAAATTCTGCGAACACAATACCGTACGCACCATTAACGTGGTGTACGGCTGCAATATACGAAGTTTTTTTATCCGTAAGCATGCCCACATCAGTAAGAGTCCCCGGCGAAAGTACGCGCGTAACTGCACGTTCAATCATGCGTCCTGGCATAGGCTGAGTCACTTGATCACACACCACAACACGAAAGCCACCGCGCACAAGCTTGAGCACGTAATGATCAGCTGTGTGCACCGGCACGCCCGCAAGTGGGATAGGTTGCCCGCCTGCAAAACCGCGCTGAGTAAGAGTTATAGCCAAAAACGCTGCGGCCTTTTTTGCGTCATCGTAAAAGAATTCGTAAAAATCACCGACCTGAAACATAACCAATGAGTCTGGGTACTGCGCCTTAACATCATCATACTGTTGCATGAGGGGCGTTTTACTCATGATTAACCTCATGGCATTCACCATCTTGACTTACACCAATTTGATCATCAATCGCATTTCCATGATGCGAGTAAGGACAAGCATCTGGGCGATTAGCTTCAAATCGAGGGGTGAAAGTGCCTTTTTCAATACAATTTACTTTGTCTGAAATACACAAATCTCGCATATTGTGCTCAGGGAACACACCCATCATAGCAAGCACACGCTCACTCACACATTCAAACTC
Source organism: candidate division TM6 bacterium GW2011_GWE2_41_16 (assembly GCA_000996695.1). GTDB lineage: Bacteria > Babelota > Babeliae > Babelales > Babelaceae > GWE2-41-16. Next base: position 17,368 of record LCAT01000011.1, on the reverse strand, counting down.
GGTGTTTGCTTTTTCTGCAGCCTTTTTGAGCTGCTCGAGCGTTGCGCGATCGTCCCAATCATTTTTTTGATATACTGCAACAAGCACGTTATATAATGCATGAACCTGTCGCTCCAAAATGGCACAGCGAGCAAACAATGCCGCACTGTGCTTACACGTGCCTTGTTTATACAAAATAAATCCGAGCATACGCTCACAACGATCTTTACACAGTAATAGGTCACTGTTGACCATGTGCGTGTAGACTGCGCAAGAATTTTCTTTTTGATTGGTTAACACTACATCAATATTTTTTTGTAAACTTTTGGTGTAAAAAGATAGATCCTGCGCAAGCTGTTGCGCCGTATGCGTAAACGTTTTTTGGTGCTCTCTCTGCCAATTAACAAGCACACCAAGACCAGAAAATGTAAGCGATGATATAACTGATGATACCCCTTCTATCGCACCATACCTCACAATAGAAGCCACGTATGCCGGCAATGAGCCCTTTTTAATAACACCTTGATGCTCCGCATACAGTTCCTTAACAAAATCACGGTGCTGAGAATTTTCGTATGCACGCGATTTGTGCATATCTGAGAAAAACGTGTACACGCCATATGCGACCACTGCCGCACCGATCGTTATTCCTGCCGTCTTAGTCACCAGTAACATGCGCTGAGTTTTTTTGTATGAAGCTGCATGCATCGCAATAGCCTCATCAGACAGTGTAAAAAAAACGGGGAGCGCTTGGACAAAAAAAGTATGAAACAATACCAGTGCTCCACAGCCATATAATATATGGCATTTGCCACTTTGACCTGCATCAATTTGATTATTAATCGCATTTTCAGATCGACATGTGGGAATGCATTTCTTAATAAATCTCGCTATGTTTTTTAATCGTTCTGTATGCATGGGTCATCCGTTCTCAAAAATGTTTGATTATACTATTCACCTGTCATGTTATCTCACAATATCAAAAAAACACGCAAACTAAAGTTGCTTTTTAGTAATCTTTTTTATACGTTATAGTGTATCTTTGAGATGTATGGTGGGTGTAGCTCAGTTGGTAGAGCATCAGATTGTGGCTCTGAGGGTCGTGGGTCCGAATCCCACCACTCACCCCAGTTGAATATGGCATTCGCCGTATTGATCTGATTATATCACGTGTTTGTCATGCGAAGCACAATAGGTTACCACAACGTAACAGATTGCACTGAGCATAAAGAACAAGTACACTAAAAGCGTAAATGTCGGGGCGTGGCGCAATTTGGTAGCGCACTCGCTTTGGGAGCGAGGGGTTGCCAGTTCGAGTCTGGCCGCCCCGACCATTTTTTGAGCGTTCGCTCCTTTGACTTATGCTAATTTGCTCATTGATTATATGTCTAAAACGCAATGCTGGTGTATATATCTAAGTAAATTTTGTTATTAGGGGGTATTAACAGATGAACTTCGTTCGAACGAATACACCGTATACACAGTGCATCTTTTCTTTGTGTTTTTTTTTCTTATGCACCCCGGTCACATACACGTTTTCAACCGATTCTAAAACTCAACAAAAATGTGTCAACCTTCGATCATTTGTGCAGGCTCACAAGGCTGACAAAAATGATCTTCTCCTTTTACTCAATATTTTATATTTTTCGTATGCGCGCTCAGCCGCAACATTAACTGCACAAGATCGCGTTGCCGGGCACTTGGACATGGTTCTCAAAACCAATGATTGCATTTGTTCAACACGTCGAAATCCATCGATCGCGCAACCGCATGCAATATCCGAAGCAGCCTTTATAGCGTCAGCAAAATATGCTGCAAGCACATATGAAACGTATAAAACAGCAGCCCGCACATACGCACAATGCACCGAATACGTGCTCAAAGACGTGCGTTTTGCAAACCAAGATTTTTCTGATTATATCAAACGCGAGCGATCATACATTAAAAAAACAATCTGCAAAAAAGTAAGCGTCTACTACGAAGTTCTTAAAAAAATGATCGCTGAATTAAGCAAGCTTGCAACAGATAATGCTACGAGACCAACGCTCATGCAGAACATTGCAATTATGCTTCCGTTTTTTACAGAAAAAACATTCACCGCAATCGATCTGCGCTATATTCCGCTCAGCAAAAAATGCTGGCAGCTCTCGCTTGCACACAACACGACCTACAATACTATCTGGAAGCTTGTTGAAACAGAACGCGCACAATTTTATCTTGAGCTGTACACCGTTTGTTATGACGAACTCGAAAAAATCGATGCTTCAGTTCTTGAACATGCATGTCTCTTTGACTCAGAAGGCTTCATAGAAAAAAAGAACAGACCTACCCTTCCGCAGCCTGGTTCATTGCTACCGCTTCGAGAGGCATAAACGTAATGGACTCCGCCCAAGTGACACGTTAATCACTTGAAGACACGCTCAAATAAATTCACGATTTATGCAACCCAAAGGCACTATTCGCAATTTCGAATGTGCATAGCTAAATGGACTTCGCTCTATGGTAAAACTTGATCGCCGCTATTTCGCACAGTTCGACTGGGTAAGCTTTATTTTGGTACTGCTCATTTCACTCGTCGGCCTTGCCACGGTCTTTAGCGCCACAACAAGCGCACTGTGCGCACGCTCAGTTCACTTTGATAAGCATGTATGGGGAATTCTCGCAGGCATCGTTATTTATTTGTTCTTCTGCGCACAGGATTACCACAAACTCGAACGCTGGGGTTATTTTGCATTTTATGTACTCGTGATCATTTTAATCATTACCCTGATAAAGGGGTCTATAGGCATCTGGGGAGCCCAGCGCTGGATCTCAATCGCAGGAATTAGGTTTCAGCCCTCAGAATTTGCAAAACTTCTTTTGCCACCCTTCTTTACGTATTTGATCGCAACAGAAAAACGTAGGCCGTTCAAACTGCATACGTTTTTGTTTTTTTTGGGCATCCTGAGCTTTGTATGTGTGCTCATTCTCAAACAACCTGATCTTGGTACTGCTATCATCATTTTTCTTGAAGGGCTCATTCTTTTGTGGGCTGCAGACTTTCCGCGAAAATATTTTATCACTTTGTTTATTATCATGGGATTATGCGCACCAGCCGGATGGTTCATGCTTAAGCCGTATCAAAAAAATCGTATTATTGTGTACATGGGCGGCGGTGATTTGCACAAAGAACGATACCATATCGAACAATCAAAAATAGCTATCGGCTCAGGCGGAATATGCGGCAAGGGGTACCTTAAGGGCACACAAAATCATTTATGCTTTTTGCCCGCGCGCCGAACAGACTTTATTTTTTCGGTGTTCGCTGAAGAATTTGGCCTCATTGGCTGTTTTTTGCTTATTATCCTATTTTTACTTTTGTTTATTCGTTCATACACATTTCTTCCTGATATTATTGATCCACACGCGCAGCTGCTTGCCTTTGGGCTTATAACTCCCGTGGCATTATCAACATTCATCAATATCTCCATGGGCCTTGGATTAGCTCCAGTAGTTGGTATTCCTCTGCCATTCATGACCTGCGGCCTTTCACATAATCTCATTACATTCGCTGCACTTGGCTGGGCGCATGGTATACTAGCTCGAAGATTTAGTATGCTTGCCCCATAAAGGACTGCTCAAATGGAATTCAGTAAATCGCCTTTGTACGAACTATTCAGCATCCCTGACGAAAAAAATATTTGTGATGAACCAAAATCTTTTGCTGAGTACTCCGGCCAAGACGCGCTCAAACAAAAACTTTTGCTTTTTATCCAAGCCGCAAAACAACGTGATGAAGCATTGGACCACGTGCTTTTGTTCGGACCTCCCGGTTTGGGCAAAACGACACTGGCGACACTTATCGCAAAAGAACTGGGCGTTAACATTAAAACATGCTCTGGACCACTTCTTGAGCGTTCGGGTGACTTGGTATCGATTTTAACCTCGATCAAACCACGCGATATTTTGTTTATTGATGAAATTCATCGTATGCCCATAGCCATCGAAGAAGTACTCTACAGCGCTCTTGAGCGCTACAGTATCGATGTCATATTAGGACAAGGCGCAGGCGCAAAAGCGATCACCCTGCCGCTTAACCCGTTCACGCTTATTGGTGCTACCACGCAAAGTGGACTTATTTCAGCGCCACTACGCAGTCGTTTTGGCATATCAGAGCACTTGGACTTTTATGATGAAGCTGCATTACAAGACATTATCATCAAATCCTCAAGCAAACTGAATTGCACCATAACCCCTCAGGGAGGTGCATTGCTTGCCCGGTGCTGTCGCGGCACACCACGTATCGCAAAAAAATTATTCCGCCGTGTGCGCGATGTTGCACAGATGACCAACAACAATATTGCCGACGAGCATATTGTTCAAAAAACCCTCGCTATTTTAGATATTACTTCTGATGGGTTAACCAAAATAGATCTCCGAATCCTCTCGATCTTGCTGGACCATCCAACACCGGTTGGCCTTGAGACCATTGCATGCCTTACGGGCGAGGATAAGGTCACGATTGAAGACGTGTATGAGCCCTTTTTAATCAGACAAGGATATATCGAAAAAACGCCACGCGGACGCACCATTGCGCAACGAGAGCGTATTGAGCTGTACACACGAAGATCAAATGAAAAATGGATGTAACATTCAAAGGATTTGTAATGATTTTTGTATCAAAAAAATATACTTTTATGTGTCTATATTTATGCGCACTATTACTTTCAACACTCGCGCTTTCTAGCTCTTCTGGTATACAAAAAGCGCACGACACACTGTCCACACTTTTAAAAAATAGGAATACCGATATGCAACACTACATTGACCAAGCGGCCGCATTTGCACGAGAACAAAAAACAGTAAGCTCCGGCCATGACTGGTGGCACACCTACCGCGTATGGCAAATGGCGAAAAAAATACATGAGCACGAAGGCGGAAATATACTCGTTATTGAACTTGCAGCTCTTCTGCACGGTATAGATAATCATAAATTTCATAATGGCGATCTGCTCGTCGGTGCAAAAACCGCACAAGCCTTTTTAGAAAGTATCCATGTTCCAAAAGATATCATAGAATCCGTGTACGACATTGTCGCAACATGCTCATTTAAAGGGGCTGCCGACACATCAGAAATGAAAACACTCGAAGGTAACATAGTTCAAGACGCCGATCGTCTTGATGCAATGGGAGCAATGGGCATTGCTCGCACGTTCGCCTATGCAGGATACAAAAATCATGCCATGTACGATCCAGAAAAACCGTATAAACAGCATGCATCATTTGAAGAATACTCAAAAAACGACGGCTCAGCGATTAATCATTTTTATGAAAAATTGCTTGTGCTCAAAGATCGCTTGAACACAAAAACCGCACGCGCTATCGCTGAAAAAAGACATGCGTACATGGAAGAGTTTCTTGAACAGTTTTATGGCGAGTGGGAAGCAACACGTTAGGAAACATTTTTTAATAGCCGAACGTGAACCCAATCACGGTCGGCTTTGTTTTTAATCACATCATGTTTTCTTTTTTGAAAGCATACTATTGGTACGTTCTTGTAAATCGCATCATGTACGGTGTCGCATGCACACCAACCATGTACCCAATCAATACACACCCTCGATTCTCTTGCATGCGCATACCATAATGACTCGTGCCATATCAGAGTCATAAAAAATATATAAAAACAATATAATTTGCCAAACAGTCAAAACGCGACATGATTCTATAAAAAATTACCAAATTTGACTTTATTGGTAATTTTTCTATAGTTAAGATAATGACACGAAAAAAATGACAACATGCATAAAACTTAAACAGATTGCCTAAAGGATATTAATATGAGTTTACAAGAACTAAAAAAAACAACGTCAGCGGCAAAAGCTGTTGCGATGCGTACATATCAAGACATCGCTGCGTATCTTGATGCGCGCTGGTCTTCTGCATATACCGCACAATCCAAGCATAGTCTTATTGCATTGGACAAGGCGCTGGGTAATCCATCTCAGACTCTTAAAAAAGTGTATGTTGCGGGAACAAACTCAAAAAGTTTGACCATTCACTTCACCTCGCGTCTTTTCGGTGAAGAAAGCCTTCAGTGCGGCGCTTTGTATGCACCACACATACGTTTGTATCAAGAACGTATATGCATCGGTACCCAAGAAATATCAGAAAAAGCGTTCGTTGATTTAGCTTGTGAAGTTATAGAAAAAGTTGAAACAGTTGCACCAGACGCATCAAGCACAGAAATTTTATGCATGATCACTATGCTTCATAGCGTACGTAACAATGTTGAATTTGCTTTGTTTGAGATCGATAAATTTTCTCAAAATCATCCGCTCTCAGCATTTATTCCAGACATTCTTACCATTACGCGCGTTACGGGAAAAATGGGCACTGAAAAGCAAGAAGAACTCAATCAAGAAATTTTTGAGGTTATGCAACTTGCAGGATCTGGCACACACGTCATTACTGGCGATCAAACCAAACACAGCGTCTCATGCATGCAAAAGCTTGCAGAAGAAAAAAAATGTGTATGGGAAATGCCTATTCGTAAACTCGTACCACTGCCATATCCCTATGAACAAATCCACGGTCGCGCAGCAGCACTTGCTGAACGCATAAGTCAAACCTATGTTAAAAAATTTATCGAACCGTTTATTGCCGCAACCAGCAATGGCGTACTTATTAAAACCAAAGGCAAAAAAGGCCGGCCGACTCTTGAAGCAAAAAAAGAGCTCGAACTTAATCCCCAAAAAACTTTAGACCAATTTTGGTGTAAAACCATTGCACAATTGTCTGGTCGCTTTGAGCTTCTTGCACAAGAAAAGCCAAACGTTTTGCTCGACACTGCTTCTAATCTTGATGCAATCGAAAACGTACTTTTTGGCGTACGCTTGTTGCATTACCAAAAGCCTCTTAAGGGCATTACCCTTGTTATCGGAGCTACCGCAAAAAATCTTGAACAAGAAACGTTCATGAAAATTTTACGCTACTTCGCTAAAAAAACGGGCGGCATGGTTGCTATTTGCCCCGTTCAAGAATTTGTTCCTGGATCGTATGAGTCTGACTCATGGAATGCGGAAACAATGACCAACAACATAAAAGGACTCAAGATCAAGGCAAAAATGTTTAAAACATTTGTTGAAGCATACAATTATGCAGCACAATCTGTTGATAGCAAAGACGGCCTTGTAGTGATTACTGGATCCAAGTCCATCGTTCATGCATACTGGAACTTGCAAAAACAACTTGCAGCCTAATAATCAATGATTAGACAAATACTTTTGCTTGCGCTCGCTACGGGCGCAAGCTATTTTTTTACCTTTCGTTACCTGCAGCCCAACCAAACAATTATGCACATTATTTTTATGTGTGCACGAGTCTGTTTAAGCGCTCTGTTGGCATATAAAATACTTGAGTTCTTGCACTTTCTGCCATAAAAATTTGAGTCATGCCTTTCTTTGGTAGCAAATGAAATCCAAGAGGTTTATACTACAAAACGACCATCGTGAAATAAACACTCAAAAAAATGCGTGAAACCTGTGAGGGAAAAGCCACTTGGTCACGCTCAAACATGCTCTCGGCCGATATGAGTAAATTACATTATTCACGACCATGAATGTATAAACCTTAATGGATTTCGCTCTATGAAAGACATCGAAATATTTCATGAACATTTTTGGAAGCCTTTTACCACATTTGGCTTGAACCAAAAATTTTTGTATTTATCCGCCGATACCCTCATATTCACCTGGGTTGTACTCGGTGTAATCATCGTGTTATCCATTCTCGCACGCATCGCCATCAAAAAGCCAAACTCCATAGCTGGACATGCGGTCTTACAATTAGTAGGCGCAGCAGTCAGCATGGCCCAACAGGCTTTAGGTATTTTTAGTGAAAAATATTCAATCTACGTGGCGATTCTTTTTGGATACATTTTTTTGTGTAACACCGTCGTTCTGCTCCCATTCTGCGAAGAACCTACCAAAGATATTAACACCACGCTCGCACTTGCTTTGCTGTCCTTTTTTTACATTCAAAAAGAAACATTCCTTGCAAAGGGGCTCATCGATTATCTACAGGTATATTTTATGTGGCCTTTTGCGGTACGCTCGCATAAGATCACGTTACTAAACTTCCCCTGGTTGATTATTAAAATTATTCTCAATACCGTTATCGGTTTTATTGGGCTGCCACTTGAAATTTTGAGTAAATTTGCATCGGTCATATCACTCGCCTTCCGTTTGTTTGGTAATATTTTTGGCGGCGCGATCATTACCGATTTATGGAAAAATGTGCTGGTGGTACACCCTGCAATTCAGGTTATTGGTATTGTATCAGGCATCAATTTGATTATCGCGTTCTTTTTTGGCTTTTTTGAAGGATTCATTCAAGCGTTTGTGTTCTCGACCCTGAGCATCACGTACCTGGGCATAAGCCTTGGAGAAGGACACTAAAAGATCATTATTTTGAAAGTTATCGTTCATGGATGTTATTATTGCATGTATTCACTACGCCTCGGCAATTCTCACTATAGTTCTCCCCGCCCTCGGCGTAACATATGCGCAAGCACAGATTGGTAAAACCGCTTCGCGTATGATCAACGAGCAACCTGAGGCTGCAAATGCTTTACGCAAAGTTTTTCTTATCAGCACCGTTGTTGTTGAAGCAACGATTACCATCGCATTGATCATCACGTTACTTTTTTGCTTTAGAGTTCCTCATGATCTCCCAGAAGTCATTGCCAACTGTGGTGTATTACTTGCAGTCGGGTTCACCGGCATGTGCATAGGTTTTTACTCCGCTGAGCCTGCAAAAAACGCAATTTTAGGACTTGCACGAGAACCCTTTGAGGATGGTCGCGCAACAAATTTGGCACTCATAACTCTCACGATTATGCAAACTCCGACCATTTTTGGGTTTGTCATCAGTTGGCTTATTTTTTCACAAAGCGTTCATGCATCATGGTCGCTGGCTCTATCTTTACTCGCAAGTGGTATCGCACTCGGGTTGGGAGCGTTTGGCCCACTTCGTGGTCAGCGAATGTTTGCGTCTGAGGCATGTTCGTGTATAGGCATTAATAAGCATGCATACTCACGAGTACTCTCATTCACCTTTGTTAGCCAAATTCTCATCGAAACACCCATATTGTTTTCATTTGTTACCAGCATGATCATTATTTTATTACCCTTGAATGGGTACCTTACCGACATTAGTGGAGTTAAGGCGATTGCGGCTGCTCTTGCGATAGCATTGAGCACATTGTGTGCAGGAATATCATCAGGTCGCGTTTCACGCACTGCGTGCTCACATATTATTCAGCATCCTCAAAATTATTCGCTCATATCTAAAACAAGCATTATTAGCCAAGTGCTTATCGATACCAACGTTATCTTTGGTTTTATCACCATGCTTTTCATTGTTTTTTGGTTGTAAAAGATAGCAACAATACCCGTCGCGCACTTTTTATCAGATACGTGCATACAAATCTTTTGGCATCTGGGAAAAAATAAATTTGCCATTTGAAAATATCTACTTATACTTAGTTACATATAATCACATATAAAGCATTCCATTTAAAGGTTTTTAATGAACAAAAAAATATGCATTATTTTTTGTTGTTTTTTTTCCTTATCATGCAGAGCTATGGAACAACAAACGCTTCAGTTTGAAACATCACCCATTGCACCACAAAAAACATCCAGAATTTGCTTAATAAAATTGCTTACAAATAAGCACAATCAACCTTCGCAAATTTTACAATACGCGGACATATTCCTTAAGCCACAAGTTTCAAGACCAATGAATATGCCGTGCAAATTAGAAACATTTGCTGAATCGGCCCAACCAGAAAAAACGCTTCATACATGCACCATACATGCAACCCCTATACAAACAGAAAAAATAATTGCCGATGTTGTTCAAAAAACAAGAGAGTGGGAAACCTCATCTGAATTACGTGCAATAACAACTTCTGAAGCTATAGATTCATATGAGATAAAAGCTCGATCAATGATTAAAAATAATCCATGTAATGAACTTTTACCTGAGTTTACTTTCTGCGAACATGTACCTTTGCATAGCATTATAGAAGTTCAACCAGAAATCAACGCTGACTGCAGAGCCAATCAAATTTTAATCACATATTTTTTTAATGCTTGTATCTGTTTAGACATACAAAAAAAATCACGTCAATTATTCAAATACCTTGAAACAAAATACTTAAGAGCCCCTGATAATGTAATTGTATGGACAAACTCGCATAAAGAACTTGAGCTAAACAAGGCGCTCGAAATTTACCGTAAAAAAATAAACCAGCATGGAAGGACAATTTTATGCAATATCTATTTTCAACCAATTAATCAACATATTCTTCTAACAGGTGCAGACTCTCTTATCGCCTATGCTATAGGCCTTATTTATCTTGATAGATACATCAGCAAAACAACAACTCAAGTAGATTTTTTACAAATTCTTACTGCCGCTCTTTCTTTATCCATTAAACAAATTTTTGACGCAAAAATAACATCCATTGATATTGAGAAATTTTTTAATTTACCTCACAATCAATCATCTATTAATGAAAATATCGAAACGCAGCTTTTATTCACTATCGATTTTAATACACGCATATCGAGCGAAGAACTCAATAATAAGATTGTCGAACTTATACATGTATTAAAAAATTGATTAGTTCAGTCGTTTTAAAAATATAATTAATAAAAATATTCAATGAAAGTCCTCTCATGAAATATATAAAAATGATTTTACTAATCTCTTATTTTTTCACTCCCGTCTGTAAAGCTGTCATTACTATAGAAGCAAAAAATCAACCTACAGCTCGTTATCCTGGTACAGGCATGCCCGCAAAAAATGAACATGCAAAGCCACATGAAAGACCAGAACCAACAATGCAGGCGCTTGAAATTCATAAAACGCCTCTTGATCAACAGCATCTGCTGACCATAAGACAAGCAATAATGAAAAACCTAAGTAAATCATCAAAATGGATGGATTTTACCCGTCCTGAACGAATGGTTCAATATATCGCTCAAGCGCAAAAAATACACAAATACTGTTTGGAAAATGCCCTTAAACAAGAACTTAATTGGGTTGAAACAATGCCTTGTTTTAACCTTGTTGACACACAATCAAACGAAAACATCGAATGCGCCATTAATAAAAAACTAATTCAAACACTATTTAGTTCACCTTTGAGTCCAAATGTAGAAGAAAAAGCTACAAAACTATGCTCATATGTAACCGAAAAATATATTCCAAAAATTTTTCCACAAAAATATCCCGTCTCATGGTATTTACCAAAAGATACGCCTATTACTATAAGTCTGTATGACAGTTATAGAAACTTAGTCTATAAACACTTATGTGAAGTTTTATCGTGCATCTATTTTCCAGACATTTATCCATTATATGTAAATATTAATGATGTAGAATATCCAAAAATTGCACCTAAACCAAACAATGGCTTGGCTTTGTTATCAAATGATTACTTATTAGTTGTATATGCTATGGCTCTTGTGTATATCGATAAATACATTGCAACTCAACCACAGCATGCACCTGTAGATTTTCTAGAATTATTAACCACTACGCTCTCCCTAGCAATGGCTCAAACGTCAGACCATCCCATTTTTTTCGAAGAAGACCAAAAAATTAATCTTGTATATTTTGACCAAAGTCTTTTATTACCCGTTTTTGATAAAACAAAAAAAGAACATTTAAAAATGCTCTATCTTTTTGATACACAATTTGATCTTCACATATCAACACAAGAACTACATAATAAAATAATTGAGCTTGTAACAGTCCTTAATAATTAGTGTTAAAAATTCAAAACCATGATAAAATAAAAAATATAAAGGTTTGCAGGATAATCGCGCTTGCGTGGTAACACGCAGGTGAGGAAAGTCCGGACTCCAACACGAATATGGTACCTTGGGAAATCAAGGAAGGCGTAAGCCTCTGGAAAGTGCCACAGAAAAAAACCGCCTGGAGACAGGCACGGGTGAAAAAGTGCGGTAAAAGCGCACGGTGCATGATGGCAACATTGTGCAGGGGTAAACCCTACCAGGAGCAAGATAAAACAGTGTGTACGGTTGTTCGTTCCGATTTAAACACACGGGTATATCGCTTAGACAAATGGTTATCGCACACATACGCATGTCATAGTGTGGTGTGTGTAACAGAATCCGGCTTATGCGCAAACCTTTATTTTTTTTACCCGAACCCTAAACTATCTACCACGCATTTGTAACAAAGCTTCTTTTTTTTTATAAAAAAACACTTATGAATTACAAACCAGTTTTTTGGCTCGCCGTTATTCCGTTTTTTTTATTTCTTTTGGGTTATCTTGTGCCCGCATTTATATTCAATCAAAAAGCTGGCGTGTGCCCATCGTTCATTGGTCAGCGCATAGCAGATGCCATTAAACCAATCAGCGCATTTCCACTCAACGTACGTATTAGCAGCGAGGTCATAAACGAAGAACTTGCCGAGGGTACTATTCTGCAGCAAAAGCCCGAGCCGGGACAACGCATCAAGCCTTATCAATCTATTTATTTAGTTATTTCGCGCAAAAAACAACAACTCTGCATGCCTGCAGTACCTCTGCACGCTAAGGTTCAAAACGTTTCTGAACTGCTCGAAAAAAATGGAATTCACCTAAAAACATATCCTTTGCCATCGCATCTACCCAATGACACCGTTATTGCGTTGTGGCCAATACAAGGTGCATTATTGGGCACAAAAGCTCCTTCTGCATATGCATTTGTTGCACATAACACATCGACACTTAGCATTATGCCGTCACTCAAAAAAATACCGCTTGAGTTTGTCGAACAGCTCATAAAAAAATACGATGGCATAATTCAAATTCTCAATCAACCTGAAGAGCTTGCTGCTATTGCAGCGGATCATCAACCGCTGGTCAGCGAGCAGCGACCAACTTCTGGCTCAATTGTTGATCTCAAAAAGCAGCTCACCGTGTATGTAACGGTTGAGTAATAGAATACGAAAGAAGCATAGTATGAAATATATTCAAAAATGTAGCTGTTTCGCATTATGCGCATGTCTATTTTTGGCGCACAGTGCAACGCGTACCCAAACGTCTTCGGCCAAAGTAATTGCCGCTGGTGCATTTACATTAACAGGTATAAGCGCCGGCACATATGCAATATCACGAATAGTTCCGCCACGCTTGCGCACAGCAGTTCCCTATATCATTTTTTCAGGAATTCTTGTTGCATTTGCATATGATTACAAAAAAAATTCTAAAAAATTATCAGGTTATTTTGGCACAGCTCGCCAATACAATAATACCCTGCAACAACATAATAGAGCCCTTGCCCAAAGGTTAGATCAAATTAAGCAAGCACAGGATGATCAGGATGAAGAAATAGAAGCTGGCAGGTTGCGGATAAATGAGCTCTATGCAAAAATTGAACAAAAAAATATGGAAGCAGAAGATGAACGGGTTGATCGTATGCGTTATATACAATTACACAGACCCATTGGCGTAATAAGCTTTACTTTCGGCAACCAGCAAAATTCGGACAAACAAACTCAAACAACATAATTAAACACGAAAAAGAAGCTCAGAATTGTTTTTAGCTCATACTCAAGAACATATAAAAAGGGGCGATGCACTTTATTTGCATCGCCCCTTCAGTTTTATCAAATTCAAAACATGCACAAAGAACCAATCAGAGCTCTTCTAAAACTATGCGCCAAAGGTGCGATCTACCTTTTGGTACTGATCAAACAATTTTGTAAGCATGTCTTTTGTGACATCCGGCCAGAACGCATCAACAAATCTAATTTCACTATACGCACTCTTGTAGGTCAAAAAGTTACTCAAGCGTTGTGCAAACCCCGTACGAATAACCAAGTCTGGTTGCGATAGGGCTCCGGTCCACAAACAATCTTCAAAAGTTTGAGCGTTTACCGCATCGGCTTTAACTTCACCACGCGCTACTTTTTGAGCGAGCGTTTGTGCAGCAGCGACAATTTCTTGCTGACCGCCGTAGCACAACAAAATACCGAACTCGAGCTTTGTATTATTTTTAGTCTTTTCTTCAACCTGTTCTACCAGAGGTTTAAGTACATCGGGATAAAGTGTTTTATCACCATAAAAGCGTACGCGTACCCCTTGATCAAACAACTTAGTCAAATCACTATCCACTAATTGACGAGCTATCACGTTAAAGAGAAAATCAAGCTCTTCTTGTGGTCGTTTAAGATTTTCGATAGAAAGTGCGTATACGGTCACTTGAGAAATATTACGCTCAAGACAAAGCTCAATTAAACTTCTGAGCGGATCAACGCCCTTTTGATGACCGATCCATGGCTTAAGCCCTGCATTGCGCGCCCAGCGGCGGTTGCCATCCATAATAACGCCCACGTGATTCAATGAACGTTTTTCGGGTACATTAAATGCAACTTTAGATGCATGATATATGTGTTTTATATGTATATATCGAGCATTATGCCACAGCCACAAAAAGCTTCCCGCAAGACCTACAAAGCAAAAAAATGTAACGAAACAGATGACAAACCAGTTACGAATCTTACAAATACTCATGCCTAGCTTTCTTAAATATACTATTTGAAACAATAAAGAACGATCACATACAAAAGCTCACAGAAAAAACAAAAACCGTATACACTATAGCAAGATTCACTAAGAAAAGCACTCTCGCGGTCTGGAGCTAACCGCCCAAATGCTTGTACTTAATCGCATCATGGAGATGCGAATGCCATAAAAAAACACGTACGATGTTTGAGTGTACCTTATTTTTTTAACATGTGGAGTATGCATAATGTATAAAGCAGTCATTTTTGATATGGACGGAACAATCGTCGACACCGAACGTGTATGGGGTGCTGCAACTTGTAAATTATTGGAAGAAAAACGTATACCTTGTACCCCAGAACTCCTGCAGCTTATTCGCACGCACATTCAAGGTTTAGATGTCGTTAACAGCTGTCGCGTTATCAAAGAAATAACGGGCATGACAGATGATGTAAAAACGCTCTGTGAAGAGAAAGAAGCTCTTGCCCATGGACTTTATGAAGCAGGCATTACATATCTTGAAGGATTTGTTGAATTTCACAACAAATTACGAGAACGTGGCATAAAAACCGCAATAGCAACTAACGCGCGTAGCCTTACCATTCACCTTACCCAAAATGCTCTTAATATCAGACATTTTTTTGGGGAGCATGTGTATGGCTTAGATGATGTTGCGGGTAAAGGCAAACCAAATCCTGACATCTACCTTCTCGCTGCCAGCAAAATCAATGTAAATCCACAATTATGTGTTGTGGTAGAAGACTCTGCTCATGGCATTGCAGCAGGCCAAGCAGCAGGCATGTTTTGTATTGGTATAAATTCATCGGGAAATAAGGCTCAAACTCAGCATGCTGATCTGATGATAGACGGTTATGCTGATATCAATATTGATATGCTTTTTGAATCACTAGATAAGGATATGAAAGGACATTAAAGAAAATGTGTAAAAAAATAATATCAAAAATAAACACATACTTACTCATGCTTGTAATCTGTTTTATCGGCCTCAATGTGGTACATACGCTCCAAGCATTTCATATAAAAAAACATAAAAAACCTGTTATTGTTCTCTCTAAAAAAAACATACGCACCAATCAAGTGTATGCTTTCGATCTACATGAAGTACTTTTCATTCTTTCCCAAAAAGGTGTTCTTAACGTATTGTCACATACCAAGGGGAAACTTAAACTCATTTGGCTTGTTTCATCTCCAACCTTTTGGGGTAGTTATCACGAAACAAGACATCTTGCAGATTCCGTAGAAGGTCGCATTATGCTTCTCACACAAAAGTATCCCGAACTTTTGCGTTATCGCCAAACCTTCTTTGATGTATGCAATCAGCAAATAATTAATAATGATGTTGTTGCTATAATTGAAAGACTTAAACAAGAAGGTGCAATACTTGTTGTCGCATCAAACATCGGCGAATATACCTATAAAGAACTCACAAAAAAATATCCTGAATTAAACAAATTATTTGATTTTGCTTTCACCAGTGGCGCACTTTCGCACTATACAAAAAAGCCTGACTCTCGTTTTTTCAAGTATCTTACGGTAGAAATAAAAAAACGATTTCCTTCCGCAAAAAGCATTACATTCATAGATGATAAAGAAAAAAATATAAAATCTGCCCAATATACTGGATTACATGCTATTCTATTTGAATCAGCAGAAGAACTCGCTCATCTGCTCGATCTTAATTAACTTTTTTTACCATTATAAGGGAAAGTCTCCATGTTTGTTAAAACATCTTGTAATCTTATTGCCATTACAGTATTCACAGCTACAATCGGATTATCAGCTCAAAACACGGGATTTGAATCAAATCGTACACGCAGACCCGATACAACACTTTTGACGTACTACCTCAAAAGATCGGGCGCATCAGTTCCACAACCTTTGTGCATCATCATGCAAGACTCTGCAAAGGAATCTGTTCTGCCTCAGTCCAAAGACAAAATTGAGACTCCACTATCGGCATATGAATACGCATGCACACGAGCTTTGAATAGCACCATGCATGTTCTTTTGATCGAAAAAGCCGGTATTGACGGAATCTTGTGTAGAGACAAAGAATTTCATTCCCTCAATACAATTAGGCAACGGTCACAAGACGTTCTCACCGTCACCACTATTCTCAAAGACACACTCGGCAACTCGTGGGACGGCTCAACGGTGATTATTGCTCAAGAAGAAGGTGCTGAAGTTGCAGCGCTCCTCGTCCCTTATCTTTGGCGTGTGCGCAAAGTACTCGTCATAGGCTCAACACTCGAGTGGCCATTAAGCACTGTGCTCGAACAAACATATCTCAAAGAACATAAATCCACTCGCAAAGGATTCGCTGGTCAGGTAGAAGATCGAGCTCAAAAAGCCTATCTCTTAAGCCAAATTGCGCTGATTCGCACCATGCGCTCACCAAACGTATTTTTTCAGGGCAAATCGCATGCATATTGGGCAGCTCGTTTAGACTATGCGCCAGGCAGAGACCTCAGAAAATGTCGAGCTCCTATGCTTGTACTTGCAGGCTCTCTTGATGAAACAGTTCCCCTGCAAGCATGCGATGATTTTGCAGCTATGTGCTTAAAAGAGCATGCAAAAAATATTAAAGTATGCTCATATGATGGGCTTAATCACCATCTTCAAAATTATAGTGCACAAGTTCCACAGACCGTAATCTCGGAAATTGATGCGTGGTTTGCCATATAAAACCCATTACATGCAATCGAGTAGGGGGGAGCGCGAGCTCCCGCCCTCTCACACCACCGTACGTACCGTTCGGTATACGGCGGTTCATGCTGACACCGACAAATCATAATA
>LCAT01000010.1 GCA_000996695.1 candidate division TM6 bacterium GW2011_GWE2_41_16 | reverse complement strand
ATCGACCTCGAAAAACTTTGAATTATTTAACCCCAAACGAAGAATTTCTTCGCCTCACTGGTCAATTTCCAAGTGATGCACTTCGCTGTTGAATCTGCCCAGACAAAAAAATAATATACACTTTCCCAGGCTCAAAAATTAACCCCATTTTACGTGTTAACGTTGTTATGAACCATATAAACGAAATGTTAACATCCCACCTGCACATATCTTCCTATAAAAATTTCATTCCTATGGTGCCTTCATCACCAAAAGACTCCACAGCTTTCAAAACTATACTCAAGAAAAAATTACTCGAATGCTCTCATTTTAGGCATAAACCTATAATTTTTTTTGCAACGATTCTCACCGGAGGCAGAACTTTAAATGATCCCCCAAGAAAATCGTTATGTTTTGAGCGCATAGATTTTGGTGAAGAAAAATAATCGCTTTTTTCATCCCTTACCACCTCGCTGTGACTTGCCGGCATTATGATCGCGTGCAGCAAAAAAACTGCGTAAGCTATAACCGGATCAATCGTCTTTAGCTTTGGCTAGAGATGATTGATCCGGTATATTTTGTCACTGGGTTAAGGGCCCCAGAGTCTTTAACGTTAAAGACTCTGGCCTTATGGGTCCAAGGGCAAAGCCCTTATTTTCTGCTTCCCCTATTTTTGTGCTTCTTGTTTAATCATCTCAATAAATAGTCGCACACCAAAGCCCGTTGCACCCCCTATGCGATAGTACGGCTTATCGGGCACGTCAAAAGAAACACTACCGATGTCGGTATGCACCCATGCAACATCCTCTGGTACAAAATAGCTCAAAAACAATCCAGCGGTAATTGTGCCCGCACGGTACCGTGAAGAACCCTTGTTTGAAATATCGGCCAAATCAGAGCGAATAGCTTTTTTGTACGCTGGATCAAAAGGCAGAGCCCATACGCGATCACCGCTTTTAAGCCCCGTTTCATAGAGTTCAGCAAGCATGGGCTTATCATGCCCCATAACTGCCGCATAATGAGGCCCAACGGCATAAATACATGCTCCCGTAAGAGTTGCAATATCATAAAGTTTAGTAATATTGTAATGCTTAGTGATGTATGCAAGAGCATCAGCAAGAATCAAGCGACCTTCTGCATCAGTGTTTAAAATTTCAGCGGTTTTGCCATTGTAAAAACGAATAATATCACCGGGTTTAAGCGATTTTCCACTGGGCAAATTTTCTACCATAGGGGTAACTACTACTACGTGCACGGGCAGTTTAAGCTGACTAATGGCACTCATCGTTGCAATAACCGATGCCGCACCGGCCATGTCGTCTTTTTGTGGCTCCATGCCTTCAGCCGGCTTCAAGCTCAAGCCTCCAGAGTCAAACGTCACGCCCTTACCCACCAAACCGATAGTTTTGCCTGCAAACTCTTTGCCGTACTCAAGCACCACAAACCGAGAAGGTTCATCTGAACCCCGTGCAACACCTGCGACACCGCCCATACCCATTTCTTTGATTTGATTTTCATCAAATACCGTACAAGACAAACCATGTTTTTTAGCAACATCTTGAGCGTGTTGGGCAAGTATACGAGGCGTGAGCATAGAAGGAGGAGTATCACACCACTCGCGATCCATGTTTACGCTTGAACCAATAATATCGCCTTGCACCAACCCAATTTGAGCATCTTGCATATACTGATCATCGATACACCAAGCGCATGATTGTACCCGCGCTACATGCCGCGATTGGTCTGTTAGATAGGTTGCTAAGTGGTACGAGGCTATGTTCCAAATAGTCACACACTCACACACCATAGTTGTTGCATCAGGCTCTAATGCAACTTTAGTTAAATCAACGGCAACGCTCACAACCTTTAAGCGCTCAACCATACGCTGCGCAAGGGCAAGTGCACGACGTACTCGCTCAACATATGCGCAACAATCTTCAAAAGAATATTGCTGCGAAATAGATTCTCCCACACCAACAAGTATTCCGTATGCGATCGCTCCATGAATCAAAAAAGGCACATTAAGAACCGAGCCTTCTTGTCCACTAAATTCTTCATGTGCACTCTGCGCACACACCGTGGAGCATAAAGACCCCATAATTTCGAGAATAGCAGCATGATCATGGTCATGACACAAAAAAACATAGGCTGATGACTGCTCTTGAAGAATGGGCTGAGATGAAATACGATGTATACTCATATCCAAAATCCTTCTTGTAAGCGAAAAATTAATAATGCGCAACTGGTGCAAATCATATTAATCAAAGCCTAGCAATGCACAAAAAAGCTACAAGCTCCTAAAACTCAACAATTTTGTGCACAAAATTATACCCATGACAAGATGTATATAAAATCTTCAGTTTGACTATTTTTTATAAAAATATAAAATAAAAATAAGTACAAAATAATACTTAAAAACAGGAATGTATGTATGAAAAAAAACGGTATAAAAAAACTATTTTTCGTCTTATTTTTTGTTATTAATTTTGGAACATTGCATACCATACATGCTATGGAGCAGATTCCACAACAACCTCAATGCGAAAAATTTATATGCTCAATTTGCCAGGCGCCGCTTGTATCATTTTCAACAACTCAAAAAGAAGGTTTAGAATCATCTCAAGAATTACGCACAGCTCGACTTTCCTGTGGACATACATTTCATTTGAACTGCGTTCAACCGCACCTGCTTAAAAAACACTCATGTCCAATATGTCGCAAACCTCAGCCCACACCTATCAAAAAGAATGGAAAGCGCCAAATAAAAGGACCGCTACCCGAAATATCAATAAAACATGCCTTGGATGTTTTGGGTAGCTGCAAAGGTTTGCAAAAAACGAACTTTGCGTTTACTTCTGCAAAAGATGAATTGGTAATGTGTCTTTCGGAAGCGGGCGCAAGTCCATTGACCTCGATTATTACCGATCTTCTTGAAAGCATACAAACTCCCTCAGATTTTTTTTCTTTTATAAAATCAGCAGGAAATTACACTCTTATCGCAGCTATAGATGGGTATTACCTTGAAATGATCCAATTTTTACTTTTACATGGGGCTTCTCAAAATCCTGTAATTATCAATGAGGGACAAGAAACCACACCTCTTCATTTTGCTATTCGTCAAAAGCATATTCAGACCGATCCAACTAAAAAAGATATATACGATCTTATTATATACCGGCTGATCAATGATAACTCATACCGTAGAAGTTGTATTGAACCAGTATCCAACTTAGATGCCCTTGCACTTGCTGAATGGTACCAAGACCATAACATCATGCATGCCATTCTTGTGCAAGAAAAAATTCCTCAAGCCCAAAGAGCCCATTTTGACATACCCATGCAACATAACGATGAAAAAACCCTTGACTTACTTTGTAAAGGAATTATGGGACGCGGCGACTTTGGACCCATCGTCACTGCACCATCAAAAGCAAAAGGCTGGATGTCGCCACTTGAGTATTCACAAAAAAATCCACAACTCTATATCGTACTTAATGAATTCATAGATCATCACAAAAGACGTTCTATCGTAACACAACAAATCAACTGGCTGGCAGTATCAGAAATATCACCCGAAGAAACATTATTAGAATGTATCAGAGGAAACCCAAAATTTTCACCAGCAAAAGTCACCGATTTCATAAAAAAAACAGAGTATACTTTTGATAAGGCTTTTCTGAACGCAATGCTTTTTTTAGCATGCTTCAATAATACTGATCCAAAAGTTCTATCTTTTTTAGAACATCTTGGAGCGGATTGGACATCAACGGATATGACATTTGGAACCAACCCGCAGGTTATTAAACACCCTTTGTACAAACTATGCGAAAAGACACTCATTCCCAGTGAAAAATATTGTCCATTTCATGGCCTATTTCTTGCTGAAAACGATACATTACTTGAGCATGTTTTAAACAAAATATCCCAACAGATAAAAACTTCTTTAATCAATACTCAAACAAGTTTTGGAAGAACACCTTTACATATTGCACTTGCCAAATCAAATATCTTGATGGTTGGTGTGCTCTTAAAAAACAATGCCAATCTTTCAATTAAGGATTATCTTCATCACAATGCCTTACACACTGCACTCCTTACTCTTATATACAATAGATTTATCTTTTATTACCCAAAACTAGACTTTATTAAATTTTCTATAACCGATCCTTTTAAAACATATATCTCTCCAGAAACTGAGCAATCAAAAAAACTTCATGATGTTTTACAAAAATGTCTTGAAAACATTTCTGAATTCTCTTGTTCAATGGATATGTACCATCCAAGCTCATCTTTCGATTTAAAAGAAAAATATGCGCATTCAGAAACGGTTTTAATGTTGATTATGCAAATTATTACGTCTTTTACAAGACCACAAGAAATAGAAAAAATTTTTTCTACACAAAACACATACGGCATAAGCCTCTCTATGCTTGCATGCTTCTTAAATAAGCCTGGCGTCCCTTCCAAAACTGTTAACTATGAAGAAGCCTTTAAAAATGCCATGCTTTTCATATTCGATCACGATACAAAAAACATAACCTCAACAGACCGTCATCACAATACCGTTTTTGATTATGCTCTTGCATCCCGCTCTGAATTACCCGGTTTTCTCGATAGCCTCTGGTGTTATTACACTAAAGCTCTTGAGGCACCCTATGGGCATGCATGTACAGAAACTTATTATCAAACTCTTAAACAACACAGTACGCTTTTATCAACCGTTCCTGTTAATGGGAGTATTGAATCAGCACAAAATTTTAACCGGGTAATGCAACAATATATAGATTATTTTGTACGCATGTACCTGCCCAGTTTTACGGCTCAACAAAAACAACAGGCACCAATATTGGGAAATTCCCCTACTATTACTACTACCGTGGCTTCAAATCCAACCCCTGCCTGCGCTTTTTCTCCCATGCAAAAATTTGAACACATGATTTCTCAATCTTTTGAAACAACAACTTCATTAAAAACGCAGCAGAAAAAATATGCAGAACCAATGCGCATAAACGTTTCTGTCATTGAAATCAATCCAGGTATTTTTGGAACAAACATACTCAAAAAATATCACCAAAAAGCTACCATTGTTCCTACGGCAACATCACAACCAACATCAGTACTAAATCCTTCAAATGAGTCTCAACAAATACCTACAGCAATGCTACCTGGTGAAAATGCACGAGCACAGAGTCTTAATGCCAACGGATTTTGTCAAGGAGCTGGTAGTAATGGACAAACTGACATAGATGAAGAAAAGGATATAGAACAACAAGCAATACAGGATATATCCTTAAAAAGTATGCTATACGAGCGTATCTTGGAGATGCTTCAAACAGCCTTACCTATCATGCAACAAACAAAAAATATTGAGGCAATAAAATATATAAAATCATGCATCCAAAATGCAAACGTCGAAATGAGCATCCCTGCTCAAGCAAGCATTTTAAAATTACAAAATATGCATGCAAAAGCATCGGCAATCTATCACGGACAAATTTCACAGTTGCCACAGGTAGCTGAAAACACAAAAATTTTTCTTGAAACATTATGCGCACATCAAGAAAATGGCGATATTGCCATACAAGAAACACTTATACGCAATGCACAACCTCGAACATACACAGTTAAAAATATTGGGCTTAACCAACAAAAAGATCACTTTGCTGTACACAACATTGGCAATGTTACGCTTATCAGAGACTATCAAATCGATCACGACCATATCGTGCATGATTTTAGCCCAATGATTGATCACTTCTTGCACTATGGACTTGGTGATGAACAAACAACAATGCACCACGGTCAAAAAGAAAACACCTATAGAATCCGTATTTTGGGAGCAATTCAGGAAAATGGTGCAATGCCAGAACCCTGCATATTTGAATATTGCTTCAACAAGAATGGCGAATGTTACCATCGTTATTGCGATCGAAAAATTAGTTCAATCGAGATATTAAAAAGAGATCTTGCCCAAGAGCTTCACAACAAAACTCTTGGCACACAAAAAATTAATAAAAAATAATAATAATTAAGGAATACTATGAAAAAAATAATTGCATCGGTACTTGTTATCCTTATCACTTTCAATCAAACATGCCTACACGGCATGGAAATGCTTTTTAGCAATGAATATGGCCTAGGGGCCTTTTATCAGACAACATCACCAGAACTACCAAGCACGTTTGATACAAAAGCACATGACACCAGCGAACAATTTTGTAACAAACTAAAACAAATGCACCTATGGCCTCTGATTCCGGACAAGAATAGGTGCTGTGATCTTAAACAGTTTATTGGTTTAGTAGCTCACTACCAAACTATTCCAGATACAGTTTTTGAGTTTCAATCTGAATACGCCGCTGCCATCAGGGGTGAATTACTCAATGAACTCAAACTTTTTCAGCGAAGAATGGAACCAATTTTGAGTCAAAATGGTATTATCTGCGGCGATAAAAGCATCGAAGAGCAATCAGGCAAAAAGCCTTTCTTCGGTAGACAGTTTAAATCAACCCCTTTTGAAATTATTCAAAATTGTGGCAAAGACAGCGATTTTTGGGTTATAGGGGATATACACGGAGCTATAGACAAACTTGAGCATGTACTAGAAGAGCTACAAATGCCTGTTCAAAAAAATGGCAAAGAAGAACGATCAGTTTTGGACAGCACCTATCACGTAAAACCAGGAACGTCTCTGGTATTTACCGGAGATTACGTAGATCGTGGTAGTTATTCATATGAAGTCCTCATTACCCTCCTAAAGCTCGAAAAACTCAATCCTGGTCAAGTATTTTTATGCCGCGGTAATCACGAAAGTACCGCGATCAATTTTAAAGATACATTTGAAAGTATCTATGGTGATCCCGAGTTATTCCATGCTATAAAAAACTTTTATACCTATCTTGCCCATGCCGTATACATCGGGTGCGAATCTGATACACCAAATCAACCCTATTATGCCGTAGGTTCACATGGAGGCATTCCACGCTCAAGTAATCAAACTGATGCATACCACGTGCTGCCAATGCCTCCTGTTCAATCTCAACGCATATATCGACCAATATGCAGTACGCCCGTATCTCCAGAAGATATTTGTAATGTAAATGGTTTTTTGTGGAACGATTACCACGAGCATTATTTTGAACCAACACAGCCGAACCCTGCTCGCGGAAATATTTCGTGCAAATTAGCACATACAAGTGTAGAAGAACTATATAAACCTACGTTTTCGCACGCACCAGTCATACTCAATATCCATGGTCACAAACACTCCACCAAAAATTTCACACGTACAGCACCTAATATTTTTTTAACCACCGTATGCGGAGCATACGAAGGTCAATCAATACCATCATTTGTTCATGTCAATCTCGCCAAGCATGTACTACATGCATATGAAAAATCACCAAACAGTTCAACGTTCAGACGACAAACACATTTTCTAGATGATCCATATGATCCTATGGCAATAAGCCCAACCCAAAAAGCTTTTTTAGACTATTATCATCAAGATTATTCTGAAAAAAATAAACTGGCTCTTGATCAACTAAATCAGAAAGATCCTTTGACTGTTAACATGCTCTTACATGAAAATGAACAAAAACAATCAGTTTCAGCACCAACAACAACTACAATCACCATTAAAAAATAGCAACAATGTGTACGCTGTATCACAAAAACAAGCGGGCCACCAAGTGATTACCATTCACTTGGTGGCCCGCTCAAAAACATCTTTTATTAATGTGTATAATTTAACGGACTTCGCTATATTATTTCAGACGACTAACATGTGCGCGTCAGCCCATGGATCAATGCCATCAAGAATTCTTTTAATTGCTTTTTTCATGGTAAAAAAATCTGCTGATGTAACTTCATCAAGTTCCTGCCATGAAACGGGCATCGCAACAGGAGCTCCGTCACGAGCGCGTAGCGAGTATGGTACAACACTTGTTTGGCCATAGGAGTTGCGTAAATAATCAATAAACACGCGTCGATCTCGTTCTTTTTTACGCACACTGAGCGTTATTAATTCGGGTAATTTTTCTTCTACCGCCTGCGCACAATTATATGCAAAAGCATGCATGCTTTCAAACGTTTTATCTGGTTGTATACATACGATCACATGCACACCACGTGAACCCGTTACCATAACGTATGGCTCAAGCCCACAAGCAATAAGTTCTGTTTTAAGCGCTAAAGCAACGGTCTTTACCTGACCAAAAGGCACACGTGCCCCTGGGTCAAGATCAAACACTATTTTGTCAGGCTTGTTCAAAGATCCCTTTTGGCTTAACCACCCATGCAATACCAAGCATCCTTGATTTACCACATAAATGAGATCTTCGACCGAATTAATAATTAAACCGCCCATCGTTGCACGAGTTCTATCTTTGAGCGGTATTTTGATGCGTTCGATCCATGCAGGAAAATATGGTGGCACACGTTTGTGATAAAACGATTTACCATCAATCCCCTCAGGAAAACGCTGCATAACAATAGGTCTTTTCTGAATTTGAGCAAGTAGCCGTGAAGCAACAACCCGGTAATACTCAATAACATCCAATTTTGTTATATGGTCACGCGGGTAGTACATGCGGTCAGAATGTGTTATGGCAACATCATGCTCAATTTTTGCCATACTAATCCTTTTTCTTTTTAAACAGTAACCAGCCACGAGCCATTTTTACGAGGACATAAGCGCCCTTTACGCGATCACCATGAAAAGTAATTTCGATCAAACCATCGTCAAGCGATTTTCGCATGTTTATCGAACGTTCATTGGTATACGTACCACTGTCCCAAATTTCAACGATACCTGCACCGTAGTGACCTTCAGAAATCGTACCCTCAAAATCAATGTATGAACGTTCATGATCGGGCATCAAAATAGCCAAACGCTTGGCTCCAACTTTGAGAGGCACTCCTTTGGGCACGGCCCATGAGAGCAACACAGATCCATCGTCAAAACGAAGGTCGTAATGCAAGTTACGTGCATCGTGCTTGTGAATAACAAATCGCATACATACCTCACATTTATAGCGAAGTCCATTAAGCCTACGGCCCAGACGATACATACTTATTTTCATCTGGAGCTCTGCACATTCGTGATCATGAATAGTGTGATTTAATCACATAAACAAAAGATACGTTTGAGCGGGCCACCAAGTGATGAGCATGTCACTTGGGCTCTTGCCATATATTTTCAAATCTTACCAAATATCAATGAAAACAGTGTAAAATTTTGAAATAACCTCATGCAATGGACACAAAAAAGAACCGGTTATTTCACCGATTCTTTTTTATTACTCAGATGATTTTGCTATAACTAACAACCCCATGAAAAGCCGATGCCCATATAGGGTCTAAAGCCATAGTAATTCCAGCTGCCAGGCCAATATGGACCACTACCCGTGTATGGCCACGGGTCATATGCAACATAATAAGGATCGTGCACTAAAATCGGATTTCTACATGCTGAACCACACGAACAGCACTGTTTTTTTCTTCTATTACGTTGCACAACTTCACGTTTAATTCGTTTTCTTGGCACATCGGATGATTGGCTCTCATAGCAGTACAGACCAAAAGAAACCATGCCCACACATGCAGACACCATAATCCATTTTATATTCATAAGTCCCCCTATTTTTTGATCTGTTTAATCGTTCTTTCAATAAACCTATGTACATAATATGCATAAGCCTCTGGAGCAAAAAAAAGTGAATCAAAATGCTTTCTTCCACCCGTTATCCAAAGCCGTTTATTCAAGCTTCCTGCCGCTTCATACAGGCTTTTAACTACCTCAACAGGAACTTTTTCATCATGATCACTCGTGATCATCAAAAATGGAATCGTAACCTTTTTGATAGCATCAAGCGCACTGACGGGTACCACTATCGTATTAATTTTGGTTGCATCTAAACGCGCAACCGCTTTAAGTATCGTTTTTAAAAATGATTGCACGTATGGATTGTATGCATGTTTTTTCAAAAATTCTTTGCCAGGTAAAGCAACCTGTTTACCAAATATCGTAATTTGTAATTTGTCTATACTTCTATTGAGTAACTCATTACTTGAATCATAAGGACAATCCCAAATGGCGCCATCAAAAAGCGTTGGTTCCATCGATTGCGCAATTATTGAAGATACAGCTCCCATCGAAAAACCATACACAATCAACGGTTTTTTACTTAACTCAGGATATGCGCGTATAAAGTGTGCTGCACCGATTACATCGTACGCCTCATCACGTCCAAATGAGCACGTTTGTCCCTGGCAACAATCGCCATGCGCACGAAAATCAAATGTCATCACATTATAATCAGCAAACAAAAGTCTCAAAATATTCGCATCATATTTGTTACACATATACCCATGACAAATAAGCACCGTAGCACGCGCATCAGGTCTTCTGACTAAAAACCCCGTACGTTTAATGACCTTGTTAGAATTGGCTCCCTCACGCGCATAAAAAACAACTCTTTCTTCTACACCACCACCAAAAATTTTTGCTTGTTCTTTGCGTTCTTTTGGATCATGGCTTTGGAACGAAAAGCCTCTTCCCTCACGATCAAACATAGACTCTTGACTACTACCCGTTAATGCGACAGAAGGCTTTCCATTTACAGAACGCCTTATCGGACGAGTTAAGACTGCAAAAATACCACCCAAAACAAGAGCAAGAGCTATTATCGTTCCATACCGTTTCATCATAGTTTTATTCATGACCTACTCCCTATGCATGAGTTGTTTGATTAAAGAGTTTTTTATAGTACACAAGCCGGCCACGATAAAAATTAAAAAGATCTTCCATTTTACGTGTTGGCTGGCCATAAGGAGCATTAGGGAATGATGCCCACACACTCGCCGTTCTGCGCACCGTTTCAGCAAAATCATTCTTCAAAAGTGGTTCCAACGCATCTCCTTCATATACCAGCTGAATGGCTCCACGATCCTGATTTTGAGGAGAAAAATCTTTCAGATTTAATTTTTTTGATATCCGGTCCCATGTGCGTGCAAGAAATTGATAACGACCAGCTGCGCTTGAAGTCCACTTGCCACTGGTATATTTTACACGCG
The DNA here is from genome assembly GCA_000996695.1 of candidate division TM6 bacterium GW2011_GWE2_41_16. Taxonomy (GTDB): domain Bacteria; phylum Babelota; class Babeliae; order Babelales; family Babelaceae; genus GWE2-41-16. The sequence goes on along the minus strand of LCAT01000010.1, from coordinate 11,171 downwards.
GATGATCGACATAACTTGAGAACAATGCCTTCGTAAAGCACATATTATAACCTTCTTCGCAGTAGGTACCTTCTGAGTAGGCTATAGTATCCAAAAATGACCATACACACGGATGTCTTAAACAAAACATAAGCTTGCGATACGGTATCGTAGGTTTTTCGTCCTCATTTGTATCCAAAGCAGACGCGTACCCACTACAAAAAAACACCGCGCAGATAATCATCCATATACGTTTCATACTCCCCCCTTTGTGCCGTTATTTTTGATTTAAATTTCTATTTGAAATAACAGTAACACGCAAGGAAAGTAAAATTCAATAGTATAAAGAATGTGCGATGTATTGGTGATTTTTTTGATGATGAGCAAATGACGACAAGCATGATAACGGCAAAGCCCATAAGGGTTCCACCCTTTAACCCGCAAGGGTCATTCAACCCTTGACCCAGTAACAGAGAACACATGATCTATGCCATTAACTTCCTGACCATAAACCTGAATGTGCGTAGCTTGAAGCATGAGGAGATAACAAAACGGTCTCTACCGTTTTGTTATCTCCTCGGTTACTAACGGCAATTGCCGTTTCAGATAGACCCATTCAATTGTTTGTGCAACTCTTTCAATGGGTCAAGGGTTGAATGACCCTTGCGGGTCGAGGGCAGAGCCCTTATAAAAGTCCCTTAATTAACGCATTAAAGTCTTGCTGGGACATTAAATCAGTGATGCGTGCCATCTCAGAACCATTCTTAAAAATAAGCACCGTAGGCGCTTTGGCGATAGCATATGTGCGAGAAATGTCCGCAGACTTAATTGCATGCACTTTCAGGCCAATAGCCTGGTCTTTAAACTCGCCAAGAGTTTGTTGTACAACCTTCACCATGCGCACGCACGTTGGGCATGCATCGGTATAAAACTCAACAATAACAATACCGCTATCACGAGCCTTAAGTTTTTGTGAAAGAACCTCGTGCGAGGTAACAGGCAAAAGCTCTCCAAGCACTCGACTCTTCGGCACAAAGAATGTTTCTTTACCTGTTGATTCAAATGAAATTTCACGCAAAAAGCTCAAAGCATCTAATACTGCTTTTATTCCATCACCTGAAGCAACTCCTGCCTGACGATACCTATTATCTGCTACATCACCCGCGGCAAAAACACCATGCACTGAGGTTGACTGACTACCCCATGATTGAGAATGAGAATCTATATCAATAAAACCGTCCTTATGAAGCTTAAGCATATCGGGCGCAATCCAATCAGTATTTGGCTTATGTCCAATAGCAAAAAACACTCCATCAATATCGCGCACATCTTTCACGCCGTTTGTTTCAAGAACCACTTTTTGGACATGTGCATCATCACCAAGAATTTGTTTTATATTCGTATTGTAGAGCATATGAATGGATGAATACTCTTTGTTAAAGCGCTCCACAAAAGAGGCTGCAGAAGGTCTCACGGCAGAACCGCGCACGCATATCGTTATAGATTTCGCATACCCCACCAACTGAAGAGCTTCTTCGACTGCCGCATCACCACCACCCACAACAATGACGTCTTTATCTTTATAAAAAGGCGCATCGCAGATCGCACAGGTCGTAATACCTCGTCCCCAATAAGTCTTTACACCGGGCACATCAAGCAATTTCGGCGTCGCCCCTGTAGCAATAACAACGCTTAAAGCATAGAGCTTATCACCCTCGTGTGTCTCAAGTTCAAAGGGCCATGTACGAGTGTTAATCGATTTAATAGTCAAGGGAACCATCACTGCCCCAAACAATACTGCTTGTGCCCGCACCTTATCCATAATATCTTTGCCGAGTGTATGCGGATTACCTGGCCAGTTATCTACGTACGATGTTTCCATAAGCTGCCCACCAGGTCGAGCTCCTTCAAAAACAACCGTGTGAACTTTTTGCCGCGCGCCATACAACCCTGCACTATACCCTGCTGGGCCACCGCCTATGATTGCAAGAGGAATCAAAGGACTATGCGCAGAGGTAATAGCTTGTGTATACTTATGCTCTTGATGAGCAGAAAAGGATCGCCCGTATTTTATACCAATAGCTATCACGACAGACAAACATATAACCCCAAACAACATTCGTTTTATTTGCATAACACACTCTCTTTAGCCAAAAAAAATATAGGTACTTATGCCACAAAAAACCTCTGCCACACATCATAGCAAAAAAATTTAGAATGCATTGTAAAATAATAAAAATCACAAATATAAAATCTATATGACGAAAAACAATTTTTTCTCGCCATTTAAGCGAAAAAGAATAAGCTTGCTTATATAATTTAGTGAAATATAGCGAAGTCCATTTAGCTATACACACTCGGAATTACGGATAATGCCCTTTGACGGTATAAACCGTGAACTTGTTTGAGCGTGCCTAGATGGCGAACGCCATAATACCGCTTAAAGGCTCTCTTTAAGCATTCTTATAAGGACCATTATTATGAACATACGTGCTTTATTTTTATGTACATGTCTTACCGTTCCACAAACCGCTCTTTATACAAATCCAGGCGTGAACACATTTTTTTCTCGACTACTTCGCACAAAAAAAACAGCACCAGCAATAGTACCTGTAAGCACGAGCAAAAAAATATTTGGTTTAGCATGCAATAAAAAAATGATTCCTGCGTATGCTCTTTGTGCAGCCGCAGCAACTGCTACAGCAATTCATGTGTATCACACAAAAACATCCGACAACTCTGTACCAGAACAATTTTATACTGATCAAAAGAATAGATCAGATCAACCTACCGATATACATGCACCTACAACAGAACATTATTCTAGCTCACTCAACCTCAGCTTGTTCGCAATACTTGATAAAAAAACATCACAGCTTCAGGGCAACATATCAATGCTCTCTCAACTTGTGGGCAATGCTCAAAATCATGCGTGCTCTTTTATCAAAAAAAGAAACCCTGTTCATTTAAAGGCTCTTGTAGAACGCTTTGGTATAATCAACGCGCACCTTGAAGAAATACGTTCAGACAAAGAAACTGCCCGTTCAACTCAAGCTCTTTATGAATATATACAAAAATTAGAGGGACAAAGTGATATTTTGGCCGATAGCCTAAAAAAAGGCCTTATTGATCTTCCTCTTGATGTGTTTGAATTGTCAGCATTTCACGCACCAGAACAAGGCTCTTTAACTCGACAGGCGTCAGCCGATCAACTTCTTGAACAAGTCGATAAGCATCTTAATACTATCGAAAATATTCTAAAAACAACCGGATTATCGTGGATTAATAAAACAGCTCGGTTCATACGAATACAAAATAAACGATTGAGCATCACAAACAAAACGGTCACGATTTTAGCCACTGTTGCTCTTTTTTCAGCAGCTACCGTTATGCTCGGCGATAAAAGTAAAATCGTGCAAAAATTGCATCTCACGCCCTTTCAAAAAGCTTCAACACGCGCATGGAAATATATGTTCTCACTGGTCCTCGACCAAACTAAAGAGACGACCCTTAAAGACTGGTTTGCGCTGGGATTTGCAACACTCTCAGGAATCAAAGCATACTCGGATATCGATGCAAGCTATGGTATAAGTGCCAGACTTGGAGAATACACAAATAAAGCAAAAAACTGGCTGTATGGTATCAGTTCAGACACCGACTCTTTGAAAGACGATGCTCTTACCCAGCATCCAAATCTTGATGATCCATTTTTTGATCAGTTGACCAGTCAAACAAAACCGTTGAGAGATTTGCTTGAATACCTCAAAAACCCCGATGCGTTTATTCGCAGTGGTATAACAGTTCCCAAAGGGATCCTTTTTACCGGAGCATCAGGCAACGGAAAAACATTTACTGTTAAAGCTTTTTGCGCATCGATCAATCAAATGTACCGCCAAGAAGGTCGCTCAGAATTAGTTAAATTTAAAGAAATACCCGTCAAAGACCTTTTCACGACAGGCGTGGGCACCATTCTTGAACAAGCACGGCAAGATGCACCATGTGTCATATTTATTGACGAAATTCACTTACTCAAAGTACAGGTAGAAGGCAACGGATACATTTTAGCTGACTTACTCAAAGCACTCGATGATGTTAACAAAAACAATGATCCACAAAAACAGATCATTATCATTGCTGCCACAAATCGCCCAGATTTATTAGACGTTGCCCTTAAACGTCCCGGTCGCTTTGACCAAGTCATCCAATGTAATTATCCAACGACTGACCAACGTAAGCATCTCTTGGAGGTGTTATGCAAAAAAACGGCAACCCCAACCAAGTACATTGATTTTGATGAGTTCGCTTTATTCACTGAAGGTTGCTCGTTCAGCATGATCAATAAGCTGTTTAACATAGCATTATATAATGCACGCACACAAAACAGTGCTGTTACCCAGCAACACCTGTACGATGCGCTTCGTAGCGAAGTATGGCATGTGATACCAACCTGTACCCTTTCAGATCAAGAAAAAAAACGATGCAGCGCATATCAAGCGGGCATGGTGCTTGGCTGGTACCTCTATCCAGACAATGATCACATCGGTAGTGGCGATCACCTTGCTGAAGTAACACTGCAACAGTATCTTCCGCCTATGCGTGAGAGCTACTGGTTCGAGAAAACTGATCAACAAAAAAATCTCTATAAGGTGAGAACGGGTAAAATGTTCACAACAAACTCAGGATCGCCAGAATGTCGCGTCCGAGCACAGCCACGAGATGTGTGCCGCTTGCTCTGCGGAAGTTGTGCTGAAAAACTCGTCACTGGCTTAGAATCGTCCTATGGAGAAGAAGATCACACCAAAGCGTTCGCACTGCTCAACGAAATGAAAAATATCAATGGGGTAGCCACCGTTGATGTGCTCAGCGAAAACGCCCAAAACAAAATGAAAGATGAAGCGTATCAGGAACTTGCACGCTACCAACAACAAGTAAATCTCATGCTTGCTCCGCACAAACAGGCCATTGAATTAATCCAAAAAGCGTTGCTTGAGTCGCCTACGCTAACATTACGTAAAGCAGAACTTGATAAGCTTTTTACACAAGCAAAAGCAGAAATACAATAAGAGTAAGGGCGCTGCCCTTTAACCCGTGAGGGCCCAGCCCTCAACTTGGTGATAAAGAACACATGATCCAACGCACTGAACAATAAATCTGCACATGCGTAGCTGGAAGAATGAGGCAAGAACAACACGGTAAATACCGTGTTGTTCTTGCCTCGCTTGCTTGCTATTAACACTTACTAGTCCACCCGAGACCAATTATTTGAGTAACTCTTTCACTGGGTTAAGGGCCGACGGGCCCTTATGGGTCAAAGGGCAAAGCCCTTAAATATTGGTTGTTTTTTCCACGCAATTAATCATTTTTTTGAGCACATAGCGCACGGTGCCCATCTCATCGCACATGGATGAGGGAAATAATGTGGAGCACGTTTCATCAATAAGCATAAGTCGCTGGTACAAGCTCTCGCGAATTTCTTCAAACTCTGCGAACTTAAGCAGCCGTCCGAAGAATAACAGCGCGTACAAAAATAACAGATCGTCTACCACCTGCTTACTAAAAAGCCGCTTTTCGTCATCACTGGTATGGAACGCATGTATCAAATCAAACTTGCACCACACACGCACGAGCAGGTCACGCACATTATCGGTATAGCTCGCAGGCTTATACTCAAAGTTTGGCGCGAACTGCTCGAGAAACTGCCCAACCATGGCCCCATCTTCTTTTGTTGTCTCTGTCTGTATTCTACAAAAAGTGCAACATATCAACATAACCAACCAACACACACGTTTTATTAGACCGCTCATAACACCCTCCTTACTTTTGCCTATGTTTTATTTACTAATTGTAATAAAAATAAGAAGGAAAATTCTATACACGTATATTTTAGTTAGTAACTCACAATTTTTTTTGTAAAAACAGAATCGAGTCTTTGCAAAAAGCGCCAAAAACGTAGACTATGACAATCATCATTTTGTCACAAACCAACAAACAACCGTCGTATATTGTCGTACGTATAATGAGACCAACTTATGAAAAGATATGTTCTCTGCCTTTTATTTTTTTTAGCACCAACAGGTGCATCAGCAATGCAATCGGTCAAAGCTCATGTAGTAACACCAAGCATGTGCTCCAAGTTTTTACGCGCCGCTCCGGCTGTTATCGGAGTCACTGCTTTTTCAGCACTTGTGATGGTACCTCTTGCAGCTCTTACCCATGAAGCTTTTGCAGTAAATGCAGATGAAAAATATTGGGGACTGTTTTTTACCTCAACTATCGGCGTCTTATGTGTATGTCTCGAAATAGCAGCTATCATAGATCCCGAAGGCTTTGCTTTGGCCTTTGTTTCAGGGCTTGCTCAAGGCCTTTCTCGACCCCGTATCTATGTCTATAGACCTTATGGTTATTACCGATGGTACTACTAAAAATATGTCCGCAACACAGGTGGAAAAAATGAATGTAACTAACAAGTTTTGCATATCGATCATGCTACACATGACTCTCGCATGCCCTTCAATTTTTGCCATGCATCAGGCATTTACACGTCTACATGACATAAGCATCGATAGCACAATCATAACTCAAAAAAAACATCGAATATCTACAAACTGGCTCCACAATCACAGAGGTACTCTCATCATGGCACCATTCAGCTATTTGAGCACCGTCATATGCACACGTCTTGTGTATCGTGCTTTTGAAGCGAATGATATCGATGAAAAAGTGTTTTCATTAGGCATCGCGGTTCCTGTCATAACAACACTGGTCGGTATTCACACAATGCTGTATTGCAAAGAAAAAAAACGTGCACAACAGATACAACATCATATAGAACTATAAAAAAACAATTTCAAAAAGAAGATCCGCTCACGTAATACATGAACGGATCTTCTTTTACATAAACAGATTTTTTAGAACGGCAATTCGTCCTCAAATGCCGGTGTATCTTTGAACTCAAAATCCGTTTTCACGGTTTCTTTTGTCGATGCTGTTTTACGAGCGCCACGAGTTACCGATTTTTTAGCTTCAAGCTCTTCATTCGCACCACCACCAAAATCTTCAGCTTCAAGACCAGCTTCAGTCTCAGTTGTTGCTTGGTTGCCGCCCAAGAACACTACGCGCTCAGCAACGATCGAGTGCTTAGTACGTGTTTGACCTGACTGATCTTGCCAAGAATCCAACTTTAAACGACCTTCAACAAGTGCCATACGGCCTTTTGCCAAGTATTGATGAGCAGACTCCGCTTGTACGCCCCAGACATCAACATCGATAAAGCATACTTCTTGTACCATTTGACCGGTTTGACGGTTCTTGTACTGACGATTTACCGCAAGTCCAAGACGAGTTACCGCTTGGCCTGATGGTAATTGACGTTTTTCTGGATCACGCGTTAAATTGCCGATCAAAACAACTTTATTAAAACTTGCCATCTAAATCCTTTCACACAATATAGAAAAACATTTTGATTTTTTTTACGTTCTTTCATAGCGATTCTCACTAATCCCCAGCCTCATGCATTTGAAAATATGTCGTTAAAGAAACATTTTTGTACAATACACTGGCGCGGGTTAAATAGCGGTAGCTATATTCTACCTTTTTTGCGTAATTTGTGGGAGCCGTTTTTGTGATGAGCTTATTTCTTCTCGAGTTTTTTTTACCATCACAGCAAGTTCGTCTTTGCTATACCCTTCACCACTAGTATCTGCAAGCTCACTCATCTGATCAGCAATATTTTTTTGCTTGTTAACCAATGCCGCAGATTCAGCCAAAAGATCTTTCATCAAGGATCCCTGTACTTCTATATACTCTGTGAGCAGTTCTTGCCGTGATTTTTTATGCTCTTTTTTTGCCTTGTTAATACAACAGTCAGGCGCATGATCTTCGCACTCATGCTCGCATGCAGCGGCAGACTCGCCGTACACAGACATACACATTAAAAACAGCCCAATGGCCTTTTGGTCTCGCAGAAATTTATTAACCATGTAATCCCTTTTAAACATACCATTCGTGAACCGTATTTTCAGTGGGTCCAGCCGTCGCACAAGGCTATGGCTGGCAGGCAAGGGTCTCAAAAAAGTGGGTCAACCCAGCCTACGCGTAAAGCTACGGCGGGCAGGGGCCCCAGAGGCCGAAAAGTTAAGGCCTTTGGCCCTTGTAAGCTACACACGCCCTTGCGTAATCGTACGATATCCATAAAAACCCATCGCTATTCCATTAAGAACACACACTAATGCTATACATATATTGTTTATACTGGGCATACAAAACCCAAACATCAGCTCAACTAAAACAATAAGCACAAGCAGCGCTTCAGAAATGCCAGCCGCCTTACCCCAGGCATGTGGCCGCGCCTTCACAACAAACCTTCGTTTGTGAGAGCTTTGTCTTTTCGCAACTAGTCTTTGATAAACTACCGCACCAATCCACGCCATGCTTAAACAAAGTTCTTTTATCAAAAGCAACCACGCAAACCATAGGGGAATTATACCAAGGTTGAGCGCGTGTAACGCGAGCACAAAAAACACCGTAACCTTCATACATTTATCGGCAAAAGGATCGAGTATAGATCCTATCACACTCTCCGCATGCCACCTGCGCGCCAAAAATCCATCAAGCACATCAGTAAACGCGGCGCATGCAAACAAAATCATTCCCGTGAGCCAATAACCTTGCCATAAAAAATATCCAATAAACGGCACAGAGCATAAGCGCACAAGGGTCAAAGTCAGTGGAATACTACTCAGCAGCTGATTCACTGATCACCCCGCCACCCAAACAAAAACCTTGATGGTACAAAACAGCAATCTGTCCTGCAGCTAAACCCTGGTCGGGTCGCTCAAGCACGATATGCATACATCCATTATTTTTTTTATTAAATACCGCGGTATTGTAGTGCGGCCCATGCCGTAATTTTATCTGCACCGATTGCCCTTCGAGCGCATCAACCATCGATTGGTCAACCAACCAGTTCATCGACTCAACATCAAGCGTTGTGCGATCCTGGGCAAGTAAACTATATTCTTTAGATACATATACAATATTGCGTGCGCTATCTTTTGCGACCACGTACCATGGACCACCGCTCAAACCGATTCCCTGACGTTGTCCAAGAGTATAAAACCAAAAGCCCTTATGCTCGCCAACCTTTTTTTTACTCTCCCACTCAACAAGTGAGCCAGAACGTTCACCTACATGAAAGCGTATAAACTCAGAAAACTTTATCGAACCTAAAAAACAAATACCCTGTGAATCTTTGCGATCTTTGTTCGGCACGTCATACATCTGAGCAAGCATACGCACCTGTTGCTTGGTAAACCGACCGATAGGAAATACAAGTCGTGCAATGCGTTCGCGAGGAACACGCGCCAAAAAATACGTTTGATCTTTAACCTCATCAGGTGATACCGCCAAGAGCGTTCGCTCAGCCAGCGTTCGCTCTCCGTGCTCTTGAGAACATATTCTCACCGTTTGTGCATAATGTCCTGAAGCTACAGCGTCAAACGATGCTGATACGGCATCAAAAAATGCGCCAAACTTTATGGCACGATTGCACAGCATATCGGGGTTTGGGGTACGCCCTGCCTTAACCTCAAAGATGGTATAGGCAACCACCTGCTCGTAATACTCTTTTTGAAAAGGAATAATTTCGAGCGGAACTTCTACTTGCGCGCACACAGCACGAACATACTGAAGATCTTCTTCCCACGGGCACGAACCAAGAAACGACGTTTCATCTTCGAGCCATATTTTCAGATAAAAAGCAACAACATCATGCCCTTCCGCGCACAACTGCCGCAGCGCAACCGTACTATCTACGCCACCTGAAACAAGTACCGCAATACGCATAGAATTAACCTTTTTTAAACATTATTGCCTATTTGAATATTGATATTTTATATTCATAAACGAAATAACAATAAAACATAGTAAGATTCACTATAACACACATATGCCTACTGATTTGAAAACTCGTTTAGTAAACACATTTGATGTAAGTCAAAGTAGCACATGCTATAAAAAGGGGGATTTATGAACACTTCATATTCTACCATAATCACAAAAAACACACTCTCAACCTGCATCGTGGTAAGCACCATTATCACACTTGGTCTGATATGTTTCGTAGGAGAAACGTTTTGTTGCCCAGGCTGCATGGACAACAGTTTGCATGCGTCACAAAAATATCCTTACACCTGCGAAAAAGAATGTGATCTGAAACAATTTCATCATGTTGAGTGCAGCTGCCCATGTGAACGATATGGTTTTGATCCCGTTAAATACACCTGTTTAAAATGCGGTCATTACCACTGTCCAAAACATCTACCCGTAACATTCAAAGATTCTGATACACAAGAACAGTATCTCGATTGTCCTTGTGAGTAAAAAATCTCTTTTAGTTTGAGACGTATTTTCCTAGTGAAAGGACCGCCCATGGGTCCTTTTTTTATATATACACTCAAGTATTATTTGCTTAATATATTTTTAAAAAATTTGACAAAATGAAATAAATAGCTAAAATATAAAATATATTTATTAATAGTAATGTTTTTATTTTTAGGAGTTTATATATGAAATTTTATTCAAATAAAACTGCATACTTACTTGTAACATTGTTTTTAGGATGTCTCACAAATTCCTCGCAAGCCATGGACATATCAACCAACATGCGATGCATGGGAGCTGTGGCATTAGAATCTACAAAAGTTTTTTTATATAAAAAAATATACGATTTTTCAACAGATCAAACTTCTCCAGCAACAGGAATACTTTCACGTTTCAATCCCGCTCAAATTATTACATCACAGTGCAGTTCATCTGTTTTAAATACGGTTTCAGAAATAGCAGAAAAGCGTCTTATTGGCCCAGAAACACCTTCACGTTCAGAAGCTATACAAAAAATCAAACAATGTCTCAAAACTTCTGCAACAATACATAATCTCGCTTATTACATCAACTGGGCGTCTGAACTTTGCGGGCATCAATTAAACTATACTGATCAAATAACCATAGCTTTTGCACTCAATAGCAGCTGGCATCTTGTACAACCATATGTAACAAAACGCTCAGCACCATTTTTGAATAAAATTCGCGAATTAAGAAGCTGTTTTCATGAATAAAAATTTGGTAAACTTCTGATTGGAAGGAGAAACCATATGGCATATACAAGTGATATTACGGATGCGGGCTGGGAAAAA
>LCAT01000009.1 GCA_000996695.1 candidate division TM6 bacterium GW2011_GWE2_41_16 | reverse complement strand
ATCGACCCCGTAAATCTTTGGAGTATCGAACACCAAACGAAGAATTCTTACGCCTCACTGGGCTTTCGCAAAATTATGCACTTCGCTGTTGAATCTGCCAACTATTAATTACGCGCCAACGGTTATTGTATACAGAAGATTTTTATTGCCCATGGATCGCAGGTTGTTTTGATTTTACATCAATCCAGTATCGGGCCGAAGTTGCGGAAATAGTTTTAAAAAATAAAGAGATAGAATCTTTTGCTCAAACAAAGTGGCTGTATTCGTTAATGAATAGTTTATAAACAAAATTTTTTTTGATTAATTCTGCATTGTTTTGATATTTTTTTTACAAAAAGAAAACTTTATGATAAAGTTTTTATAAAATATCTGCGTAAATAAGAATTAAAAATAGGTTTTTTATGAAAATAGTTTGGCCAATAAAGTTTCTCTTTTTTGTATGCATATGTGCATCGGTGCAATCAATTTTTTGCATGGAGCAAGAACAGGCTCAGCCTGCACCGTCCGAGCTCATTGCAAACTTGCCCCGTGATTTACAGGATCTTGTTTTACAAAAAAGATGTGCTGATTGTTCACCATCCGTCCAACCTGTGAGATTTTCTATAGTGCGAACAGGCCAGCCGGGACATTATGTAGAAAATGTTGCAGAAAATCCTTCACGATTTATGACGTTGCTCGAGTTTAAGCGAAAAGTTTCTGTGCAACGTACCCTAAAATGTGCAAAAAATATGCAGGATATGGCCGCCCGTTGGGGAGAAAAAGGAATCTGGCTCGAGCTGCATCCAGACGATTTTGGTAGAATGTATGGTGATGACGCTCAAAAATATAAAAAAATGTTTAGCTTTCTTCGAAACCTGGGTAAAAGTTCGTTTGCGCCTTATGTGCGTGGCTTGCGATTTGTCTGGTATAATAATTATGGCAGCAGACAAAATTGGGTTTTTAACCATATTGGTTCTTGCGTCACATGCTTTAATAACCTTTGCTATTGTGATGTAAAATCAGTGCCGTTTTTTTATGGTGGAGCATCAATCAGTTTGTATCGCAGCATATGTAATCCGAGTCTTTTTGGTCTTCGATATTATCCTTGGATTGCAGGGAGCGTTGATACTACGCCCGAGCAGTACAAGGCTGAGGTGGTATCGATTACTGAAGAAAATGAACGCCTGGACGATGCTGCCAAAGCACAAATTGTGACTGATACAAAACAAGTGTTTACTGGTGTATGGAATCACCGCATAGCAATAGCGCAAGTTGCCTTGTGTTATGTTATTCACGAAGCGGTAAGGTTAGGTTCTTACATGGCGATTGACACATTACTGTTTGGTCGAAAAGCTGTGTTTACCAGTTCGTACTTTAAACGGTATTGCTGGCAACATTTTTCAAAGCTGTTTGCTGGAAGAGAATATAATCGTCAGCTCATTGAAGCGAGCAAGGCCGCACGGTTATCAAAAAACTATGTGCTATACCAAAAAACACAATTAAAAATGGTGCCGATGATTTTTCATTTGCTTTATGTGGAAGGGCCTCGATTCTTGGTGACAACTGGTGTGTCTACGGCAGCTTGGTACCAACTATTGTTTAATGGGTTAGGCCCGATGATGCCAGGTGAAAGGCTTGTGCTTAAAAGTGGGCTTATAGGTTATTATGCATGGAAAATAATTCCGCGTGTGATTGAACGAATAGCAGGACGAAGAGTTCCGCCATTTGGATTTGAGCGTCATTGGATGTTCTGGTAAGAGACAATTGTCACTACAGTTTCGTCGTTTTTCATTCACCAAAAAAGTTTGCTCGCGAAATGTGGTAGCGCAACAACCCTGGCTCAAAGTGCACGGTATAGGTGAACGGAAACGCGATCGGTTGTGTGCTTATCGGTGCGATCAAATCATTCCCCATGTCTTCAATAACTTTGCCTAACGCGCGATCGAATTCTACATTATTTGACGATCGTACAACCACGTATGCCAAAATACGTCCATTTTGGGCTATAAGCTCAAAGTTTATGGGTGCGTCTGTGCGTACTGCTGCATACACAAAAAAGTTATGCTCATCAAGATATCGAGCGAGAGTGTAGTTCACCTTTTCAACAAAAATTTGTAGTTCTGCTGCCGATGCTTCGGTAATGTGATCAGGGAGTCCTGAGAGATCCTGACTTATCAATCCCTGTTGTGACCCGATTTTTGTAAGTGTCAGTTGTTGATAGCGTGTATGAGTTGCAGCCTTGGCAAATGCTTTTTGAGTGTTTGATTGGGTAGTTTTTTTTTGTTCTTGCTGCTCAATGTTTTGTTGGGCACTTTGGGAGAACCAGCGATTTCTGTGCGCACGTGAAGTTGTGTAGCTTTGTTGTGGCACAGGCCCTGTTTGATGGCGTATTCGGCCGATACCATTATTCATTTGTTCAGTGCCGTTAATATCAAAATTATTTTCACCAAAAGTATGAGAATCTTCGGTTTGTGCTCCTTGCTCGTTACTTAAGCTCGTACCATGTTCTTTATTTTCTATACCAGATTCTTTTCCTATAGATGGGGTTTCTTGTGATGAAGGTGCATTTTTTGTTTTATCGACGGTTACTTGCGATGGGACTTCAACGATTTTAATAGCCCGTTTTTTGGGTAATTTCTGCTGTTGAGCTTGGGGTGTAGGAATAAGCGCTTGTGGCTCTGGTACTGGTTGTGACTGAACGGCTGCTTGGGGTGGTAATTGGGGCTCTGTGACAGATGGCTGTTGTATTGCTGGTTGCTCATGCGAGTGCATATGATTAAGGTCGAGAATCAGCGGTTTTGAGATGGTTTGATAATGTTTTGCAAAATACTGAATTGATAGGGGCATAAACAAAAAGGGCATGCAGCAGAGTGTTGCACAAATGGACAGTGCTGCAGCGTAGCGAATATCTTTGAGATATGTTTCAAACATGTCTATTCCCTTTTTTTATTGCATGTGACATAAGAGCCTTGCCCCCTGTCCGCCATAGCCTCTGGCGACGGCTGGGTTAACCCGTAAGGGTTTCACCCTTAACCCACAAGCCAAACCCCTTAACTTTTCGGGCTTTGGAGCCCTTGACTTGGTGACATAAGATATCTATAAGTGCGTAGCTCGAAACCTGAGGAAATATTAAAACGGTTTTGACCGTTTTAATATTTCCTCGCTTACTAACGGCAATTGCCGTGTTATCGCTTGTGTAATTATAGTGTTCATCTACGCTGCGCACTATTTTCAACGGGTCAAGGGTCCCATAGTCCTTAACGTTGCGGACTATGGCCTTGCGGGTCGAGGGCAGAGCCCCGATATACAGCCGCTTGTGATCGTTGCTTTATTCTGTGCGCAAGAAATTTTCCAGTCAAGGCCAAGCTGGTGTGATCCTGATGTTCGCTGTTTAAAGAACCGCATAATCTCATTAAAAAAAGCTTTTGATGGAACAAAGGAAATCTTTTCTCTGCTAAACCATGCAATAATGACAGAATGCTGCAGAGTAGGATGCAGTAAGAGCAATGTACGAATGTCTATCCATCTACATTGTTGCGTGTCGGTGGTTGTTATGCTTTGTAGTGTTTGAGTAGTACAAAAATCAATATAATCTTGCGCCTCTTGGAGGTGCTGCAATGTACGCTGAAATGATTTTCCAAAGCGATCGTCACATGCATGTAATGAAGGAAGAACTGTTTTGCGAATGCAGTTGCGCAGTATGCTCAGATCTTGATTTGTGGGATCTTCGAGCCAAGTAAGGTTGTGCTCGTTGTTGTATGTTACCAATTCTTGTTTAGTAACATGTAAAAGAGGGCGTACTACAAGCAAATTATGGCAAGGGCCATTTTTGCACGCGCAAAAAGTTTTTTGATTGTGTAAACCAATAGCATTATTCGTGATATCGGGTGTGTATAGTCTTATGAAATTCGCTGAATGCAATCGAGATGTTTCTTGTATTGCACAGAGGCCTTCAAGTCCACTTCCACGAATCAGTCGAATAAAAAACGTTTCTTCTTGATCACCTTGATGATGTGCAAGCGCGATATATTCAGCCATATGTTTATCTGCAACAAGCGCATAAAAAGCATGACGCACGCTGCGTGCATACGATTCTTTTGAGTGTGTTGAGCTTGGTAGTATTTTTGTTTGTTCTACAACGTGTTGGAGCGTCATGGTCTGGTATGGAATGTGGTAGTGCTCGGCAACTTGTTTGCACCAAAGAGCTTCAGTCGCTGATTCTGCGCGCCATTGATGGTCAAGGTATGCTGCAATGATATACCAATGATTTTCCTGCGCATGATGTACCAGAATATCGAGTAACGCCCGAGAGTCAGCCCCTCCCGAAAAACCAACGACGATGCGTGCATTTTTCGGGAGGAGCTCTAGTTTTACAAACATGTTTTTTTAGATATCCAAGTTTTTAACAAACTGACCGTTTTCTTCGATAAAGAGGCGTCGGCCTTCAACATCGTCGCCCATGAGCGTTGCAAACCATGCGTCTGCTTCGACCAAATCGCCAAGGTTCACTTTAATAAAGGTTCGTGTTTCTGGGTTCATGGCGGTATCCCACAATTGATCAGGATTCATTTCACCAAGACCTTTGTAGCGCTGAATGTTCATGTATGGTCTGCTGAGACTTGCAAATGCTGCAATTAACGGCAATATGCCGTGATTTTCAAGCGATTTATCTTTGTCGGTAATAGTGAGAGTCCAGGCGTTTTCAAGTTTTTTGAGATTTGAACGCGCTCCGATGAGCAGTGCAAGTTCTGATGATGCCAAAAAGTTTTCTGGGATTGAGAGCGTTTGTGCTCGTGTACGAATAGTCAAGAATGGTCGAGCTTGCGCATTTTGTGATGAAATATCGATTGCATCAATTTTTTCTTCAAATGCGACAGTTGCTTGCGGGTAATATTGTGCAAACAGTTCACTTATGCGTGGTCGCGAATAACTTTCAAAAAAGTCTGCGGTATGAGCTTGAGCAATAGATGCAGTTACATCAACTTGTTCAGGAGTAAGATGATATTTTTGTCCGCATTTTTTGATGTCATCAAGATATTTATTAAGTGTTTCAATCGTGCTTTGCCATTCTTTTTTCGATAAAATTTCTGAGTCTATCGAAAGTGTGCAATGTTCTTGTGCCCATCCAGACAAGAAGAGATCAAACGAGCGTTCATCTTTAAGGTATTGTTCTTGCTTACCAATCTTAATTTTGTAAAGAGGTGGTTGAGCGATGTAAAGGTACCCAGCTTCGATAAGCGGTTGCATGTATCTGAAAAAAAACGTTAAAAGAAGAGTACGAATATGCGATCCGTCAACGTCAGCATCGGTCATCAAAACAATTTTGTGATAGCGAGTTTTTTTGAGATCAAATGTTTCTGAGGACGTGATTCCACAGCCGACAGCAGCAATGAGTGCCTTAATTTCTTCGCTTGCTAAAATTTTATCAAAGCGTGCTTTTTCGACGTTCAAAATTTTTCCGCGCAAGGGCAAAATAGCCTGGGTTGCTCGAGCTCGAGCAAGTTTTGCAGAGCCACCTGCCGAGTCACCCTCAACGATGTACAGTTCACAATTCGCTGGTTCTTCATCCGAACAATCGGCGAGTTTGCCGGGGAGCACGGTTGATTCGAGCACGGTTTTGCGACGTGTAAGCTCACGTGCTTTTTTTGCAGCCATGCGGGCGCGCAATGCAAGTTCGGCCTTTTGAAGAATTTTACGAGCAATGGTTGGATGTTCTTCAAAGTACGTATCGAGTACCGCAAAAACCCATGACTCAACGATGCCTTTAACATCACTGTTGCCCAGTTTAGTTTTTGTTTGTCCTTCAAATTGTGGTTCGGCTGCTTTTAAGTTGATGACGCATACTAAACCTTCACGCACATCCTCGCTTGAGAATGTGGTGCCATCTTTAAACAAATTATATTCTTGAGCGCGTTTATTGCTTGCTTTGGTTAAAGCGGCCTTAAAACCGGTTACATGTGTACCGCCGTCGATGGTGTTGATATTATTAACAAAAGAAAAAAGTTGTTCGCCAAAACCGTCATTGTACTGCATAGCGAATTCAAGGCTATATGTCGTATCTTCTTTGGTGCCATAAATAACTTCGGGGAAAAGCGGTGTTTTTTTGTTATTAATATGTTCCACGAATGAAACAATACCGCCTTCATAAAAAAATTCTGCTTGCTTGTTGCTTCTGAGATCCGAAAGATCAATGGTCAAACCTTTGTTAAGAAAAGCGAGCTCTCTGAGGCGTGAAGCAAGCGTGTCATAGTTAAAGGTTGTTGTTTCGGTAAAAATTTCGGGGTCGGGCGTAAAATGAATAAGCGTTCCGCGTTTATCAGTCGTACCAGTAACCTTCAAGCGATCTTCAGGTTTACCTTTATGATACGTTTGCTCATGTATTTTGCCATGTTGATAAATGGTGAGCTTAAGTGTTTCTGAAAGGGCGTTTACCACAGAAATACCCACGCCATGTAAACCGCCGGAGAATCGGTAAGTATCTTTATCGAACTTACCACCAGCATGAAGTTTAGTGAGTACAACTTCTACCGCAGATACACCTTCTTGCTCATGGATATCGGTAGGGATTCCACGACCATTATCAAGTACCGAGCACGATTCATCTTCATGGATTGTTACTGCGATGCGTGTGCAGTGACCCGCAAGAGCCTCGTCTACCGAGTTATCAACAACTTCCCATACCAGGTGATGAAGCCCTGTTTCTCCCGTTGAGCCGATGTACATGGCCGGGCGTTTGCGAACTGCTTCGAGGCCTTCCATAACGCGAATGTTGTGTGACGAATATTCGTTCGGTAAAGACATGGCAAAAACTCCTTAAAACAGAACTTATTGTCAACAAATAACGATGTATTTTATGATACGAAAAATTAGTATCTTTTTACTATTAATACTCAAAGTTACTAGTATAGCGAAAACCACTAAAATTGACACGTGTGCCGTACAAAATATTTGCATAAGCACAGGGGCCCATTAGTGCACGTAAGTGTTTGAATAACAAGCGTTATGCGGTGGTGAATGCACTATAAAATTTTTTAAACGAAAATATGAAAGGTGGGTATGCACAGTTTAAAAAAAAAATCGGATGAATGGTACATGACCAAAGCTCTTAATCTTGCTCAAAAAGCGGCCCTACTTGGAGAGGTTCCCGTGGGTGCGGTAGTTGTTGACAAAAATGGATTGGTTATAGGTCGTGGGTACAACATGGTTGAATGCCGCAAGTCTCAACAGGAGCATGCAGAGATGCGCGCCTTGCGTCAGGCTTACAGAAAAATGCAAGATTGGCGTTTAGATGGAGCTTGTGTGTATGTAACTTTAGAACCTTGCAAAATGTGTTTGTATGCCATTGCATTAAGTAGGTGCAGTGCAATAGTCTATGGAGCACAATCACCTTTGTTTGGAGCATCTTATGACCCAGAAAAAGAAGTGCCTATGTACATAAAACATCTCAAAAGTGTGAAAGGGGGAGTTTTAGAAAAAAAATCAGCGGATCTTTTGAAGTTTTTTTTTAAACAAAAAAGAGGAGTTTATGAAGATTTCAAAAACACAAATCAAACAAAGATTGCTCGAGCGAAAAAAAGAGATCGAGCTTGAACTTGCAACATTAGCCTCTCAGCACAACCCTGATATTTTGTCTCCAGATCCAAGCGATCAAGCAGCATCAGCATCCTTTGAAGATTTGGCGATTTCGCTTGAGCAGCGACAACGAGAGGAGTACGATCGCATATTAAAAGCTCTCGAAATGCTTGCGGCTGGATCTTATGGCATATGCGTTGACTGCGGTGGTGACATTGAAGAAAAAAGACTATTGGTGTATCCGAATGCTTCACGATGTTTAGCATGCCAAAAAGCTTATGAACAAAATGTTTGTTAAAAATTTTAACAGACATGGCATTGTTTTCTCAAAGTTAATATGTTTTGGCATGCTGAAATATGCGTATTATTCTCATTATCGATGGGACATGTTTGTGTGTGCAAAAATGACATGTGCTATTAAGTTGTGAGGTTTTGGGCAAGATGATATACTGGTGGGCGTTTGGTGCCGATGTAGCTCAGGGGTAGAGCAATTGATTCGTAATCAATAGGCCAGCGGTTCAAATCCGCTCATCGGCTCCATAAAAATATGGCAAATGCCATTGTGGCACGCTCAAATGTATCAACTGATTCTTATAACCGTATGCATATTGATATTTTTGAAAGTGTAAAAGTTAGTGAATTTCGAGTATACTCAACAAACAAATCGAAGGTCTAAAGGACACATGAAAGCCTCAACAAAAGCAACTCTTGCTGCAAAACGTAAAACAAATGCTCCTGCGGCTCACGGCGTTGGTCGTCGTAAATCTGCGGTTGCTCGTGCATGGCTTCGTCACGGTAAAGGCGAAAACATCATAATGGTTAATGGAAAAGAAAGCGCACAGTACTTCGATACCGAAGTTGCTCGCTTAAGCGCCCGTAAACCATTTGTAGTATACACTCAAGCAGCTGCGTATGACGTAGATGTAAATGTATGCGGTGGCGGTCTCGAAGCTCAAGCAGACGCTGTTGGATTGGCAATTGCTCGTGCATTGTGTGTCGCTGATGAAGCTGCCCGCACAGTTCTTAAAGAACAAGGCCTTTTAACTGTTGACTCACGAGTTAAAGAACGTAAAAAGTACGGCCAAAAGGCTGCACGTCGTCGTTTCCAATTTGTAAAACGTTAAAGCGTGTGCTACAAAATGGAAATTTTGGCTCGAAGGCTTTCCTTCGAGCCTTTTCGTTTGATATGCTTTCGCTTAGTGCTTGAATAAATAAAAATTTTTCGATGTTGTCATTACGGGGGTACTATGTGTGGTATCGTTGGCCTAGTAGGACAAAAAAATAACGTAGTAGAAGCAGTAGTGTATGGTCTTGAGGGCTTAGAGTACCGAGGGTATGACTCTGCCGGTATTGCATGTACTGATTCGGGTGACACAAAAATTATTTGTGCAAAAGCATGTGGCGAACTGTCCGCGCTTAAAGCACAGTTGCATGAGCAACCAATTTCTGGTTTAGCAGCAATTGGACATACACGTTGGGCAACACATGGGCGTGTAACGCTCGAAAACGTGCATCCACACTTCGATTGCAGTGGTACCATAGCATTGGTGCATAACGGTATCATCGAAAATTATCATGAGCTTGGAACGATGCTCAAAGCTGAAGGCCATATTTTTAAATCTGACACCGATTCTGAGGTTGTAGCACACCTTTTAGAGTCTATCCTTGATCGTGGATTATCTCCTAAAAAAGCCCTTCACGAACTTGTTTCGCGACTTGATGGAGCATATGCTTTAGTGATAATGCTTGGTGGTCGTTCGGATGAGCTTTTATTCGTAAGAAAACGCTCGCCCTTGTGCCTTGGTTTAGGTAAAAATAAAAGTGCGGTTGTTTCAGACCTTGTTGCCTTTGATGCAGATATCGAAAAATATGCGATTATACCCGATCAAACATACGGCTTTTTACGTATGGGTGAAGTGGAAGCATACTCTTTTGACGGTTTTTCTGCTGAGATTACCTATACTCCACATATTCACAATGCAAGTAGTCGTGATCGCGGCGGGCATGCACATTACATGCTTAAAGAAATTTATGAGCAAAAAGGAATAGTGCATCGCATCGTTACTGCGCTCAATGACTTGGGTGATGAGTGGATTAAGGGTCTTGGATATACCTCAGCGTCGCAGGCGAGCGAGTCTTTAAAAAAACTTACACATGTCGATTTAATCGCTTGTGGAACGTCGTATTACGCAGCAAGTTTAGGTGCATTTTTTTTACGCGATATTGCCGGAATTGATACTTCGGTAACGCGAGCTTCTGAATTTGCGTATAATCCTATACTCATGAAAAATCGTTTGTATGGTGTTGTTTCTCAATCAGGTGAAACGGCTGATACTCTTGAGGTTTTACGTGCGCTTAAACGTCAGGAACAGTCAGTTTTTGGTATTGTGAATGTTGAAAAAAGCAGTATGGCTCGTGAAGCGGATGGTTTTTTTGCGATGCATGCCGGGCCTGAAATTTCAGTTGCATCAACAAAATCTTTTACCGCTCAAGTAGTTGTTTTTTATTGGCTTGCTCTCAAAATAGCGCATAGCAAGGGGCTCATAACTTTACAACAGCTACAGGCAAGTGAAGCAGAGCTCTTATGGTGTGGTAATAAAATTGAAGAAACGCTTGAGAACAACAAAAGCAGTATAGAACATGACGCTGCCTGGTTTGCTCAATATAAAACATGTTTATTTTTAGGTAGACAAGAAAGTTTTATTCTTGCTGCAGAAGCTGCTCTTAAGCTCAAAGAGCTTGCATATATTTTTGTCGAAGCCTTTCCTTCTGGTGAACTTAAACATGGTCCGTTGGCGCTTGTTGATCAAAATATGCCGGTTGTTGTTTTCTCGTCTGCCGATCCTTTGGTGTATCAAAAAATTGTTTCTAATGCACAAGAGGTCAAAGCGCGTGGTGGACGACTGGTGGTTTTTGGTTTTCAGGATCAAACCGCATTATTGAATTTGGCTGAAAAATCGTATTGCGTGTCAGGATTTTCTTCGTACACCCAGTGCGATAGTTTGCTTGGTCCGCTATGTATGGTCGCTGCAATGCATTATTTGGTGTATAGTATTGCCAAGGTTCTTGAGCGTCCGATAGATAAACCAAGGAACTTGGCAAAATCGGTAACGGTCGAGTAAATATGGCAAATGCCATAAAAATTTTTTTTACTTTAAAGGCAGAGCTATGAGGCGTTTGATTGGATATAGCTTGCTGATTTTTTGTTGCATTGAAGTTGTCCTGCTCGGTTACTGGTTTTTTAGCGGCAAGCGCGGGCTGGAATCGTTCAAACGATATCGTGAAGAAGAACGGTGCCTTAACTTAAAGGCAAAAAAAATCACAGAAAATATTGCAGACATAGAAGAATGCATCGAAGATTGGGAGCTGTACCCGTACTATAAAGAGGCATGGGCTCGTGAGCATCTTAACGCGGTGTATCCGGATGAGGACGAGTACGTTTCGCCTGTCGGAAACGAAGAAGATTGGAACGAATAGTTTAAGGGCGCTGCCCTTAATCCGCGAGGGTCATCAACCCTCGACCCGGTGTCAAAAGACATGAGCCTCTAGTTAACCTCAAACTTTGGTACGGTAATTGCTGTTAGTAAGCGAGGAAATATCAAGACGGTTTTGACCGTTTTGATATTTCCTCAGGTTTCGAGCTACGCACTTATAGATATTTTATGTCACCAGGTCAAGTCTTCGCAAAAGCTACAGCCCAAACGACATGTACTTACTTTCGTTATGGAGCGCTGGGCGCTTGCGGGTCCAGGGCAGAGCCCTGATTAAATTACGAAAGGATCGTTGTATGGACGGTAAAGAGCATCAACATATTGAAACCAATGAACATCTTGTGCGTGAACAAAAAGTGCAAGCGCTGAGAGCTCAGAACATTGAGCCCTGGCCTGAAAATATTTCGCTGGATGCTCGTTGTGCGGATGTTATAGCAACATATAAAGCAGACCACGAGCAGGAGTACACGGTAGCAGGCAGAGTTATGGCCATTCGTGGTCATGGCAAATCAACGTTTGCCACGATCCAAGATCGTAGTGGTACTCTTCAGGTATATTTCAAACAAGATGCCCTTGGGGAAACTCAATATCGCTTTTTTAGTCAATATATTGACACAGGCGATAGTATTATGGTTTCTGGGGGTTCGTTCAAAACAAAAATGGGTGAAATAAGTATAGCGGTCAAATCGTTCAAACTGCTTTCTAAAAGCGTTCGTCCATTGCCCGCAAAGTTTCATGGAATCGTTGATCAAGAAACCAAGTATCGTCAAAGGTATCTTGATTTAATGAGTGATAAAGAGGTTCGTGATCGTTTTATTAAGCGTTCGCATATTGTACGCGGGTTGCGTACTTTTCTTGATGAACACGATTTTATGGAAGTTGAAACGCCTATGTTACACCCGATTCCGGGTGGTGCGACAGCTCGTCCGTTTATTACCCATCACAATGCGTTGGATACCGATTTTTATTTAAGAATCGCACCAGAGTTGTACTTAAAACGTCTTGTAGTAGGCGGTCTTGAGCGTGTGTATGAGATTAATAGAAACTTTCGTAATGAGGGTGTTTCTACGCGGCATAATCCCGAGTTTACGATGCTCGAGTTTTACACGGCGTACCAAGATTATATCTATATCATGAAGTTCATCGAAACGATGTTCCGCCGTGTGGCGCATACGGTTAACGGTTCTGGGGTTGCTACGTACGGTGATCATATTATTAATTTTGATGAACCATTTGATCGTATCAGTCCAAAAGAAGCGATCATTCGATATGGTGGTATACCAGCTGATCAATTAACCTTTGATCGTATTGATGTTGCCTGTGCAACGCATAAGGTTCCATACGAAGGTGTATCACACGAAAAAAAAGTTTTCGGATTATTTGAGGCATGTGCTGAGCGGAACATCGTAAAGCCAACCTTTATTATCGATTATCCGGTAGAAATTTCTCCACTCGCAAAACGTGACGCTCAGGATCATAACAAGGCCGCACGCTTTGAGTTGTTTATTGCAGGTATGGAAATTGGTAATGGTTTCAATGAGTTAAATGACCCGTACGATCAGGCCGAGCGATTTCACCAGCAAGTTAAGGCTCAGGATGCCGGGGACCAAGAAGCTATGCATTATGATGCCGATTATATCGCGGCACTTGAACAGGGGCTTCCACCAACCGTTGGAGTAGGTATTGGCATAGATCGTTTAACGATGTTGCTTACTAATACCACTACCATAAAAGAAGTGATATTGTTTCCTGCTCTTAAACATCAAAAATCATGATACAGCATGGCTATCAAGGTCTGAAATATAAATGGCGCTGGCGAGAGTACTCGCATGATCAGCAGGCTGAAATAGCAGCTCTCGCCGGACGCTTAAACCTTAATCCTATGCTTTTGGAAGTTTTGTATGGGCGTGGACATACTTCATACGAAGAGCTCTCGTCTTTTTTATTTACGCCTGATACAGCTTCCCACGATCCTGCTTTACTTAAAGATGGCACAAAAGCGGTTGAGCGTATTTTGCGCGCAATAGAGCATAAAGAAAAAATTCTTATAGCCGGTGATTATGATGTTGACGGTATTACCTCAACAGCAGTGATGATGACCTGTTTATTGGCGCTTGGTGCACAGATAAACTTTTTTTTGCCGCATCGTACGCGTAATGGGTATGGGCTGTCTGCAGAAGTGGTCGAGAAGGCCGTCTCGAACTCTTACTCTTTAATCATAACAGTTGATAATGGGATCACCGCATTTGATGCAATCAAAAAATCTACTCAACTTGGTATTGATGTTATTGTAACCGATCACCACCAGGTTCATGGTGAAATTTCTGGTGCCTATGCGATCGTTAACCCATGCCAAGAGTCTTGTGGGTACCCCTACAAAAGTCTTGCTGGTGTCGGTGTGAGCTTTAAGCTCATGGACTTGTTGTATAAAACGATCGGACAAACGCTTCCGCGCCGAGTGTACGAATTGTTGGCTTTAGGAACAGTTGCCGATGTAGTGCCTTTGCATGGTGAAAATAGATACTGGGTTCGTCGCGGGCTGCATCTGCTGCGTCAGGAACAATGTTTGGCAATACGTGTGTTAGCCGAAAACGCAGGGCTTGATTGTCGTGTGCTTGGGTCAACCGATATTGGTTTTTCGCTTGCGCCACAATTGAATGCGCTTGGTCGTTTAGAGGACCCGCGATCGAGTATTTCATTTTTGCTCGGTTCTGATGAGGCATTGGTGCGTGAATTTGGCCTTAAACTTAAAGATTTGAATATCAAGCGACGGGCGATAGAGAAGACTGTCGTAGACGATGTTGAGTCATATGTAAAATCAGGTGCAATTGATCTTGATTCGACCTATGTGATTGTTGCTGATTCAGAGAACTGGCCTGCGGGTGTTGTGGGGCTTGCTGCTTCGCGTATTGTGTCACTTTTTGCGCGACCAGTCATTTTGCTTCATCGCACCAGTGACGGTAAGCTCAAAGGGTCCTGCCGATCCATTCCTGAGTTTAATATTTTTGATGGGCTTAAAGAGACTGCTGACATGCTGTCATCGTTTGGCGGACACTCGCATGCAGCAGGTTTGTCTTTTGAGCAAAGTCGCTACGATGAATTTAAAGAGCGTATTAATGCCTATGCAAAGTCAAAGCTCACTAAGGATGACTTAGTGCTCAAACTTGATGTTGATGCCCACGGCTGTTTGGGGGATTTTACTGATCGATTTATGGATGGAATGAAGTATCTTGAGCCGTTTGGATCAACTAATCCTGAACCAACGTTTATGCTCAAAGGATTGGTGCTTTTAGATACCCCAAAGATTATGAAGGACGTGCACGTTAAATGTTTTGTTGGTGGCCAGGACGGTGCAAAACGTACTATACTATTTTTCAATCGACCTGATGTTATAAGCTTTTTTAATAATATGGGCAGAGGGTCGCTGTTCAATGCAGTGGTGAGTGTTCGGGATAATTACTTTAGATCTGAGCATACACTGCAAGTACAGGGAATAGATGTTGGGTTTGACGTATAGATTAAGGATTATACATGATTATTACAATTGACGGTCCAGTAGCATGTGGTAAGTCTACCGTTTCGCTTGCACTCGCAAATAGGTTGTCATTTTTTTATCTCGCAACCGGGTTGATGTACCGCTTTATCGCGTACCATCTGATATATCGTGAAAAAATTAAAGAACAAGATTTGGCACATGTCCCTGCGCAAAAGATTTTTGATTTATTGAACTCAGGAGCCTTTGAGTATACCTATGCACCGTTATATGGTGCCCAAATTTTTTATAAACAAGAAAATTATACGCCCTTTCTTAAAATGGCGGGTGTGGATAAATATGCATCCATTCTTGGGTCTGTTCATCAAGTGCGCCAAGAAGTTGTTGCCTACCAAAAAAAATTAGCCGAGTCCCATAACTTGGTGGTTGAAGGTCGCGATGCAGGTACGGTTGTGTTTCCGCAAGCTGATTTTAAATTTTTTCTCACTGCATCAGATGAAGTACGTGCACGTCGTTGGCAAAAAGATCAGATGCGCCTGAGTAATCTGTTTACGCTTGATGAAAGTTTAAAGATCACTCGTGAACGTGATGATCGCGATAAAAATCGAGCTCACTCACCGCTTAAGATGGCTGAAGATGCGGTTTTAATCGACAATTCTACGCTTACATTAGGACAGACGATCGATGCGATTTATGAGGTCATTGCTCCGCATGTACCTAAAAAAGATGAGCAGGCAAAATAATGGCCGGGGAGCTTTCTACCGCGTTGCATACAGTACAATGGTTTAAGTATGAGTCGCTAGGTAATGATCTTTTGATCGTTGATGTATCAAAGGATACTAAAACATGGCAACTGATCGAACAAGCGGCTCAAACGCGAGAATCACTTGATATTGTTGCGCTGGTTGCTGACCGTCATCGAGGAATTGGTTCTGACGGTGTTTTGTTTATTGGTCCTGATGATCAGGTCTATTTTTATAATACCGATGGATCTATCGGCGATGTATGTATGAACGGTGCACGTACGCTCGGTCTTTTTTTTAAACAGCAACGTGGGCTCAATACTTTTCCGCTGCATATTCGTATGGGTTCAAAAAACGTAGTGGTGGACTTTAAAGATGACATGTGGTGGTCGGGCATAGGCGTACAATCCGCCGAAGTCCAGGCGCTGTCGGTTGTAAGCCAGAACAAACAGTTTGATGGTTGTTTTATACATATCGGCAATCCGCATTTTATTAATTTTGAGCATACAGATGTTCGTGCGCGTGACGCTGCTTTGATCGAGTACGGTCATGACGTGTGTACGCATCAAGACTTTGTGCAGGGAGCCAATATTTCATTTGTGTGTCACATAAATCAAAGTACCTATGACGTATATACCTATGAGCGTGGATGCGGTTTAACGCTTGCCTGCAGCTCAGCACTGTGTGCGATTATGAAGCTGCTATATACACAAAATATGGTCGCAAAAAATATCATAATTGACTTCAAGCTCAAAGGCGGTGAAGCACATGCATTCATCGATGAGCATGATTTTGTGTATATCGGTGCGCCTGTGCAGGCGGTATTTGTGGGTAAATTGTTGATAGAGTTTTAGTTTTTGCATTGTAATCTTTTCAGTTTTGCAATTAAAGCTTGTTTTTCGTTTTTTTTCTTCTCTATACTTTTTTTCTATCGTATGCTGCGTGTATGAATATTAAAAATTTATATAGAGGGGTGGTCATATTATGATACCTAAAAATCTGTTATCACGAGTGCTATGCATATGCATGACGTGTGCTGTCAGCGGTATTTTGGTAACACCACAGACATATTCTATGGAACAACCAAAATCACCTGTTTCTGAAAAGAGAAAAGTATCAACGACTCGTCAAATCGGTGCAACGGGATTTATGGTTGGCGGTTTGATGGTGCTTGGCGTTGTTGTTTTCAAGACTGGTGGAGCGCTTGTGCGGTGGTCCTTAAGAAAGGCTTTAGGCATTGTGCCCATCATCGTTAATGGTGTGCACCATCAACCCAAAAGCGCCACGGTAAGCAACATTTTGCTTACTGCGGGTATCATGTACGTATGTACGGTGCCGCTTATGCATTATGTATATGCAAAGGTTACTGATGGTGGTGATCCCAAAAATAATTATTTTGTGGTAAAAATTCAGGAGTCTATGCAGGGGTACATTAAAGTCTGGACTCTTTTGCAAATGCTCAATAAGTTATGCGAACAACTTACGCTCAAAGCAGGACGCATGGATGTACCAAAAACACAATCTACAGTGGAGCATCGTAAAATTAATCCAGAGCATCAACCTCATGAGTCACTTATTGATCAAAAAATAACCGAAAACTCCGAACATGTTCCTCTTCTTAATGTGACGCAACAAAGGTTGGTAGATTTTCAAAATAAATATAACCTTGCTGTTATTTTGGACGAGCATAAACGGAAATTACAAAAGCACAGTAAAAAACAGCTTGTATTAGATGATATTTCTGTACCAGAAACTTCTTTGTGGATGCCTGGGGCGCTTAATCGTTGTTTTGTACGATTTCAAAAAGGGTTATGGCTTGCAGATAATGCTGATGCATTAGGTGCAATTGATGGGAACGTGTATAACAATCTTTTAGAATTAAAAAATAAATTTGATCAACTAAACCAAAATGAAATAACAGCATCAGTGTTTAACCATGAAATTGAACATAGCTTTATTCCTCTTGCCCAAAAGGTAACGGCTTCTTGTCAAAAAGCTCTTAAACAATATCAATCGCGTGTGCGTTGGTATAAGCGTATGGCTCTATTAAACGGAGAGGACGTGGCAAAGTTACAGGTTGCAGAATAGCTAGTAATAAAAAAAATGTACGGTACGAAGCTTTTGACATACTATAAAAAAAATAAAAAAAAAGAGACTTGCGAGCTATGCGTTACACCGATATGATTAATGCAGTATTGTATTGAAAATGTGACGCATGGAGAGATGGCTGAGCGGTCGATAGCGGCGGTCTTGAAAACCGTTATCTCGTCAAAAACGGGATCGGGGGTTCGAATCCCCCTCTCTCCTCCATTTTATAGCGGGTACGCAAAAAAGTTATATGAAGCGCGTTGGTAACATAAAATTGTTGTCAGCGTGCTCGTTTTTTTATCGTGAAAAAAGTAATCAATTTATAACAATATGAGGTTTCTATTTTTATGAAACATACACTTTTAGTTTTTTTACTAGCGTTTGTGCTGTGTGGACCAATATGGGCTTATGATCCCAAAAAAAATGAAACGACAACAGAATCAATGCAAAATCAAGGCCTTTTGGAGCGAGAAGGTCCGGTAAAAGTTTCTGAAAATCACGAACAACAAACTTCTACAGAAATTGCAGACAAACCTATTGAGGGCGAAAAAAGTGATCTTGCTGATGCAAAAAAAGATGATCAGCCTCAGATGAATGACCAAGAAATTGAACAGCTCATACGCAGAAATCTTGAGCGTCAAAAAGAAGAGTTGCAACGACGAAAAATTGAGGCAATGCAAGGCGCCCAGGGAAAAGGCAATGATGCAGTAGCGGCAGTTGACTCTGCGATCAATTGGACGGTTAATACCGCATACGGCATCGGTGTTGCAGCCGTTACACAAGCAGCAACTCAAATATTGGCTGATAAAATAAAAACTGGTTTCGATAAGGGCACCATGTTTAAGCCTCAAAAAGGTTTATCAAAAGATGATTTAGCCTATATTCCACAGGATGTTACCGACAACATCAAGTATATAAAAGGCAAAGAAGCTCTGGAAAAGCATACCAGCAAAAAAGATGCATTTGGACACCTTAAAGCAGGTATTTTTCTTACCGGTAAATCTGGTGGCGGTAAAACCGTCTATGCTCGGTATATTGCGCATGAGTTTAACGCTGCATTCTTTTCTATATCTGGTGCAGAGTTACAGGATAAGTATGTGGGTGAAACTGCACGTAAAATAGGCTTATTATTTAATAAGGCTCGTGATCATGCCAGAAGTACTGGTAGACCGGTTGTGGTCTTTGTTGATGAAATACACTCGATAGGTAAAAGCTTTGCGGGCGCGCCTGAACAAGGTTTGCAAGCTCATGGTGATGGATATAATGCATTACTTGCGCAGCTTGATGGTGGCCGCGACAATACCAATATTATTTTTATTGGTGCAACGAACCATGATGGTGAAGATGCAATTGATGCAGAACTTCGTCGTCGTTTGCCAACACAAATAAAACTTCAATTGCCAACACGGGCTGAGCGTGCAGATCTTCTTAAGTTTTACTTTAAAAATGTAAATCACAATTTGTCTGATCGTGATATTAGGTTCTTATCAGGACTAGCGTCTTCGCAAATGACACCTGCTGAAGCGATAAATGTTGCAGATAGATCTATGTTCTGTGCGTACCGTAAGGGTAAAAAAATTGTTGAGCGTGCAGACGTTGTTGAAGCACTGAAAATTGTTCGTAGTCAACGTAAGAGCGATATTTTCGATACATTTGTTGACGAAGAAACGCTCAAGAAGTGGGAAAAACAAGATAGAGTCACAACCCTTACGACAAGAAGATACGGTTGGCTTGTGTCAATTGCAGCACGAATTCTTGGCATCAAAATTTAACGAAATTTGATCGATCAAGATATCTTGTTATAAAAAAATAGGGGCTCTTTGGGCCCCTATTTTCATAAAAATAAAAATTGATTTTAAAAGGCTGGAATTTTTATGTACATAAAAAACAAACGCATACTCTTTTTACTGCTGTTGGTCTCTGGTAAACAAGTATTAGCTCAAGACAAAATAGCTTTTATATCTCAAAAAAGTTTATCAAAAGATGAATTAGCGTATGTTCCAAAAAACATTAAAGAAAACATTGAGTATATAAAAAGTAATAATACAATAGTTGCCCGTAAATATGATCGTTCTAGGCATGCAACAATTTTGCTTACCGGTAAAGCTGGTAGCGGCAAAAAAACATGTGCACGGTATATTGCTCATGAGTTTAACGCTGCATTTTTTTCGATATCAAATATAGATTTGCAGGAAATATCAAACATAGATTTGCAGAAAAAACGCGTGGACAGTGTTGGACGTGAAATTGCTATTTTGTTTAACAAAGCTCGTGCCTATAGCAAGCGTACAGGTAAACAGGCAGTGGTTTTTGTTGATGGAATAGATTTTATAGGTAAAAGTTTTGCTGGTACATCTGATGAACAATTACTTTCTCGTGGCAATGGATATAATTCGTTGTTTGCACAGCTTGATGGGAGCTATCACGATAACAGCAACATTATATTTATTGGTGCAACCAATGATGCCGGTTTTGATGCTATTGATAGAGAATTGCTTTGTCATTTATCATGTCGGATGAAACTTGAATTGCCTACAAAATCAGAATGTGCTGATCTTATTAAATTTTACTTCAAAAATGTGAATCATAATTTATCTGATCGAGACATTTCATATCTCGTTCGATATTGTTCAAGTACATGTACGCCGGCTGATATAATTACCATAGTGAACCAATCCATTGTATGCGCTCAACGCAAAAATAAAAAAAATATTGAACGTGCGGATGTTGTTGAAGCATTTAAAATTGTACGTAGTCAACAAAAAAAATAAAAAATTCTTAAAATGAGCTATAAAAGCAAAAATATGCATATGTAAAAAACATATGCATATTTTGTGTGGTTCTTGTGTGGTATACTCAATATGATTTTTGTGTATACCTGCGTATTTAGAAAGAAAGGGTTTGTTATGTCTGGCAGTATGATTGCGCTTATTATTTTGACAGCAGTAGTTTTTATCGCTATTTGGGCGATTGCTGCATATAACTTAATGGTGCACTCGCATGCGTTGGTCAAAGAAGGCTGGAGTGGTGTTGACGTGCAACTTAAGCGTCGTTTTGATCTTATTCCAAACTTGGTCGAAACCGTTAAAGGCTATAGCGTTCACGAAAAAGATCTGTTCCAAAATATTGCAAAATACCGTTCGATGGCGTCAGGTTCGCATTCTATTGAAGAACGTGCACAAGCCGAAGCAGGATTAACCCAAACGCTTAAAACATTGTTTGCAGTGGTTGAGAGTTATCCTGAGCTTAAAGCGAACGAAAATTTTCTTTCGTTACAAAAAGAGCTCTCGGCAATTGAACAAGATCTTAATTTAGCTCGTCGATACTACAATGGAACGGTGCGTCAGTATAATGTTTCGATCAGAGTGTTCCCACGTTCGCTTATTGCTTCAATGGCAGGCTTCACTTCTGAACCGTATTTTGAGCTTTCGAGCGAAGCAGAACGTAACGCTCCAAAAGTACAATTTTAACGACTGTATTCTTTGGAGGTGGCCGCCGCCACCTGGGCACGCACGAGCATGATAACCGTTTGCACGATTAGCATGTGAGGAAAATGTTTTTTGGTGTATTCATTTTAGTGGGTTGTGCTGTATGAACCGTATACATATATTTCTTGTGTCTATTGCTCTGACGTGTTTTTCTGCGCAGGCCTTCGAGGTTATTACTGATTTTAAAAGTAATATTCGTGTTGAGCGCGATGGAACGCTTGATGTTACAGAGACGATAAAAGTTGTTGCTGAAGGCAAATATATTCGTCGAGGCATTTTTCGAGAGTTCCCTACAACCTATCCACATCCTTTTGGTTTTGGGTTTATATCGCGGGTAGGGTTTGATTTGTACTCGGTAAAGAGGGATGGCTTTAAAGAACCCTATCGCATTGAGCCTCGCGCAAATGGTGTTGCCATTATGATCGGATCATCCGATCGAGAGCTTAGTCATGATGAACACGAATATGTTATTGCATATAAAACTACCCGTCAGCTTGGTTTTTTTTCCGGTTACGATGAGCTCTATTTCAATGTAACCGGTCTTGGTTGGATGTTGCCGATTTTGCATGCAGAAGCGTGCGTTGAGTTGCCAAAAAAAGTTTCTCTTGATCAAATGCGTATTAAGGGATTTAGCGGGCCGTATGGATCAGCTGATGAGTCTGGTATTGTAATAAAAGAAATAAGCGGTAAGATCTGCGCTCAAACAACAAGTCCTCTGGGTGTTTTTGAAGGTTTTACCATTCTTATGTCGATACCAAAAGGTGTGGTTAATGCGCCAACGTTGTGGCAAAAAATACAGTTTTTTGTATCGGACAACAGTGCTCTATCCCTTTTGATTATCTGTTTATTGTTCGCATTGTTGTTTGTGATTTTTGCGGGAATCAAAATTCGTGCGCAGCATCCGAAGGGTGTTATAATTCCGCTGTTTGAACCACCATCGGGTTTTTCACCGGGTGCATGTGCATACATACTCAATCACACGTACTCTGCAAAGGTTTTTGCAGCGGATATTGTAGGGCTTGCGGTGGCGGGTACAATTACCATTGAACGTGTTACTCAAATGTTTTCGTCATTTTATAAAATAGCTTTGCGAGAAGACGCTCCTGAAGAGTACTTTTTTGAAAGTTATCGTATTATCATAAAAAATCTTTTTGCGCGTTTGTCATCAATAGAGGTGCACAAAAGCTATAATCAAGACGTACAACGTGCTATGTCGAGCGCAAGCTCGTGGTATGGGCGTACGTATAAATCTTTTTTTGAGTATCATGAGTCACAGATTTTTGTGCTTGGCGGTTTTATCGCTGCAGTACACATTCTCGCATTTATAAATGATCCGATTCTTTTTTCGCATAGCTGGTTTTATGTCAGTCTCGTGCTATATCTTTTTGTTATCGCTTCTTTTGTTGGTTTTGCGCGTAGTTATAGCGCTAAAGGTCGAAAGTATGCCGACCAAATAGAAGGTTTTAAAATGTTTTTGGCGACAACTGAGACCGAGCGGCTTGCACTTATCGGCACGCCACCTGATCGTACACCACAAACCTATGAGACATATTTGCCCTACGCGATAGCGCTCGGGGTAGAAAAGGCATGGTCTAAACAGTTTGAGCCAATATTTAAAGATTTTGAGCGTATGCATGGGCATGCCTATCAGCCTATGTGGTACGTGGGTACAGGGTTTGATATGTTCGCGCCAGCAGTGTTTGCCTCGTCGTTCTCATCAACGCTTAACGCAGCCTCTTCAGTGCCAAGCTCGCAGAGTGCACCAGGATCTAAATCGGGGTTCTCTTCCGGTGGTGGGTTCTCTGGCGGCGGCGGCGGTGGTGGCGGAGGCGGAGGCTGGTAGGGTAAAATTAAGATAAGGGCTCCGTCCTCCATAACGGAAGTAAGTACGTACCGTTTGGGCCGTAGTATTTACGAAGGCTTTGACCCGCAAGGGCATAGTCTTTAACGTTAAAGACTATGGGCCCTTGACCCATGACAAAAATATACAAAATTAAAGGCTCGTATAAAACACGAGCCTTTAATTTTGATACAAAAATTTTTAGAATGCTATTCAGTAGGACAGGTGGTTGATGGAATGCAGCGCTTTTTCTTAGAGTGCCCCAAAAAGTACATGCGTATACCGAAACGCCTGCGCGTCAGATATACCACAAACATGCCAAGAAGTACCGTCGGTGCTACCCAGAACCAGAGCAGCAAAGAATGGAACAGTAGACAATATGTTTTGAGCGGTAAGTACGCGTATGCGTATTTATTAAGAATGAAAAAACTTATCATCATAGGTCCAAAGAAGCAGGTTAGTTGAAATAGATAGCGTGTTAAAAATTTACCAAATTGAGGCAAATACAAATTAAAGTTAAGTTTTTTGCGCAATGCTATGCAGTAAAAGACC
The DNA here is from genome assembly GCA_000996695.1 of candidate division TM6 bacterium GW2011_GWE2_41_16. Taxonomy (GTDB): domain Bacteria; phylum Babelota; class Babeliae; order Babelales; family Babelaceae; genus GWE2-41-16. Next base: position 5,516 of record LCAT01000009.1, on the reverse strand, counting down.
AACTGAAAGCCTGCTGCAATTGTTGTTGCTACGGCAAGACCAACGCTACCAAAAGGCCTCAAAAAGAAAATGTTGAGTATAAAATTGATAGCCGTACCACTTAGGCAGATCAATGCCGGTAATCGTGTGCAGCGGCAGGCATAAAACATCTGTAGAACAATTTTGTTCATAGACAAAAAGAATAAGCCTGCAGTAAAAGCCGAGAGTAATGGCGCTGCAAGAGCCACGTGTGCTGCGGTAAAGTTTTTTGATTGCAGTGTTGTTTCAAAAATTTCTTTTGAAAAAAAACTGATAAACAAAATAGTTGGTATGGTGAGCCATGCAACAAGTTTTGCAGCTTCGAGCATATAAAAACTCATGCGCTTGCGGGCATTAAGAGCCATATGCGAGCATTGAGGTAAAAGAATAGTCGAAAAGGCTGTTGCAAAAACGCTGATAGGTATGGACATAAAATTGTTTGCATAGCTCATGATAACCACTGAGCCTACTTGCAAATATGATGCAAAGCTTGAGTCTATAAAAGAATTTATAATCAGAGCACCACCACTTACCGAACATTCTAAAAAGCGCATGAGCATGCGCCCCAAGTCTTTCCATGATTGAGACGTAGGCAAGGCGAGAGAAAAACCTTTTAATTTATACGTAATAACATGCATCAGTACGATGACAAATCCATTAAATACCAATGCGTATGAGAGATATACCACAGAAAGGTTGAAATGCATGCATATAAAAACTTGTGTGATAAAAAGCACGTTTAAAATAACAGAGCTTAAAGCAGGAACAGTAAAATGACTTACGCTGTGCAGCGCACCAGCCAAAAGAGCGCAGGTCGAAAACATGATGATCAGTCCAACCACAATTCTGAGCAGATATACGCCCAACGGAATATGCATCATGATCGTTGTGGGATCAATAAACCAACCTGGCGAGATAATGCGCAAAACGGTTTCAGCTTTTATAAAGATTATGCCACAGAGTATGAGTAAAAACCCCTGAATGACCAATATGGTCGTACTCATAAAGCTATTAGCGGCCTCTAAGCCTTCTTTTTTGTATGTTTGGATGAACGTAGGCACAAAAGCGGCATTTAAAGAGCCCTCCGCAAAAATCTTACGTAAAGAATTAGGCACAAGGTATACCATGCTAAATACGTCCGCGACGACGCTTGCGCCCAAAAAACGTGCCATAAGAATAGTACGAAAAAGCCCTAAAAATCGGCTAATAAGCGTTGTTGCGCCAACTTGGATCGTTTTAGATATGACAGCTGTTTTTTTAAGACGGGCAGACATTGTTTCTCCGCAAAAGGTATAGCAAAAGTTACTAAATAATGTACATATACATATCGATCTAGAGACGCGTTTAGTAATCACATTGATGCAAGTCAAAACAGCAAATGCTGTAGGTGAAGTCCATTTTTTGAGCGACAGAACTATCGTGAGTTGAAAGGATTATTCCCATGTTCCATTCTTTATGAGCTTTTTCCAAAAGATTAAGCATGAGGTCTTTAGTGTATACATCCACATGAGCCGTTGGTTCATCAGCTATTAAAAAAGCTGGTTTTCCATAGAGCGCCCTGGCAAGAGATACTCGTTGCTGCTCGCCGCCTGATAGGACAAAAGGTTGTTTATCCTTTTTATCAGCGAGATTGAGCAGTTCAAGAAGTTCCATGGCATGAGCTTCATCTTCGCGTGTTATTTTTGAGTGAGCCATTTTTTTTAATAATACATTTTCTATGACAGTGCACTCATACATAATTCGTGGCTGCTGAAAAACGATTCCATAGTATTGAGACAGGTGAAATAATTTTTGAGCAGGCGTAAGTCTATATAGATCTATATCGTTAAAAATAACGGTGCCACTTGTAGGCGACTCAAGGCCGGTAATGATTGAGAGTAATGTTGATTTACCCGATCCTGAAATACCCATAATCGCATACGTATGTTTTTGTGAAAAAGAAAAAGAAACGTTCTCAAAAAGCATGTTTTTTTCATGATGATTTGCGAACGTTTTTGAGACGTTTTCAAGAAAAATAGTGTTACTCATTGCTTGGTGTACTCAATAAAGGCATAGAGCTTTCTGAGGTGCTTCGCCATAACGCTCGGATCAGATTCAAAATCTTCATTGCAATCCAGAATAAGAACGGGAACATTGAGCAGTTCGTTTGAAATATGCGTTTTTTTTATAAGAAACTGTTCATGCATTGCATGGATACTTTGTATGTAATCAAAAGGGATAGCGCTTTCTTCTGAGCGGCTTCTTTTTTTAATACGGTCAAAACTTATGTGAGGATTAACTCGCAGATAAATAAATCCTCGAGGTGGGTAGCAGTGTCCAGGTACAAGCAATTTAAACATGGCAGAATATACGGTCCACTCGAGCTGCGATAGAAACCCCTGAGCGTAGCCATTGGTTGCAAAGCAATAGTGCCCCGAATATATCGATCGCTCAACGATGAGAGGTTCTTTTTGTTGTTGATCATGCAGGTGCTGCAATACTCGATTTTGCATGGCAAACGTTTCCATGCTGTAAGCCCACCGACATGGGTCTTGATAAAAAGAACCCAACAGAGACTGTCCATACGATTCTTTTTGCCAGTTGGTTAGTGGCTCAAGGGAAACTGCAATTTCAGGTGCATGTTGCTGTAGCATAGTGAGAAAAGTAGTCTTACCGGAACCGATGTTTCCTTCGAGAATATACATGCAATAAAATCTTTCGAATTATGGGCATACTATGCGCTTGATACTTTCAGGCATTGCGGTAGTAAGTTCTATGGGTTTGCAATGCAAAAAGCTTGTTGCTTGTGCGATAGTAAAATCATGATTTTCGGAACCAAAAAGTGTTATGGTGCTACCGATTTGTGCTTCAGGTATATCTGTAACATCAAAAGCACTTATGTTCATACTGATTGAGCCAATAAGTGGTGCTCGTTTTATGCCAACAGTGGCATACGTTTTATGTGTAGACAAAGCTGCTGGATAGTTTTCGCGATGTCCTGCAGGAACAAGAGCAATGCGTGTAGGGCGCGAGGTGTACTCTGTTGCACCATACCCGATAGGGGTTCCTGCTGGAACTTCTTTAATGCTCATAATTGTTGCTTTAAGTTGCATTACTGGTTTAAAAAAACACTGTTGTTGTTCAAGTATGGTCTTTAGGTGTGGTGTTCTTGTAAAACCGTAAAGCAATGTTCCCGTGCGAATCATTGAGTCCGATCGCTCTTGAGCATGATGAACGCTTCCCGATGCAATCGGACAAAATGCTGGACAGGCGATATGGTGATGAGCGCACAATTGTGTCATGCGGTTTTTGAGCTCATCAAAAAGTACCAATTGTTTACTTGAAAGGCCAAGATCTTCATCGAGTGTATGAGACATGTGGGTAACACAGCCTGCAATGATGAGGTAGGGATGTTGCACAATAATATTCATGACCTGTTCAAGCTCATGAGGGAAAAAACCCAAACGGCCAAGGCCTGTGTCGAACTTCACATGAATGCGTGCAGTAAGATTGTATTGTTTGCAACAATTGATAATTACATTGAGTGAATGCATATCATGTACAACGCATTCAATGGAATGCTCAAGGGCATCTTTTATCAGTTCAAAATCACCATAGCCAAGGGCAATTATTCTTTTAGGTGTATGTGTCTGTTCTTTAAGCTCAAGACTTTCTTTAAGTCCGAACGTGCAAAAAGCTTCAATAAAGGGGAGTCGCTGGAGGATTCCAGCGACTTGTAATTTTCCGTGCCCGTATGCGTTACTTTTTATAACGGCTGCAATCGGTTTTCCGCTGAGATTGTGTACCAGATGTGCATTATGCTCAAGGTTAGGCTGCGAAATTTCTATCCAGGTATCCATAATTATATAGCGATTCTCATTAAGGTTAGATCACATACATTCGAAAATATGGCGTTAATTTAACATTTTTGCACGATACGTTGACGCGGGTTAAATAGCGAAGCTATAACTGCGCTATTTCGTTTTCTTTTTTCGTGTTTATAGTATCTATTTTTGCAACAAATTTATCAGTCATTTTTTGTAAAGCGTCTTGAAGCCGTTTTGCCGTGTCTTCAGATATTTTGCGAGCTTTTTCGCTGTCTTTGATGATAGTGTTAATATCTTGACGTACTTTTCGCACCGCAACCTTTGTTTCTTCAACCTTTTTGCCCAAAAGCTTAATAAGCTCCTGTCTGCGTGAAGAGCTCATTGGTTGTATTTGTATGCGAATAAGAGAGCCATCGTTAACGGGTGAAACCGAAAGATCAGAAAGCGAAAGTGCTTTTTCGATGGCATTGATATTGCTTTGGTCCCATGGCTGTATCACGATAAGCTGGGCTTCTGGCGCAGTAATCGTGGCAATTTCTTTGAGAGTTAAAGCGGTACCATAGCACTCAACTTTAAGCCCTTCAACCATGCTCGGATGCGCTCTGCCGGTGCGTATTTTTGCAAGTTCTTTTTCAAAGTGATCAACAGAAGGAACCATAAGAGCTTCAATTGTTTGTTCAAATTGTTTAGGGTTCATACCCTCAGTGAGAACTAAGATTGCCATGATTCAACGCCTTTATTGTTATGGCAGACGCCATTTGGGCCCGCTCAAATATACTCATGTTTTATACTCACAAATCGCATTATTTACGATCATGAATGTACAAAGCTTAGCCTGCCCGCCGAAGCCACGGCGTAGGCGGGTGGGTTTCGCTAGTTAGAAGTTAAATCTCAAAACGTACGAAACGATTGATCTTAATTTTTTCACCAAGCTTAGCGATAAGTCCTTGGAGATATTGTTCTACGGTTAAAGAGTCATCTTTAACGTATTTTTGTTTGAGCAGGCATACATCTTGGAACAGCTTATCCATTTTGCCTTCAACGATTTTTTCAATCATGTTTTCAGGCTTTTTTTGTTCTTTGAGTTGTTCGGTGAAGAATTTTCTTTCTTTTTCCATGAACGCTGCATCAACTTGTTCTGGACCAACAAATTTTGGGTTGAGCGCGGCGATATGCATGCACACGTCTTGTGCAAATTTTTTCATATCATCAGTGCGTGCGACAAAATCGGTTTCGCAGTTGATCTCAAGAAGCACACCAAGTTTTGCGCCTGGGTGAATGTAGGCGTGAACGATGCCTTCGTGGGTTGCATTACCAGCGCGTTTTTCAGCAATGGAAGCGCCTTTTTTACGAAGAATTACCATAGCTTTTTCTGTATCGCCGTTTGTTTCAATCAGGGCATTTTTACAGTCCATCATGCCAGCGCCAGAGCATTCACGAAGTTGTTGAATTAAAGCTAAATCGATCTTTGTCATTGAAAGCCTCACAACGTATGAGTAAGAGAAGTTTTTTGCTTTTTTTATGCTAGGAATGAACAGATGCTTTCTCAGTGTGCCAAAAAGATGATAATTGCGCAATTATCATCTATGCGCCCCAGGGCTTACGCATATAAAGAAGCGGACTTTAGCAACATTTGCGTAGCATACTTAATGGATCCGCATCGTATGCGAGCTCCCGGAAGATAGTCTTTTG
>LCAT01000008.1 GCA_000996695.1 candidate division TM6 bacterium GW2011_GWE2_41_16 | reverse complement strand
CTTGACATATAATTCCCCAATTAATGAGCTTCAATTTCTTGCTCATTACAAACTAACACTTTTCAATTCTTATGTGTCTTGTTTTTGGGGGTCATTATAAAACGTCACACACTACACGCCGGAGCCCCAAAAGCTCCGGCTTCTTTTTTGCATCATTTCATACACAATCCACAAACACATATTTTATTTTTATATACCCTCATCATTTTGTTCCCAATGTGTATGACACCATAGACTCTTCACGCATTGCATTTGATTATGCTATGGTTGCATCGTTCACGGTACATACAAAAAAAGGATCTGATATGAATCAAAAAAGTTTGCTCATCATAGTATTTATAGTATTTTGCCCCATCGGTTCAAAGATGCACACCATTGATGCCCAGCGTGCTCTCAAAATTTTCAATCAAAACCTTGTATCTCTCTATGCACACATGGAGTATGTTCCCCCAGTACACCCTATACAGATACATGAACCTCTAACAACGGCACAACAGACGGCACTTGCAGAGTTCAAAATACAACAGGATAAATTGACAACTACACCTCCTGCAGACCTGTTTAAAAGTTATTGGGATTCGAAAAATTCAGAATTAAAAAAGAAAGCGATCATTGCTGAAATAACCAGTAGATTCAAGAAAAATAAACTGCCAAATGATGCAAATTTTGAATACACACTACTAGATTTAAAAAAGCACTCACCGTGGACCAATTTTGTTGATAAAGGTTATGGATACAACAGAACCATAACCATTCAAACACCGTACACCATCCCTTTTGATCTGTACCAAAAAGCATCTGCTCTTATGGCAGCTGAAACACAAGACGTCCCACAAGATATTTCTTGCCAAAAACTTTTAGATACATTTTTTGCTGCGCTCGCAACTAATTTTGAAGCAGAAAATCCTAACCACCTCGATACCACCGAACTTAAATACCTCGATACCACCAAAGAAGATCGAGCATACATATTTGATGAATCAAAAAAGCCTCATCAAGACGAAAGATTTAAATATCTCAAAAAATTTGTTCTCGAGAGATTATCAAAAGCTCTCGAAAGCGGCGAAAAAGAAATTGATGCCGATATTTTGAAGTATGAGCCATATGATGATTTTGATGATGTTTTACAGCATCCTGAATTTTTTACCTCAATTGATCAGGCTCGAATTGAAAAAATGAACGCTCTTCGTACTGTCGCAATAGATTATACAACACTAAACAATCTCACGAGAACAGTGCTAACACAAACTATTATTTTTGGGACTTCAACTTTCGTAGTTTCCTTGGACGAAACATTTCTCAAAAACCTTACTCAAGCATTAGCGTCACTGGAAAATACCGTACAAAAAAATGAGCGTTTTTTAAGTCCTCAAAACAAAACCGTTATTGAAGCAAAAATAAACGCGACAAGACTATTAATTCTAGATATCCAGCTATCCCATACCAGATTTTCTCTATACGTCCATAAAATCACACGAGAAACAACAAATAACCTTCATACCAAAACTCGTCCTGAGCTCGAGGGCACTATGGCTCTTCTCAAAAAGCTACAAACAGCTTGGTCAAAAATATTCGCCACAACCTCTGATCAAACACGATTAGAAACAATCAAAAAAACAATCAAAAACATTGAAGATCGTATCATCCAAATACAAACACCTGCAACAACGCCAACTACTCTTTTCCCTCCAACGATCAAAACATTAGCTCAACAAATTTCTGACATACAATCAGAAGCCTTAAAAGCAAAAAATAACTTCGATTGGACAAAAATTCTTACCAAAATAAAAAGCTTAGATTTTACACTGGACCCAATTTTACAAGAACAAGCCAATAGAATTTTTTTAGAATATTTTTCAAAAACAGAGAATGATTTGCGTGTGTATACAGCAAATTGGAACGGAGACATTTTGGCAAGTGGATCCGTTGTGCCAATAGAACAATTAACACCACTCAAAGAAGATCTTATAACAGACATAACAGCCATGGAAAGCATGCTCAATCAACTACCAACATTTATGCCTAAAACATGGCCTCAATATTACATTGATCAGGCAAAAATATATCTCAATGGAACAATCATACCGGCCATTGATAGAAAGATTGGAGTAAGTCAGCAACAAACGCCGACTGATCCAACGATTGGTACAACTCAAAATCCAACACCACACCTGATAACCCTTGGTTTAACTCCAGCTGACATTGCAGGGAAAAGTAATACAGATATTGCCACATTGATAAAACGATTATACCGAAAATTAGCAATACAAAAACATCCTGATAAACATCCTGATAATAGAAAAGCCGCTACACAGGAATTTCAAGATCTAGGAATAGCCTATGATGCGCTCAAAAAGATTTATGGTTTTTAGGTAATAAAGAACATTCAATGGCCGGAGCCTCAAAAAGCTCCGGCTTATTTTTTTGCTTCATACCCAACCAACATCTTGTTTTTTGTATCCAACACAAGTCAAAATCAAAAAAGTAACAACAACATAATCACACGGCTCATCGTAAAAATAAAAAAGGATACAAAAATGAATAAAAGCTTTTCTATAAAACTATTACTTTTCGCCCTACTAGCCCTTAGTTTCAGACACTATCTATACGCTCAAAAAGCCCAAAAGATACTTACCCAATTTAATGCTGATTTAAAACATCTTGGGGTAAAAACCAAAAAGCCACATAATCATGTAGACATTCAGCACAATAAAAAAGCAGGTCAAGAGGCCTCTTTAGCGGATCAACTTGAAGCTCGACTGAACAAAATACGTTCTTTTGAAGAAATAGAACAAGCACCACAGCAAAAACCTGCAAACCCGCTATTAGAACAAATCAACCAAATAAAATTAGATAGAATACGAGAACGCGACCTATTATGGGAGCTCCGTCATGTATTAACACAACTCAAAAAACAATATCCAGAAGCACTTGAAGAAATAGCAGAATTACAAAAAGACATCGGCAAGCAAGAAAAATTAACCCAAGAAAAAATAGCACAAGAAACCAAACTTTTAAAAAAACTAGAACAGCAATATCGCGATCAACAAGCCCAACAAAAGAAAAATTCAGACGATGAGTTTCTCAAAACACTTAAAGAACAGCTCAAGGACCTACCAAAATCAAACTATCCATCAAAACCGACAGCACAAGAACAATCTTTTGAAGAGTTACAAAACCGCTTTCACAATATTCGAAAAAAATTATCGGACACAAATTGATATCTAGCAAAAACAACAGTGAAACTTTTAGGCTTCACTGTTGTTTTTATTTTTAAAAATTTGTTTTAAAGGACCAAGGATAACTAAGGGAAAAACCCTTAGAGTGCATAGCCAAGCATGAATTGCAAACTACGCAAACAATTCAATCAGACTTTTTGCAACGGGCTGAAGCACAAAGTTCCAGTCAGTTTTGTTATGTATACCAAACTCAAAATACAGGCTTGGCATCGTTGCACCGACAAGAGATATAAGCGGAACTCCCTTGCTTTTATCTATCATAGAGCTTGCCGCTTGAGGCTGAGTTTTAAGCCCATCAACAAGACTACGAGCGCAGCATGCGCTCAAAGACAGACTTACTAAATACGCATCCTGAGAAGGTATAAAATCAGGACCTGTAGGCTGTTTGCGCAAAAAATCCATCTGCGGGTTATAAAGATAAAAATAGGTATGCATACGCACTGATGGGTGCTGTTGCTCATAAAAACCTATCCCAACAAAAAGATCAGCTTGCAAACGATTCGCAAAAGAAACGCTTTGCAAAGGGTCAACTTTTTCACCCGGAAAACGTGAGAGCACTACATGCACGTCTGATCGCATTTTTTCAATTTCTGCTTTTAAAGCCTGAGCAAACTGCAAAGAGAGCCCGCGCTCAAACACCTCATCAACCACTCGGCCAGTGGTTGCGCCATCGCCTGATGGATCAAGAACAATGGTATACCCTTGTTTGCCATTTTGACGAGTAATACATGATTGAGCATGCGCTGAATATTCACCCGAAAATCCTGTTGCAGGTAACCCGCGACTTAGATCAATGTGCGCATCTTGCATCGGTTCATTATGCACCAAAAAGCGTACTGTCATGGTATTTGAAACATTTTCGCGAAGAATTCTAAGGTATGACTCAATAATCTGTATTTTTCGTTCGACCGACCAATCTTTATCCCATGGTACGCGATCAAACGATATAAATAGTTCGTTATGCGCTTGAGCAGAAACAGCTCGTTCAACTGTAACAGGCTTTTTGGTATCCCCTTGAGCGACATCAAGCCATGCTTGAGTAAGGTATGAAACCTGACCATCAAAGTCATGAGGCCAGATACAATTAATCGTTTCTTGAGCCATAGCCTTTTCTTGCCAATGGTATACGCGTACCGACTGTTTGGATGATTGCTCAGACTGAGCAACCTCAAACACGGATGTTTTTCGTGGCATAATCAGTACAATGTCATGGTGCCATGCATACCACAGCAATCCTGCACAAAAACAGGCACCACATATAAGACCAATGATATATTCTTTTTTCATATAAACTCTGCTTAAAAACGTTGTTTGAGATATGACTGAAGTAATGTCAATCGCTGGGTACTTTTATTATTTTTTGTGGCGATGGCTATCGCCTTCGGTTCGCCAATGAGAATACATAATTTTTTTGCACGGGTAAGAGCGGTATATAACAAATTACGTTGCAGCAACATATAATGCTGCATAAACAAAGGTACTATTACTGCAGGATATTCTGAGCCTTGGCCCTTATGAATAGTGGTTGCGTATGCCAAAACAATTTCCGAAAGCTCATCGGCCTCATAGCTCACCGATCGATCATCAAAAAAAACTTCTACTAACCGTGATTCTTGATCCACCGCATGCACAATACCGATATCACCGTTAAACACATCTTTTGTGTAGTTGTTACGTATTTGCATAACCTTGTCGCCCTCGCGTAGCGTATAACCTGCAAGAGCAATACTTGCACGCGCAGAAGGATTAAGCATGTCCTGTAATACTTTATTTAAAGCAATAGTCCCCACAACGCCACGGTTCATGGGCACAAGCACCTGCACATCAGTAGGCATAAGCCCGTATGCATGTACTGTTTTAAAAAGCGTGTTACGTATATGGCTCGTAAGATGCTCAGGATCGCGATCTGGAATATAAATAAACTCTTTGCCCGGCTCAGACGAAGTAAGCGGCATTTCACCCGCATTTATTCGATGGGCGTTGAGCACAATTAAGCTACCCTGAGCCTGCCTAAAAATTTCACGCAACCGCACACAAGGTATTTGCTGACTTTTAATACAATCAAGTAAAAAGCTCCCTGCCCCAACGGATGGCAGTTGATCAATATCTCCAATAAACACTATATGACTTTGCTCATGCGTTGCGCTTAACAAGCTATGTGCAAGAAAAATATCAAGCATTGATGCTTCATCAATGATAACAAAAGAACTTTTGAGTTGGTTGCTTGCATTTCGAGCAAATCCCATAGTTCGAACGTCAAACTCGAGCAATCGATGAATTGTCAAAGCTGGCTTGGTAGTACTCTCGCTCATGCGCTGAGCGGCGCGTCCGGTTGGTGCAGCTAGTCTATACGAAATGCCCTCAAGCTCTAAAATAGAAATAAGCGATTTGAGGAGCGTCGTTTTACCCGTACCCGGGCCACCAGTAATAATTGAAACTTTTGAAGTAAGCGCTTGAAAAACTCCCTCTTTTTGCTGTTCACTCAACTGCACTTGTAAAATATGCTCATCGGCAAGATAAGAACGAATATGTGATGATGATATTTTTTTTACAGGCTCACTGAAAGCTATTAACTGAATCATACGAGCGCACGCTTGTTCAAGAGCAAAATGTTTAGCAAGACCAATAAGTTCGATTTCTTGATGTAGATATTTTGCTACAAGACCATCTGCACATAAGCCTGATATTCCAGACTCAACAAGAACACTTTGATCAGACTCAATCCCTAATGTTTTATAACAAAGGTCGTAGAGCTGATCCTTAGCATAATACAAATGCCCTTGAACTGTTATTTCTCTAAGCACATACAAAACACCCGCACGAATGCGTCGCGCATCATGTAACGTAAACCCCAAACGAAGAGCGATCGCATCAGCGGTTTTAAAACCAATACCCCAAATATCTTCTGCAAGACGATAAGGGTTCTGAGTGATCATCTCAATCGTGCTTGCCGCATACTGTTTATAAATTTTTGTAGCTAAAAGGGGCGAAATGTCCTTGCCCTGCAAAAAAACCATGATTGCGGCAATCTCTTTTTGCTCACCCCAAGACTCTTTGATACTCGTGATACGACGTTCACCAATACCCGAAACCTCTAAAAGACGATCGGGAAATTCATCGATAATGGTCAGGGTCATTTTGCCAAATTTGTTCACAATAGCCTCGGCGTATTTTTCGCCAATGCCCTTGATCAGGCCTGATCCCAAAAATTTTTTGATACCGATAATACTGGTAGGAACAAGCTGGGTACAACGTACTGCGGCAAATTGGTCACCGAACGTTGCATGTTTTGTCCAGTTACCCTCTATGCAGATTTGTGCGCCTGCATAGAGGATAGGAAACGTTCCACACACGGTAAAGAGATCAAGCTGGGCTTCTCCGATCATATTTGTCGGCATAAACCGAAGAACTGCAAATCCGTTCTCAACATTTTGGTACACGATTCTCTCGACAGTACCCTCGTATGAACTGATAGGTTCTTCCGACTCAACCTTATTCGTTATCATCATCGTCTTCTTGAATGTCTTCCGGCTTAAACTCGTACTCTTGCTCTAAGAAACTCTGAAGCACCGTACGACGTGTTGGATGACGCAATTTTTTAAGCGCCTTAACCTCAATCTGACGAATACGCTCACGCGTGACACCAAAATCTTTACCCACTTCTTCAAGTGTATGCTCAGATGCAACGTCTATACCAAAGCGCATTTTGAGCACTTTTTCTTCGCGCGGGGTCAATGTTTTGAGCACTTCACGAACACGTTCTTTGAGATTTGACCCAGCCACAACTTCTGAGGGGGACATGTCATTTTCGTTTTCTATAAGATCCTTAATAACCGCATCATCACTGTCACCCACAGGCGTTTCTAAAGAGATTGGTTCCTTGGAAATTTTGATAATATTTTTAATCTTTTTTTCTTCAAGACCAATGATCTCTGCCAGTTCAGCATGTGATGGCTCGCGACCATGCTTTTGCACAAAACGACGACGTTCTTTGTTGATTTTGTTAAGCGTCTCAACCATGTGCACGGGCACACGAATTGTGCGTGATTGGTCAGCTATAGCACGCGTAATTGCCTGACGAATCCACCAGGTTGCATACGTTGAAAATTTGTACCCACGTTCAAACTCAAACTTCTCAACCGCTTTCATCAAACCGATATTACCCTCTTGGATAAGATCCAAGAAATGGAGTCCGCGGTTAATATATTTTTTTGCAATGTTTACCACAAGACGCAAGTTTGCGCGTGCAAGATTATCTTTGGCAAGTTTATCAAGCCTTTGAGCTCTGCTAAATTTAGAAAAAAGTTCATTGGCGCGATCTAATGAAACACCAAGCTCGCTCTCAAGCTTACGAACACCTTTGCGAGCACTACGAATCAATTGATCCATCTCCACAAAAACTTCGCTTGGTTGAGCTCCTGCTTTAAATTCTTGTGGATTGTCCTGCTGGTACACAACAATGCGATTTTCTAAAAATTTCGCTTGATCATTTTTTTCTTGAATTTTTATCAGCACTTTTTCAACACGTTTTCCTAAAAGACGAATGTACTTATTCGAAAAACGTACCGCTTGAATTGCCTTGGCGATGTTCTCTTTGTTTTCGCGAACATCCGCAAGCATTTTTTGTTTGAGTTTTTCGTTGTCGAGCTTTGGTCGATACGAACGATAAATTTCTTCTTCGTGATCAATAAGCGTTTTTATATCCTGCAATTTTTTGATCAGCGCTTTTTTTTCTTCTTCATAGCGCGGCAGATTTTCTTCGTCATACTCAGAAAACTGAATGACATCTTTAAGCTGTACGCTGTTTTTTTCTATACGTTCGAGCAAATCAATAACTTCTTTATGAATCAGAGGAAAAAACGACACAGACTGTATAGAATCGTGTTTTGCTGCAGCTATTTGTTCAGCAATAACGGTTTCCGTTTTTTTGTTTAATAACGGAATTTTTCCGATATCACGCAAATAACATTTTACACTGTCCGCCAAAAAAGAACCTTCGCTTTCGCGTGGTTTAATAGGCGCTTCGACTTCCTCTTCTTCTTCCTCTTCTTCCTCTTCAGATTCCGCTGCACCTTCTTCAACATCTTCGTCTTCAAGGGCAAGCGGCGCTTGAGGCGCAACCACACCTGATGGCTCCTCCTTGATCAATGTGTCAAACTCATCAGCATCAATATCGAGCTCACCATCAGTAATAAGATCAATATTTTCGCGCTCAAGCGAGGCCAAAAGATTTTGCATATGTTGCTCGGTCACAGGCACTTTTTCGAGCATTTCAAGCATATGCTCATAGTTTATCGAACCGGTCTTTTTACCATATTCAATAATTTGGCGAAAAACTTCTTCGCGCACATTTAGAGAAATAGGAGTAACTACTTCTACTTTTTCCTGTACTGGCTCTTTCCCTGGTGCTTTTTTTGCAGAAATTTTTTGTGTAACCTTTTTCGAAACTGGCTCAGCTTTAACCGCAACTTTTTTTACGATTTTTGTTGGTGCCGGTGTCGCTTTAAATGTTACCTGTTTTTTTTCTACAAGTTCAGGTCGCTTTTTAGAAGCTACTGATTGCACCTTCTTTGCACTTATTTTTTGTTTAGGAGCTTCTTGCTTTGGAGCTGGTACCCGAGCATGTTTATTTTTGAGAGACGAGACACGTTTCTCACTCTTACGAGCAGGAGACTTCTTACTCGTAGGTGCTTTGGGAGTCTGTTTTTTTATCATAAAATACCTTTTGCTACCATGGTACGCCGCAGAGCCTGAATTTCTTTCAGCACGGTTTCTTTATTTTTTTCGTCAGAACAATTTTCTAATTTTATTTTGACATTAGTTACACAACTTTTCCACTGCCGTTTATAAAAAGCTCTTAAAAACTCTTCAAAAAAATCCTGTGGTAAAGGCTTTCTATCAATTTGCATAAGCATTTTACTTATCAACGCTCGATCATCCTCGCTAACCCTTTCAAGCAAACCATGTAAAAGGCCTTGAGAATCAACATAAACACAAAGATCAAAATATATGCGTATAATATTTGAGAGACGCTCAGGCATAAATGCCACAATTAAATTACGGTCCTGCTCATCTAATAAATTTACACATTCAGAATAGGTTAAAAGAAAAGTAAAAAACTCTCGTTCTGTCGACGATGTAGTATCTTTTTCACCAGCTATTTCGCGCACGATAGGTTGCAGCGTTTTTTTTCTCCCAAATGATTTTTTGAGAGCTTCAAGCGAAACACCACATGCTTCTGCCGCTTGCTGTAAAAGTAGGTCTTGCTTGAGTGGATCGCCAACCGACAATACCACATCAATAATTTCTTTGAGTGCTTCAAGCTTTTCGCTTAAAGACCCTTTGTTACCACTTTGTTGTGCAATAAAAAACGTGAACACATCGGAGGCCTGCATAAGAATTTCACTCACATCACCTCCATGTTCTACAAAAGATGCTGGATCATCATTTCCTGGTAATCGCGCAATAAATAAATCAACGGAGCTTTCCCAAGCAAAACTTGCAAGACGAAGCATAGCCTTTTGACCTGCACTATCTCCATCGTACATAACCATAACTCGTGGTGCATATCGAGCAAGCAGTTTAAGTTGACCTTCATTACATGCGGTGCCTAAAGAGGCTACAACATGCGAATACCCGTGCGTTGAAAGCGCTATTGCATCAGTGTACCCCTCTACAAGAATCGCACACTGTTCTTTTTGTATTTGTTTTTTTGCTAATGAAAAACCATATAACGTTGATCCTTTAGCAAAAAATTCATGCTCTTGCGAATTTATATATTTTGCACGCGTATCATCAGCACGCCATATTCGCCCACCAAAAGCTACACAGTCTCCTATGTATGAATAAATCGGAAACAAGATCCGATCTTCAAAATGAGAAAACAGTACATCATTTTGTGAGCGCGAAAAAATATGCGCATCGATAAAATCCTGTTCAAGTATTCCTTGAGTCTTTGCCAAAGCCAAAATTTCTCGTAAAGCAGCTTGCCCACGAGGGAAAAAACCCAAACAAAATGTTTTGGTCGCCTGTAGGTCTATGCCCCGTTGCACAAGATATGCCATAACAGTCTTTGAGTTCAGTGCATGTGTATGAGCCCATGTGCTCACCAAGGTATAACATGCTACATAAATTTTTTTTGCATCTCGATCACTTTGTTGCACCTGAAACTCTTCTGGCAAGTCTATGCCAAAACGCTCAGCCAACAACAATGCCGCTTGTTTTTGTCCACACGATTCAGCCTGAGCAATAAACGAAATCACATCACCGCCACGATGACACCCAAAGCAATAATAAATATCGCGATGCGGGCTCACCGTAAACGATGGCGTTTTTTCGTGATGAAATGGGCACACGCCCTTCCAGTACGAACCAGCAGGCTTAAGAGTTGTATACTCTTTGACCACATCAACAATCGATATACGACTTTTTACAAAACTAAATAGATCCATTTGCTTTTTGCGCTTTATTTTAATGTCACCAGGTCAAGCGCTCCCAGCCTACGCCGAGCTTACGCCCAGACGATGCATACTTACTTTCGTCTGGAGGCTTCGGCGGGCAGGGGGCGCAGATCATGGGTCAAGGGTGAATACCCTTGCGGGTTAAGGGCAGCGCCCTTATCTTATTATTTACTTTTTACGCTTTTGTGGGTTGCGGCGTGGGCTACTACTTTCTTTGTTCATGTTTGCAAGACGAATACGCTCAAGCTCTTGACGTCGACGAATCTCAAGGGCATGTTCATCAAATTTTTGCACATCAATACGAAAGATACTGTGAGCAATTTGATATCGTACACTACGCATCATATCGATAAACATGGCAAATGCTTCTCGCTTGTACTCAATGAGCGGATTTTTTTGGCCCCAACCACGAAGGCCTATGCCCTCTTTAAGTTGGTCCAGGTTAAGCATGTGTTGTTTCCAAGCCTCATCAATAAACTCAAGCATTAACCAACGTTGCGCTGTCTGAAGCATGTCTGAGCGTATGTTATTTTGAGAAATTATTTCATTTTTTGATTCAGTTGAATCGCTGCACTCAACAGGCTGACCATATTTTTCAGAGTCATATCGCATAAAGAGCACATAACGCATCAGTACATAGTTTAATACGTCGCTTTGAAGGGCCACAGAGGTAACTGATGGAAATTTTTGTTCCTCCAGCTCGCACACTTTAATATTAAGAACATCGGCAATACGCTCAAAAAAGGTCTGTTTTTCTGCTGGCTCAACTTTACGAGAGATCAGTGTTTGAGCAGCTATATCAGCTATTGCCTCAGAAATAAAATCTTGAGCAAGATCAAAAATAGCCTTGGCGCCTTCAAGCACCGATCGGCGATACGAATACACAACCGTACGTTGCTGGTTAAGCACATCATCGTACTCAAGAATATGCTTACGAATGTCTGAGTTCCGTTTTTCAACTTTTTCTTGAGCAGCTTCAATACGCTTTGAGATGGATTTAGACTCAATAATATCGTCCTCGGTCATCTTAAAATAATTTTGCATGGTGTTCTTAATCGAGTCACCTGCAAAATTGCGTATCAGTTCATCCTCAAGAGAAATATAAAAACGCGACTCACCAGGATCGCCCTGACGACCTGATCGTCCACGAAGCTGATTATCGATGCGTCGGGCTTCATGTCGCTCAGTACCAAGCACATATAAACCACCAGCTTGCACAGACTCAGGCGTAAGTTTAATATCGGTTCCACGTCCTGCCATGTTTGTTGCAATTGTCACACGACCAGGCTGTCCTGCCGATGCAATAATTTCGCCTTCACGCTCATGTTGTTTTGCATTCAGCACATCATGGGGAATGCCGCTCGCGCGTAACACGGCGCTTAAGTATTCTGATGTTTCTATGGCAACTGTACCAATAAGTACCGGCTGTTTCTTTTTATAGCGTTCTTTAACATCAGCAGCAATAGCACGATATTTTGCAGCTTTGGTTAAAAAAATAAGATCTGATTTGTCTTCACGAATCATCGGCATATGCGTCGGAATCGTGAGAATGTCCAATTTATAAACACGATAAAACTCTTCAGCTTCTGTTGCAGCGGTACCGGTCATACCCGCAAGTTTTTTATACAGCCTGAAGTAATTTTGCAGGGTAATAGATGCGAGCGTTTGAGTCTCTGCCTCGAGTTGTACATGTTCTTTTGCTTCAAGTGCCTGATGCAAACCATCACTATAACGACGGCCCATGAGAATGCGTCCAGTAAATTCATCGACAATCAGCACTTCACCATCACGCACCACATAATCAACATCTTTTTTGAACAAAGCATGTGCCTTGAGAGCCGTTTGTGCATGATGTAAGTACGTTAAATTTTCAGGTGCATACAAATTTTTTATACCAAACGCATGTTCAACAATATCAATACCGGCTTCAGTCAAATGAGCAGTACGCTCCTTGTGGTCAACTTCATAATGCTCAACATCTTTAAGACGTAATATTGCAGCGTTTGCATCATCATATAATTTACTACTTGCTTCTGATGATCCAGAGATAATTAACGGTGTTCGTGCTTCATCAATTAATATCGAGTCGATTTCGTCAACGATTGCGTAGGTAAGATCTTTTTGTACATAATCCTCGAGCCGAAATTTCATGTTATCGCGTAAATAGTCAAAACCAAGCTCATTATTTGTTGCATACAAAATATCGGCCTGATAAGCCTTAATGCGATCTTCATCAGACATGTCATTTTGAAGCACCGCAACAGATACACCCAGCATGTCATAAATAGGCTTAAACAGTTCCGCGTGAAGTCGTGCAAGATAATCATTGACGGTAACTAGATGGACTCCTTTGCCACCTAATGCATTGAGGTATAGAGCAAGCGTAGCGGTTAAACTCTTACCCTCACCAGTTTTCATTTCAGCAATTTTGCCTTCATGAAGCGCTATTGCACCAATCAGCTGTACATCAAAAGGACGTTGCTGAATGGTTCTGCGAGACGCCTCACGAACAAGCGCATACGCCTGTGGCAAAATGTCATCAAGCGTTTTACCCTTAGAAAGCATTGCACGAAATTCATCCGTTTTTGCACGTATTTGTTGATCAGAAAGCTTCATCATTTCTGGTTCATATGCATTGATATGAGCAACGATAGATTGCGCATGCTTAAGAGCTCGTTGGTTTGCAGTACCAAACACACGAGCGAGAATTTTTGCTATCATAGGACAAATCTCCCGTTCATTTGCTAAAAAAACAAAAAGAATCTTTTTTTACACGACTTAGTATGCCCCAAAAACAGCTTAGGTTAAAAGACTGCTTTATAGCATTCGATTTTTAAAGCTATAAGTTCGCAATTATAGTTTTTTCACTGAATGGGTATTTTACACCCTTAATTATAACATATTCGTCAGGGCCCTTGCCCAACAGCGCAATAATGGAAGATGGACTCGCTTGAGCGCATGCAGCGCGTATTGCTTTTTCACGATCAACTTCTACTACAACTTTATACATATGAGCTGGGGGTATTCCGGCAAGCATATCTGTTATGATTGCCATAGGATCTTCCGATCGAGGATTGTCCGAAGTGATAAACACCAGATCACCCCACGCAGCCGAGTCACAACCCATCAACGGTCTTTTTGTTTTATCACGATCGCCACCACATCCGTTCACTACAATTAAATGATCGGTCTTTTCACGTAGGGCACTTAAAACAGCTGCAACCGCTGCTGAACTATGTGCATAATCGATATAGACACATGCTCCATTTTTTAAAACATATTTTTCGAGTCTGCCCGGAACACCTGCAAAGTCCATAACAAGCTGTTGATAGTGCTCAGCAGAATATTGCGGAAGCACGCGTGCAAGACACAATGCAGCCATATGAATGTTCCACAAATTGTATACGCCCATGATCGACTCGGGATATGGGCGATTTGTTAGGTCATTTTTTGTCACACCAATGGCAGAAGAATAAAAACCAACACTTTGAGCAACCGCCTGATTATCTGCGTTAAAAATAAGCGGCGCATCAGGCTTCAGATGCTCCAGTATACGTGCCTTAGCTTGGGCATACTCTTTGAGCGTTGGGTAAAACTCACCATGTTCAGGTGTAAAGTTTGTATATATCGCAGCATCAAAAAAAATTCCTCGAACACGTTCGAGAGAGAAAGCCTGTGCAGCAACTTCCAAAACAACCCATTCAACACCTTTATCTACACATGTTTTTAAAAATTGGTGCACATAATCGGGTTGAGCGGTAGTAAGCTCTGAGGGAAAAATTTCTTCGTTGACATGGCATTCGCCATATTGACTTGTATCAATTTGATTATTAAGCGCATATCCAGATCGACAGGTGAGAGTGTCTTTATGAGTGAATTTTGCTATACTATTATGCACGGTACTGAGCATAGCAACAGAGTATCCAGCTTTTTTGAGCATATGCCTCAAAAGAAAAGCACTGGTCGTTTTACCCTTGGTACCCGTTACCGCTATGATGCGCAACTTTTTTGCCGGATATCCTGCTGCCTGAGCGCTTAAATCAGCAAGAGCGGCACGAGCATCGTCAACATACACAACCTGCGCCTGCGCTGATTTAATTAACATAAGCATATCTGATGGCACTTCTTGAGATTTTTCAATCACAATTGTACGTGCGCCATACTCAAGAGCCTGTGGGATGAAATCGATACCATTGAGTTTGTACCCTTTAATGCATACAAACGTGCCACCGGGCATAATATGGTCTGTGTGAGCAGAAACAGGAAAAAACTTAAACATGTTCTTCTTCATCCTGTTTTTTGTTTCGTTTGGTCCATTCGTCAAGAATGCCATTAACAAACTTGTACGCATCGGTTTCGGCAAAACCCTTAGCAAGTTCAACGGCCTCATTAATAATCACCGTAGGACTTGTTTGGGTGTTTACGAGCTCCCAAAGGCCCATGCGCAAAATCAATTTTGTACAAACACTCAAACGATCAAAACGCCAGTTATCCAAAAGTGGCTTAATTTGCTCATCAAGATCATTGCGTTGAACAATAATAGACTCAGCTTCTTTAAATACTGCGTCAGCTGATTCTGTTTGAATAGCAAAATCATTAAAAAACCCATTAAAAACAGAGCCGGCAGAAACATCATAATCAAGGCTATCAAGGGCATATAATGCGGACAATAAAACCGCTCGCTGTTCGCGCATAGAAAGACTAGAAACGGAAATGAGAGGTAATATAATGTCCATGTGGAAACCTACTTCTTATTCACACGTTCTATATAACTACGATCACGTGTATCGATACGTAAAATATCGCCTTCTTCAACAAAAAGAGGCACGTTTAACACCATTCCTGTTTCAAGGGTCACTGGCTTGCTTGCTGAACCTTGTGCCGTATCACCTTTTACACCAGGAAGTGCTTCAGTAACCAAAAGGTTCATGTGCATTGGTGGAGTTATAGCGATAGGACGATCACCAAAATATAGAATATCGTACGTTTCTTGTTCTTTAAGAAAACCTACAACATCTTCCACATGCTCGTGGTCCAGAGTAATTTGCTCGTAACTTTGTTGGTCCATGAAATTGTATGCACCATCATCAGCATACAAAAACTGCATAGGACGACTCTCAAGATCTGGCGACTCAAGTTTTTCGGCACTTCTAAAAGTTTCTTCACGCACCAAACCCGTAATTAAATTACGCATTTTTGTACGCAAATATGTGCCGCCTTTGCCGGGCTTAACCAGCTGAAAATCAACAACCACGTATGGTTCATTGTTAAAGAGTAATTTGCTACCGCGTCGTAAATCACCTGCAATGATCATAAAAAATCCTTAATATAGCGAAATCCACTAAACTTTACACATCCATGATTGCATATAACGCAATTTGCTCACATAAAACATGAGTATATCTGAGCGGGCCCAAGCTCTTTATTTATCCTCGAAGTTTAATCGCCCAGGTAACTCGTACTTATTCGTACCTGGAATGGCGTCTGCCACAAAAACAAAAAAAGTGTTATAGTCAAAGAAGCTTTTCTCCTTTTTGCAGTATAAAAAATGGAGTCAAAAATGCAATATGAAAAAAATGACCACATTTGTTCCATATCTGATCTTATAGCTCTGGAAGAGTCTCGCCAGAATTTGCAGCTTAGTTTTATTGCTTCAGAAAATTATGCTCCACAGGCAGTTCGCTCTGCGCTTGGGTCACTTTTGGGTAATAAATATGCCGAAGGATACCCAAAAAAAAGGTATTACGCAGGCTGCAACATCGTAGATAGTATAGAAGAATGCACCATCAAATCCTGTAAAAAATTATTTGATCCACATGATCTTATGCATGCAAACGTGCAACCTCACTCTGGTTCAGGGGCAAACATGGCGGCATACATGGCATTTGCTGAACCGGGGAGCCGTATTCTTGGCATGCATATGTTTTCTGGTGGCCACTTGACTCATGGCAATAAAGCAAGTTTCTCGTCCAGCGTGTACCAAGCGCTCACATACAAAGTTGATTACGCAACTGGATTTATGGATTATGCCGAAATAGAAAGACTCGCACAATCATACCGCCCCAAAATTATCATGGCCGGAGCATCCGCATATTCCCGCAAAATTAACTTTGAACGTCTTGCAGAAATCGCACTCCAAACAAACGCTATTTTTATTGCTGACATTGCGCATGTTGCTGGGCTTATTGTTGCAGGTTTGTATCCAAACCCTGTTGGTTATGCTGATTGTGTCACAGGAACAACTCAAAAAACTCTTCGCGGGCCTCGCGGTGGTTTTATTTTGTGCAAAAAAGAGTTCGCACAAAAAATCGATAGGGCTGTTATGCCCGGTATTCAAGGCGGTCCGTTTATGAATGTCATTGCGGCAAAAGGTATTTGTTTCGATTCGGCCGCTACACAAGAATTTAAAGAATATCAAAAACAAGTGCTGCACAACGCACAGATCATGACTCAACGATTTAAAGAACTCGGGTATACTATTGTATCAGGGGGAACTGATACGCACCTTTTTATTATTGACCTGCGCCCACAAAAAATTGATGGAAAAGCTGCTGAAGAAAAGTTAGAACACATTGGAATTATCACAAGCCGCAGCACTATACCAGATGATTACGAAAAACCGTTCACCGGAAGCGGTATACGCTTGGGTACCGCTGCAATAACGACACGCAAAATCTCCCCAGAAGCTCTTTTAAACATAGTTGATGGTATAGATGCATGTCTTAAAAATGGTCCAACAGAATACCTCAAAAATTTGATAGAAAAAATAGCATCACAATTTCCTATTCCTGATTAAAGGTTTTTTATGTCTACCGCAGTCTCAAAAAAAATACGTGTTGGCGTTCTTATGGGTGGCAGATCACGTGAATGTGAAGTTTCGCTCGCATCAGGACGCACGATTTGCGATCACCTGGATACTTCACGCTTTGATGTGGTTCCTTTATTTTTGACCATGGATAACGTGCTTTACCAGTTTCCGTATCGTTTTTTGCATCGTGGGAAAACGAGCGATTTTTTACACAGACTCGACACAGAAGCACAAAAATGCACCTGGGACGAACTTAAAACATATGTCGACATTGTGTACATAGCGCTCCATGGACGCTACGGAGAAGATGGCCGCATGCAAGGATTGCTTACCATGTTGGGCATCCCCTATTGCTGTTCAAAGGTATATGCAAGCTCACTGGGCATGGATAAAGAGCGTCAAAAATATTTTTTGGCTCAACAGGGTATCAAAACTCCGCGTTCGGTGTGCATAACGGCTCAAGAGATTATTGCAGAAAATTTTGACGCTAGTATTGATCGCATAAAAGAAGCGAATCTTGGAAGTAAACTTATTATAAAGCCTCGATTCGAAGGCTCGTCTATTGGAATCAGCCTGATCGAATCAATTGATGCGCGTGTTGATGTAATAAAAGCTTTGTGGAAAGCAGCATCATGTAGCGTTTCAGTACTCGATGGTAAACAAAAAATTGAAGATGTGCTTGTAGAGGAATACATCGAAGGAATGGAATTTTCGTGCATTGTCATAGAAGATACGATGAATAACACATTCATGCCTTTTGTGCCAACTGAAATAGAACGTCAAAATGGCTTTTTTGATTATGCACAAAAATATATGCCCGGCAAAGCCATAAAGCATACACCTGCACGCTGTGACAAAAGCATCCAAGAAAAAATTCAGCACACCGCATGCCAGGTTATGAAGGCTCTCAATTTTGAAACGCTTGGCAGAATCGACGGAATCATAACAAAAAATAACGACATTTATATTTTTGATCCCAACACCCTTTCGGGCATGACACCTACCAGCTTTGTCTTTTTACAGGCTGCTCAGGATAATCTTTCACATACCATGCTCATCAACCACCTTTTGGAAACCGATTTAAGGAAATATGGCATGATACAAAATCTTACGGAATCCTCAGAAAAGGTATCGCAAGCTCGCATGCGCGTAGGCGTTATCACCGGTGGACGAACAAATGAACGCGAGGTAGCCCTTGAATCTGGTCGAAACGTCTGCTACAAGCTCTCGCCTGCAAAATATGACGTCACGCCACTGTTCCTTGATCTTGACCTCAAACTCTATCGCATAAATCAAAAACAACTCGCACTTAACTCAACGTTTGAGATATCACAAACGCTCGATAAAGCATCAGAGCAGTTGTGGCATACACTCAAAGAATCTTTTGATTTTATATTTTTGGGACTTCACGGCGGTGAAGGCGAAAATGGTACCATACAGGGACTTCTTGAAGAGTTCGATTTACCATACAATGGCTCATCAATCACCACGAGCGCTCTGTGCATGGACAAATATGCATCAAACATGTTTTTAAAAAAACGTGGATTTACAGTTCCAGAACATATTTTAATGCCAATCGATGAAGCATTAAATCTTAAAACAAACATCTCACAAGAGCTCAGCAAGCAAAACATATCTTATCCCTGTATCGTAAAGCCTCATGACGATGGCTGCAGTATGATGGTTGCCAAAATATCCTCAGATGAAGATTTTGTTAAAGCGATTGAATCACTTGCTCGAGGCAACAAAAAGTATGCGTTCATTGAAGAGTTCATCGACGGCACAGAACTCACGGTAGGGGTTCTTGGTAACAGTTCTGGATCAAAAAAACCACGTGCATTACCTGCAAGTCAAACAGTTCGCGGTAAAGACATTCTTTCGATTGAAGAAAAATTTTTAATCGGAGCAGGGGAAAATCAAACGCCCGCCCTTCTTCCACAAATAGTTCTCGAAAAAATTGGTACAACCATGCGTGATGCATACTGCGCTCTTGACTGCCAAGGTTACGCACGTATTGACTGTTTCTATCAAACAGCACAAGAAAGTCCTACAAAAAATGAGCGTATCGTTATCATTGAAGTAAACACTCTCCCAGGGCTTACGCCAGCAACTTGTATATTCCACCAGGCTGCAGAAATAGGGTTATCGCCCGTTGAATTTTTGGATCGAATCATTCAGTTCGGTATCCAGGCCCATCGGGGAACATATATTGAGCAAGAACGTATTCCTCACCAGCTGGAGTTATAAACAAACCTCTGCAAAAAGCACAATACACCACCGGTCGTTGCCAATAAATAGCTTTAAATCGTGCATGTAAAGCCATAAGATCTTTTAAAAATTCTGCACGCGCCCACATATCATTGCACATCGCAAGAATCGTATACCGACGAGCTTTTATATCTTGAGGCTCGTCGGGCTTTTTATTAAAGAAAAATTCTGAACAAATATACGGTACGCACACTATGTCATCTGACAACTTAAAAACTTTTCTGGTTTCTTTAGACGGCGTTATTTGCTCGAGCTTTCCAAAAAACACCTGCTTAAAAAACGCATTTTGCAAAAACCATGGCAACCGCTCTTCAACCGCCATTGCATGACGTTTATCGTAAAAATTTTTCAACACTCCATCATAAAACCAGTACACGGTGTTATGGAACATATCCCCGTTCCACCGAAAAGCCCCAATAAGCACATGAGCGGGTCTACCGAGAGCTTGGGCGGCAAATGCGCGAGCGCATGATTGTTTGTACTCGAGCAGATCCATACGGCAGACTGTCTCATGCGTCAAAATAATATCGGCGGTTGGATGAGCAGCCAATGCCTTTGTAAAATGGTCTCTCATGGCCTCACATGCATCAGTAATCGTATTCTTTGAAACAGGGAAAAAACCGACACAGTGCACAATTCGATTAACCACTTTTTTTACGTTAGATGGATCATATGCTTGAATTTTTTGTCCCATCCAAAAAGCAAGACTCATCCATAAGCAAACTATTCCCACGCTGCCACATACCACAAAAAGCATTTTTTTATACTGCGCATGTCGAAAAAAATACAACGTAACAGCACACAGCGCAGCAAACCCGACCAAAAGAGAAAGACTTATAAAATGATCCAACACAATCATGGGGTAGAGAAAAAAAGGTTTTCTCGCCAATGGTAGCATAGGATCTATTAACGTATATCCCTCACAACGGCCAAAAACGCACATAAGCCAGTGAACCATTGCATAAAAATATAATGCTAATGCCTCAATAAAAATAATTATGCGCACGGGTCCAAGCTCGCAAACTACTCGAATCTGTATTAAGCGAGCACTGAGCCATAGCCATGTAGAACTAAGAAAAACTACATAACAAAATATGGGCACCAAAGGTATCAGACGCATACATTGAAAACAAAATGCACTGGGGCCTGATTTCATCACAGAATAGCCGATACCACTCAAATGCAGCAGCATAGAAACACTGGACCACACGAGTGCTTCAGAATAAGACAATACTTCGCATGAATCACCCAGTCTGTGTATAACCAAGTACAAAAGCGGTATCAGAAAAATAAGCGTAAGCCACCATAAAGATGAAAATATAAAAGCGCACCCGTACATAAGTGCTGAAAGTATCAACAAAAACCACGATAATAAATTTTTTTTCATAAAAACCTCTCCCCCAAAAAACATCGTTAAGATCGACGATAACACAAGAGGTTTGTCAAAAAAAACACTCTAAAAGATTTAATTTGCGCTTCTTTTCTTGACAATGGATAGATCGATCTTTAAGATAAAATTTGTCTTGTCATGAATGGCGATTGCCATAAGTATTGAAATACAACATAGAATTTGTGAGCCGCTAGCTCAGGTGGTAGAGCAACAGACTTTTAATCTGTGGGTCGTTGGTTCGAATCCAACGCGGCTCACCAGACTACGCTTAAAGCCTTGTCTGGTAAGTCTGATTACGCTGTTAAAAGCGCATTCTGGTACTCAAAATTCTTTTACGTCCCCATCGTCTAGCCCGGTCTAGGACATCGCCCTTTCACGGCGGAAACAGGGGTTCGAATCCCCTTGGGGACGCCAATAAAAACAATGAGGTTTTTGCATGCGTCATCTCAAAGATCTCTATCAAGAGTTCCAATCGCACGATCGCGAGTACTGGAAAAGCATCGGCCTTATCGTTCTCGGCAGTTTCATCATGCTGCTTGTTTTTTTTCGCTTTATATTGTACGTTTTAGCTCTCATATTCGGACTCTTTTTGGTGAACAAAGGCCTCAGAATGCTTGGCCGTCCACCATTGAGCTGGTATGCAGTCAAGCTCTTTGAAGGTTTAAAAGATTTATTTAGTTAAAAAGCTGGGTCGCTAGCTCAATTGGCAGAGCAACAGACTCTTAATCTGTGGGTTGTTGGTTCGATTCCAACGCGGCCCACCAACCTACGCTAAAGCTACGGTTGGCACGCCAACTTTTTTAATGAAAAATACTTTTATCACAAAATTGATAAACACCTGCAACGGTTGGCACGCCCTTGTCCGACATAGCCCTTGGAGCGACGGCGGAAGCTTTCTCAAATGAATTTTTTCACAAAAAACTCTAAATTCTCCAATCTTTTTTCGCAATCAAATGTTTTTTTTCAAACACACGATTGATTATTTACAACAAAAAAATTTGCTAGCCATGGACCCTCAAAAGCCCTATCTGTTCTATACCACAATCCAAAGTAAATCATATGAAACAAGATAAAAACGAATTAGTCGAACTTGTCACAATCAATTCAAGCATCCGTCTTGATATTCGGTATGCAACGACAAACAATTTTACTGGCAAGATCGTCTACCCAAGCGCTCGTTGTTACCTGAGAACTGAAGTTGCACATGCACTCGCAGCAGTTGCTAAAGAACTCGAGCCGCTTGGACTTGGCATAAAAGTATTTGATGGATACCGCCCGCTCGAGGTACAAAAAAAATTTTGGGATCTTTTGAGCGAGCGATGGCCTGATGAAACAGAACGTGCACTGTATGTTGCCAACCCAAATGCAGCGCCTCGTCACTGTCGTGGCACGGCAGTCGATCTTACACTTATACACCTCGGCACAGGAGCCGAACTTGAGATGCCATCAGATTATGATGAATTTTCCGAGCAAGCACTGCGCCAATACCCCTCAATGCATTCAGATGAAATTCGCAAAAACTGCAAAATGCTTGAGCTCATTATGGAAAAGCATAACTTTGAACCTCAACCAACCGAGTGGTGGCATTTTGATTATCACGGTTGGCAACAGTATGCTGTACTTGACGTGACTTTTGATGAGTTGTTGTAAATAATTTTTTGTTCGAAAAGATTTTTATGAAACTGAGTATTGCACCGTCAATTCTGTGTCTTCTCTGTTTTTTTTGCCAAACATATGCTGACTGGCAAGTAACCTGTAATGATGAAACTCGTATCATTTTAGCTGTATGCAAAGAAAATCTTGATAAAGAACAAACTGTTTTTAATAAAACGTTCACAAAAGCTTATCAAGGTACAGAAATCGAGCAGATGATTCTTAAACAATATCCTTCTCTCGCAAGTTTTTTAACTGCAGCATTCGAAAATGTACAAAATGATTTTAATTCTCACAAACCCGACACATTCTTTATCTCAGCAAAAAAACAAAATGGAGATGTTGTGGGGTTTGCGGCATTCTATAAAAAACCGGAACGCGTATATCTCTGGCAATTAGCCGTAGATCCAGAATATCAACATTTAGGCATAGGACAATTTTTGATGTATGCATTCTTGAATAACTGGAAGGACTGCTACAACATTACACTGGCTACCAGAAGATTAAATACTCATGCCATAGATTTTTATAAAAAACATGGATTCAATACTTCAAATTTTGTTGGTGATCATCTCGACCCTGCTGTTTACATTGGCATGGAGCAAAATATCAATCCTGAATTTATCGCATCAATAACTCAAAAATATGAAAAATTGTCTGACGATAATGGCATTCCCGCTCATAAAATCTTATCATTACCCATCGTATCCCCCTGCATCACCCACATAAAAATTGAAGAATGCGGCGAACCACTTGTTGATCTGTACGAGACAAACAATAAACGCATTGTTCCTCTTACTGCCTTTGATTCAAAGTACAACCCTGGGCACAATGACGCTGGTAAAGTGAGACAAGGTTTGTATGAGCACTTATTGCTTTTGCTTTCATATTTGCCTGAAAACGTGGGTCTTGCTGTCTTTGAGGGATATAGACCGTTATGGAAACAAAAAGAATATTTCGTAAAAAAGTTCACCGAACTTGCTCAGACACATCCAGATAAATCCTTCAAGGGTTTGGAAGGGGTTTATAGCGAAACGTGCAAATTCGTTTCTCCATTCATCGATAATATTCCGGTACATTGCACCGGTGCAGCCATAGACTTCATGTTATTTACTCGTAATGCAAACGACACAATGGAACTATTAGATCTCGGAAAGTTTGGTGTTATTTTTGGACCAAATGATCAAGCAAAAACGCTCTCAGAAAATATATCTGTCGAACAAACTCAAAATCGCAAAATGCTTTTAGATGCAGCTGCACAAGCTGGTCTTGTTAATTATGGGTATGAGTGGTGGCATTACAGTTATGGCGATCGTGCATGGGCATATGTCGAAAACAAGGGAAAAGCACTGTATGGGCTCGTACATACAGAAGAAACGAACGAAGAACTTACAAAAGAGGATTTTTTAAATTCGATGCAAAACAAAATTTGATGCGATCACGTGCACAACATGGTACAATTATACTCATCTACACGAGTTTCACCTTTTGCGGCCAAAATAATATTCTTTTTTTTGAAAAAGTACAATATGAACAATCAAATCACTACCGAACTCGATCAATTGCTTAACGATCTTTTTACTCAAACAGAAAAAAAGTTAAGCTCCCAAGATCTGAGCCTCATTGAAAAACATAAAAATGAGTTATGCCAACGGCTTTTGCCTATTGTTCAACATCACCTTGATCGTTGCTCTGCTGAAATATATTTAGAGCTCAATGATCCCAATGATTTTTATTGGAGTATAATACTACTTGCGCGCTTAAAAGAACCTCTTCTTTTTCCTTTAATGCACAAGCTTTGCTTACTACCCCGTGAGTTCATTGATAATGGACTAGGAGGTGATTTTGTCACTGAAGAATTGCCTAAGGCCCTAGCCCTGACATGCAACGGACAATGGAAAATCCTTCAATCAATTATCGAAAATGATAGATTAGATGTATATATTCGCAGTGCCTGCTTAGATGCGTGCAGAACAATGGTTGCTTTAAACACCATAGCGCGAGAGGAATTCGTTGCCTACCTAAAAAAACTTTTACTAAACGGTTTGGAATGCACGGATAGCACAGAAGAGTGGAATGCTTTTGTAATAATCACCTGTTGCGATATTTGGCCAGGAGAGTGCATAAAAGAAATAAGAGAATTATTCGGAGCACGGCTCGTTGATACAGAAATTATTAGCATAGATAATGTCTTAGACGATCTCCAAAAAAAACAGCAAGATTGTATCGATGACATCAAAGAAAAAATAGATCGGTTCTTTGCTTTTCATGTACAAAAAGAACCATCTAAAGCGCAACTAGACGATAATGAAAATTTTAAAAATTTTGATGAGTTTATTCAAGAGCAAGATCAACGAAAAAAAATGATCCTATCGTTTTTGTCAGAAAAAAAAATCGGGCGTAATGAGCCATGTTCGTGTTTAAGTGGCAAAAAATATAAACACTGCTGCATACACAAGGTGAATATTCCAGATGATAATGTCGCCATAGAAACAAGTACGATAACCTTTGATCCACTTCCTTCGTCAGAATTATCAAACGAAGAATTAGACTCATTGGATGAACTTTATTCTATGATACAAAATAACACGGTACATACTGAACAAGTCATTAAAAATTTTCTTGTCACGCACCCAAACATTCCTTCGGTCTACAACTATCTATTCGTCATACAGACACAAAGCAAAAAATATCGCGAAGCAATCAACACACTAAAAATAACCGTTGAAAAATTCCCCACATATCTTTTTGGGCTCATTGAATATGGCTTTTACTTTTTACGTCAAGGTGATCCAGAGCGTGCTCACCAAATTTTGAAAGGTGCAAGAACACTTAATCAACTATACCCTGAAAGGCAAACTTTTCACGCGTCAGAATTTAAGGCCTTTTACTATTTCATGGGCACCTATTGTGTTGCAATACATGATTTTAAACAAATGAAAACATATACCTCTATTTTGAGAAAACTTCCAGGGGGATCAAAAGGAGCGATGGACATTGTAGAAACAGCTCGCAGGAAACTGCTGAACATGGACTCTGGTGAATTCCAAAGTATTATCGCTTCTGCCAGCGCTACAGATCTCTGCCCAGCAGGAATGCAAAATAACATTCAATCATAAAATTTTGAAAATTGTTTTACATTCTTAACCCTCAAAAAAAAGAAATTTTTTATGGACAATCAAAACATATTTCACAAGATTGAGACTGTTGTTTCTGATATGGTTACATTTGTCGGTTGGCTCATTTGGGCGTTCATTAAAGCCATCGCAACAATCATCACGTTTTCGATTATCTTTGCCCTCTTGTCAGCAATTATTCCTATCCCTCTAATGGGCACATTCGCACTTATTTTTTTAATTTGGCTCATCTATACTCATCGCCAGAGCATCACCACAATCATCGCATTTTTTATTGCATGCATGCTCGCGCTTGCACTGGTTAATAGCATAAAATATTCGCTGTTCCCCGACTGGGTCATGGTAAAATACGCGCCGCTGTTTCGAACAGAGTTTATGTATAAAAAATTTGGATCGACAGAAATCAAAAGCAGAACGGTCAATAACCTCACGATCCATGGCACAACCGATCTTGATGACATGACCATAAACGGCCCATTGGCCGTCTACGGCCGACTGCATGGCAGCGATCTTAAAGTTAAGGGCGCAATTACCATACACGGACAGGCAACATTGCATGACATCGTATGCGCTGACGATGTAACCATACATGGTCAAGCAAACTTAAAGGGCATCGACGTCAGTGGTGATCTCGTCGTACACGGACAGCTGAATATAAAAAGAGGCAGTATATTAGGAACTACGCATGTGCACGGTCAGGCGTATATCGATAAGAGCACTATGGCCGACCTTATGGCGCATTCTGAAGAAATAACGATCAAAAACTCTACCCTCAAAAATATCACCCTGAAGCAATCATATGGCAGAAAAATAGTTGTTACGTTGATCGACTCAACCGTTGATGGCAATATCACCTTTGAGAATGAAAATGGAATCGTTGTTCTGAAAAACGATGCAAAAGTTCAGGGTAAGATAATTGGCGGCACAGCAGAACAAGAATAACGCAAGGATCAACTATGCTTACACCAGCTCAAGAAACATGGCTTGCGTACCTCAACGACACCGACAGTATCGAGATACACCCCGCTGATCCACATGCTGCCGAAAAGTTTGAAAAAATAAAAAATCGCATACAAACCACGCTTGGCGAGCAGACAGTCGTAGAGCATTGTGGTTCAACGAACATGGGCATTTCTGGCCAGGGTGAGCTTGATGTCTACATTCCGGTGCGACCTGAACAGTTTGACCAGATCGTTGATAAAGTAGCACAAATCTTTGAAAAACCAGGCAGCAGGTACCCGCTTGAGCGCGCACGCTTTGTTACCCATGTCGATGGGACAAAAGTAGAAGTGTTTGTTATTAACCAGCAGAGCCAAGGCTGGATCGATTGCTGCAGATTTGAGAGTTATCTCAAAACGCATCATGAAACTCTTGAGGCATATCGCATGCTCAAAGAGGCGGGGCGCGGCTTGAGCACGCAAAAGTACTATCGAAAAAAAACCGCGTTTATCAATGAAATTTTGGACCGTGAAAGCGCGATAGAAAAAGAATAACGTGTCGAACGTTTTACACGATTATTTGTTGCTGGGCTCATCTTTGCTGATGAACCCAGCTTCTTTTTACAGCACATGTTGTTGCGTTTTACATGTGATAAAAAAACAATGACACAATATAGATCACGAGAAACACAACAAAAAGTATTTTTGCTATTCCAGCACTTTCTCGTGCAAGACCAGTAAAACCCAAAATTCCCGCTATCAGAGCAAACGCCAAAAAAATAAGCGCCCAATTTAGCAACATAAAATCTCCTCATAATTGCGACCAAAAGATATACTTCGCGCAAATATATCAAAAAAGAAAAAGAAGACACAATAAAATCTGTTTACACATATTTTTTTGGTACACTTTCCGTACATTCTTACATTCATTGCTCAACGATTTTTGAAAGGTACAGAAATGAAACTTACTCCGTACATAACGTTTAATGGCAACTGTCGCGAGGCAATGACCTTTTATCGCGAATGCTTGGGTGGCGAGCTCATGCTCTCGACCGCTGGCGAATCAGAAATGGCTGCTCAAGTACCAACAGAAAAGCACAATCAGATCATGCACTCTGTGTTAGAAAAAAACGAGTTGATCGTTATGGCCGCTGACAATTTGATGTCATCTGAAAAATTGGTCCCGGGCACTGCGATTACCCTCTGCATCAACGGCGGGCCAGCTCAAGAATTAAAAATATTTTTTGCAAAACTTGCCGTAGGTGGCAAAATCGCACATCCACTCGAAGATACATTTTTCGGACTGTACGGTAGCTTGACCGACAAGTTTGGCATCCAGTGGGCCGTGCAAACCGACGAGAAATAATCGTTGCAGTCAAACCAATATGATTATTGCTCATGGGTTCATCTTTACGGATGGGGCCATTACTTTTTTGCAATGTTCACTGATGCATCAATCCATTCGAGATACTCTTTACTGCCTGCAACAATAGGCATACAAATAATCTCCGGACATTCGTATGAGTGAATTGCTTTGACACATGAAACAATCTCATCAAATTTTGAATCATGCGATTTTGCTACCAACAAAATTTCATCCGCTCTATCCAAGCTCCCATTCCACAAAAAAATTGAATCTAAACCTTTAACCATATTAACGCAGGCGCACAACTGCTGTTTTACAAGCGCCTCAGATATCAAATTCGCTTCTTCAATATTGGCAACCGTTATCAAAACAACAATATGCATAAAAAATCTTTCGAGAATGATAAACAATCTTTTGATCAGGGCTTACGCATATAAAAGTGTAGACTAACGATCTTTTCTTAGACATGCTACTTCTTATTTTTAAGGAGAAGCCATGGTAGAAGCAAAGCTTGAATTTATTTTTTCTGAAATAACCGA
>LCAT01000007.1 GCA_000996695.1 candidate division TM6 bacterium GW2011_GWE2_41_16 | reverse complement strand
AGATTATGAAACAGACCCATTTTCTTCAGAAAACTTTGTTATGATTTCTCATGCAATGACTATTCTTGCGAGGTTTTCAACACCATGAATACAGCTTCTTATAATCAAAATATATTTGTGATTCATTTTTTTTCCTTTTTCTATCGAGGACATTTGTACATGAGCGTGACATAGGTATTGTCGCGTGCAATTTCAACAAATCCTGCTTTTACGTATGCTGCTTGAGCTGAGGTATTTTGTACGCGAGTCACAATTTCAACGTTAATGCAGCCCTGGGCACAAAGAGTTTTCAGAGCATGTTGTGTTAATTTACCCGAGTAGCCATGGCCACGCCAGTTTTGCTGCACGCCCACAAAAAGGATCTTTCCATTAAAGGAGTCTTTTTGAAAGTACATGATAAAGGCGATAGTTTTTTTATCCTTGTAAAGCATGTCGATGGTGAGAGGGCGCGCATCTTGAGGGCGATTTGATGATACCATATGGGTCAGGACATAATCCAAAGAAAAATCGACGCATTCGTCACCAACCATCCAGTACCAATTATCTTTAAAAAACGTGCGAATCATCTGATCGTCGCCTGTTGCATATCTTTGTATGGTGACGTTGCCAAGTGTTTGACGATGACGATAAAAAACATATGAAGAAGCTGAAACAACGCCAAGCAGTAAAACGATGCTCAGAGCTATTTTTTTATTTTTCCATATCATACTAAGTCTCCTTTATCGGGTAGTGGTGCATACGTAATATTTTTAAGAATAAGTCCCTGCGCGGGTGCTACAGGAAGGTAGTTATCAATAATAGAATTTTTGAGAACCTTTTGAATATACTCAAGCGGACATTTTTTTTGTTCACAATGAATGGCCGCTCCTACCATGCGTCTTACCATGTATCGAACAAAGCTTTTTCCTTGAATTACTATTCTTAAGGCTTTAATAGTTTCTTCTTTTTCTATGGTGCATGAGTTAACCGTGCGTATAGTGCATATATCATGTGGCAGATCAGAACTCAACGGCCGAAAGTCGTGTGTGCCTTCCATAAGCATGAGTGCCTTGATGAGTGCTTCTTGGTCAAGTTTTTTGCCAAGCCATGTGCCGTAACGTGCATAAAAAGGTAAGGGCTCTTGATAAAAAATGTGGTACCAATAGGTTTTTGAGAGCACGTTGTGCTGTGGATGAAACCCTATGGGCGATTCTTCAAGAGAAATAATAGATATGCTTTTCGGGAGAGCTGCATTCCATGCGGAGCGCATGATTGATGGATCAATGTTCAAGTCAGTATAAAAACGCGCATGTTGCCCAAGCGCATGAACGCCGGCATCAGTGCGTGATGCACCGACGACCTTTATATCTTTTTTAAAAACAGCAAAAAAAGTTTTTTGAAGTGTGCCTGCGATGGTTCTGTCATGCGCTTGTTCTTGCCAACCGCAATACTCAGTACCATCGTAGGCTATTATGCAACGATATGGTTTCATGGACCAATGCTTTTCTATTAAGCCTAAACCATGTACGGCTGAAAACTGGTTACTGCATATCTGTCAAACTGACAATTGTCATTCAATAACGACTGTCTTTTATCGCAGAGCAGCTCTTAAAATTTTCTTGCGTAAACGTATCGACTCTGGCGTGATCTCTATCAGTTCGTCTGGACGAATCCATTCCATACAAATTTCAAGGCTCATAATACGCGGTGGTTCAATATTAACCGCTTCGTCTGTGCCAGTTGTACGCATATTACTGAGCTTTTTAGGCTTACATGGATTGATGTCAAGGTCTGTCTCGCGGCTATGCTCGCCAACGATAAGTCCCTCATAAATTTTATCACCAGGTACGATGAACAAGGTTCCGCGTTCTTGCAACATGTTAAGCGCGTATCCGGTTGCCGAACCATTTTCCATCGATACCAGTGCGCCTTTGGTACGCACCACAATGTCGCCCTTATAGGGGAAATATCCATGGAAGCTGAAGGTTGCAATACCGCTACCACGCGTATCAGTAAGGAACTGGCTACGGAAGCCAATAAGTCCGCGTGATGGAACTAAAAATTCCATACGTACGCGTCCATTATCGTAAGCGGTCATATGGGTAAGCTCGGCTTTCTTTTTGCCAAGTAATTCCATAACCACGCCTTGATGTTCACTTTGAACGTCAACAACAAGATGTTCTATAGGTTCGCATTTTTTGCCATCAATTTCTTTATAAATAACTTCAGGAGCTGAAACTTGTAGCTCAAATCCTTCGCGGCGCATGTTTTCGATCAAAATACCGAGGTGCAACTGTCCACGACCAGAAACTTTGAACATGTCGGCGCTGTCAGTGTCTTCAACGCGCAATGCGACGTTAAGCTTAAGCTCTTTATATAAACGATCACGAATTTGTCGTGATGTAAGCAAATTGCCTTCGCGACCTGCAAATGGCGAGTTGTTGACGCAGAAATACATCGAAAGTGTTGGCTCATCAACAGAAACATATGCATGTGGAAGTGGATTGCCGATGTCGCACAAAGTCATACCGATAACGACCGGTTCATCAAAACCAGCAACAGCAACAATGTCACCAAATGATGCTTCGGTAACCTCAACGCGTTCAAGGCCTCTAAATTTGTAAAGCTTAGTAATTTTTTGTGGTTTACAAATTGAGTTATCTCGACAGCATGCAACAGGTTGTCCAACTTTGATGGTACCTGAGAATACGCGACCAATAGCGATTTGACCAAGATAGTTTGAATAGTCGAGATTAGTAGTTAATAATTGCAGTCCGTCTGCTTGTTCAACGGGAGCAGGGATATCTTTAATGATGGCATCCAAGAGTGGTTGCACAGTTCCTGTTTTTACTGATGGATCGGTGGTTACAAAACCAAGACGTGATGATCCGTATAATGTAGTAAAACCAAGCTGATCTGAGTTTGTTGCAAGATCCAAAAATAGGTCATGGATCATGTTTTCGGTGCGTGAAATATCCGCATCTGGTCGATCGACTTTGTTTATAAGAACGATAGGTTTGAGGTTAAGCGCAAGTGCTTTTTGAAGCACGAAGCGTGTGCCTGGCAATACGCCTTCGGCAGCATCAACCAAAAGAAGGAATCCTTCGACCATTTGCAATGTTCGCTCAACTTCTCCACCAAAATCAGAGTGACCTGGGGTGTCGACGATATTTATGAAATGGTTTCCGTACTCGATACCAGTCTGCTTTGCAAGAATCGTGATACCACGTTCACGCTCAAGATCGTTCGAGTCCATGACTCGTTCGCCGCCTGCAGCGATGGTACCGGTAAATTGAAGCAAACGATCAACCAAGGTTGTTTTACCATGGTCAACGTGTGCGACAATTGCGATATTGCGGACGTCTGTTCGTATGCGAGTGTTCGGTTTATTCATAAAAAATCCGGTTTTAAAATAATACGAGCGCTCGAAAACTACTTCGAGCGCTCATGATCGTATTTCTTGGTTGCGGGGGCTGGATTTGAACCAGCGACCTTTGGGTTATGAGCCCAACGAGCTACCAGGCTGCTCTACCCCGCGATTCGTTTTCTCTTTTCTTTCTGAAAATATAGATTACATCCTTATTTTTTTTTAGTCAAACAGAAATGTGTGAAAACGGCCGTTTTTGAAAGCTTTTTTTTGAAAGATGACCAGACTGCTTGTTTGTTTTAAGCTTATGCATATAGCGAACGAAAATTTTTATGCATTATGATTTGGTTTTGTTTGGAAAGGTGTTTGTGCCATGGCAAAGGTTGATAGAGCCTATCTTAAGACGCTTGCAGACATGTCTCATTTGCATTTTAGCGACGAAGAGCTCGTGTCTTTGGGTAATGATATAGAGTCGGTGCTTTCGTATGTCGAGTGCTTATCGCAAAGCCCATATGCTCAAGACATGCAGCATCTTGAAAATAGAACAGACTGCGCGCCTTTGCGGCAAGACGAGGTTGTTTTTACAAATCCAATGGACATTTTATGTGATGCTCCTGATGTGGCTGAAAACTTTTTCATTGTTCCATCGATCATTAAACATGAAGGTAAAGGCAAATAATGATGCATGATAATCCACGCGCACGTGTGTTGCGCTCTAAAAAAAACTTTGAAGAACATGATAAGACTGTCAAATCAGCTCTCGAAATTTTTGAACCAGAATCGATTTTAGAAGCGTCACGATCTGATGGTGACCTTGCTGGCATGACTTTGTTGATTAAAGATAACATTGTTCAGCGTGGGCGTACGGCTTCTTGCTCGTCAAAAATTTTAGAGCACTATAAGGCAGTATATGACGCAACTGCTATAACAAGACTTAAAAACCAAGGTGCCTTGCTTATGGGCCGCGCGAACTGTGATGAGTTCGCGATGGGTTCATCTACCGAAACATCTGCCTTTCAGCTTACCGCTAACCCATGGGATACTTCGTGTGTGCCGGGTGGTTCGAGCGGTGGTTCTATTGCAGCTGTTGCTGCCGGATTTGTTGATTGTGCATTAGGCTCAGAAACGGGTGGATCGGTTCGTCAACCCGCAGCCTTTTGTGGGATTGTAGGTCTTAAGCCGACCTACGGACGTGTATCGCGATATGGGCTTATTGCGTATGGATCATCGCTTGATCAAATAGGTATTGCCTCAAAAACAGTACGTGATAATGCGCGTGTGCTCAAGGTTATTGCTGGGCTTGATCCTCTTGATGCAACAACCAGTACCAATCCTGTTCCGGATTATGAGCAAAAGCTTGATGGTGCTATTCCTCAAGGCTTACGTATTGGCGTGATTGATAATGCTATGAACGCTGAAGGTAATGACCCCGAAATGGTTGTCGCTCTTAATCAAGCGCTCAAACGATATGAAGAGCTTGGCGCAAAAATAGTGCATCTTTCATTGCCTACGATGGATTTAGGTGCTGCAGTATATTTTATTGTAAGTCGCGCGGAAGCTACCTCAAACCTTGCGCGTTTTGATGGTATTCGGTATGGTTCACGTCCAGCAGACGCAGAAGATTTAACCGATGTATATCGTAAGACGCGTACTGAGGGTTTTGGGCCTGAAGTAAAAAGACGCATTATGATCGGTAATTATGTGCTGTCATCTGGATACGCCGATCAATATTATAAAAAGGCAAAAGCGGTACAACATGGTATGCGCTTAGAGTTTCTCAAGGCTTTTGAACAGGTTGATGTGTTGTTTGCACCGGTTGCGCCTACCGGGGCTTTTAAGTTTCACTCTTTTGATGAAAATAGACTTTTGATGGATTTACAGGACTATTTTACTGCGCCTGCTAATCTTGCGGGGATTCCTGCACTTGCTATTCCTTGTGGTTTTGTGAAGAATATGCCTGTTGGTTTTCAATTGATGGGAGCAGATTTTACTGAAGATATTCTTTACCAGGTGGCATATGCATACGAGTCTTCTACGACATGGCATACAATGTGGCCAAAGGGGTTTGGACCTAAATAAAAAAACGTGTGTTTTAATTCTTGTTTTGTGTGCCTGTATGGTGCATGTACGAGCGTTTGGAACATGTTACGATTATTCATGTTTTTTAAAGGGCGTCATGCATCGAGCGGTGCATGACGCTGTTGATTTTAATAGGTTTTGTTTTACTCAGCAGTCCCTCGGGGTTGCGTTGGGTGCAGTACCATTTTATCTTGTTGCCCATCAGATGGATCGAAATATAAATGATTCCTTTTTTTGTTGGGGATGTCATCAAAATATATGTAAGACAAGTCCAACTGCACATAAATTTCTTGATTATGCTTCGATTATTCTTGCGATAGCTCCATCTTTTTGTGCTTTGATCCCAAGTTTAAATCCAGACCTGCGGTGTCAGGCAGAAATTTTTATGAGTGCGATGCCCTTTGTTTGGCTTGTAGGAGAACATTTGCTCAAAGCAATACAGGTTAATGCATTTTTGCGTCCCAAGCATGGCAGATTTGATTGGCGTAAAAATTGGTATGGTGGTTGTCCGTCAGGACATATGATGTGGTTAACTTTTTCTATTTCCTACTGGGGTCATTTTTTAGGGCCAATGTGGGCAGTTCCCATGACAGCTTTTGCCGGTATCGTATGTGCTGAGTTTACGGTAAGCAACCGTCATTACATTTCTCAGTATATTGTTGGCGGGGCGTTGGGGCTTATTTATGGCCTTGCAGGTATTAAAGCGTTTGACTGTGCAAAGTATCACTTTGGTCTTGAGGTAGAGCCTGTGTGTGGTGATAGTGTTGGATTGAGGTGTAGTTATGCATTCTAAGAGAGAAATAGCCCAGTTTTTTAACTGGGCTATTTCAAAACAATCTATAGGGCTCATTTATTGTTTTTGTTCTTGAGCTTTTTGATTTTCTATTTCGAGAATCGTGTACAATTCATTGAGAAACTCGCATATAGCTCTACGCATGCTGTTTCTTATGACTGATGAACGAAGTTTTTTGGGACCAGTAACAAAGTTTTTGCTTTCGATGCAACGATTCCATGCTGAACATGCCGTATCAAGAGATTGAAGCATGGCTCTATTTTCAAGTGTATTATTTTTTTGGTACACATCGTATGTATATGCGTAGGCCTGTTTTATTGAGTTGGATTGTGCCTTTGCCATAAGATCTAATGCTTGTATTTTTAGACCGAAACTTTCTTCGATAAATCTATTTGCCATTGCAAAAAGAAGGCGTTCAACAGTTTGTTTGTTTCCAGAAATCTGAGCTGCTACAACAAGCGCTGTCTGATTTTTCTCGTTGCAATAATCAACGTCTGCATCCATATGAATAAGTTGACGAACTAAATGTTCTGATTTTGGGTCCTTTGCTAATGTTATCAAAATTCCATCTCTATTAAGCAAAGGGGTTTCTGATTCTTCAGATAAAGGCTGCGCAATTTCTGGCATATTTATTTGTGGTTGCTCGGTAATTTGGTTCTCAAAAGTTTTTGTAGGAAGTTTTGGCGCGCGTGGTGTTTCTGCGATATTTTGTTGTTCCATTCCAAACTGAAGTTGGGTTTGGGTTGGTTGTTGCTCCATTCCAAAAGCTATGCAGGGTAAAAGCAAAAGAGAGTAATAAAAAATATGTTTCATAATAAAAACTCCAAAATAGTATGTATGGGAAAAAGATGATAATAACAATCAATTATATGGTATATACATAATAGCATGAATAAAATTTGTGTAAAAATAAAAAAAAATTTATAATGTTATTGTTAAATAGAATATAATCGTTAATGTAAAGAGTTGTTATGAATATGCGTAAAAAAATGAGTGTATATGGATGTTTTTCGTTGCTGCTTTTTAGCGGACAAATGAATGCACGGTGGGTTACTCAATCATGTGCGATCGTTTTAGCTTTAACTGCTATTACCGGAATTCCTCGCTTTATTCCAGGAGTTTCAAAACGATCGGGCGTATGGAATTTTTTCATGCAATTACATGCAGCAAAAAATGCTTCTCAGGCAAAATTGCTTCCCCAAAATGCTGCTATGGTTAAAAAAATGTTAGATAAATACTGCGTCCCAACGCGTGATTATGCGCATGTAAAATTTCGCAATGATTTTTCTGCGGGAGCTGATGCGAGTACGGTTTTTTTACCAGCGAATTTTTTTGATTCTTCATCAACACTTGATGGCTGTGGACGTGCATGTATGGTTTTGCATGAACTAGGCCATGCAAGAATGGGGCGAATGTCTCATTTTTTGTATAATGCCATTGTACCAACACTTCGTTGTGCAGCTGTGCCTTTTGCATTTCATCCGCGTGTACATAAAAAATATAAAATAAGTGCTTTAATTGGTGCATTGTGTGCATCTGA
Source organism: candidate division TM6 bacterium GW2011_GWE2_41_16 (assembly GCA_000996695.1). Lineage (GTDB taxonomy): Bacteria > Babelota > Babeliae > Babelales > Babelaceae > GWE2-41-16. The sequence goes on along the minus strand of LCAT01000007.1, from coordinate 34,794 downwards.
ACTATTTCGTTTTACTTTACTCCGTTGGGATGAGCGACAGGCTGATGCGTATGCCCGAAAATATATGAAAAAGAACAGCGAAAAAGGTTTTAGAAATGCGCTTGCATGGTTTGCTGCACAAAACCCTCCACAGACTGCATTAAGAAAAGCGTATATGAATATTGAGCATGCGCCATCATGTGTTAATCGTCTCAAACTGTTTTTTACCAATACTCATCCATGCTTTTATGATCGGGTGCAAAAAGCAAAACTTATATCCGTACAGCTTCGATAAGCATTTGTACGATTTCTCTCTGTTCAACGCAACTTTCTCGGTACATTGCTTCTTGGGCATTATTAAGTGCTTTTTGGACAATATATCGATAACGTTCATTTTTATTTAAAGTCTGTTGCTGTTGGCCAATAAGAAAATTTTTTTCATCAATAAACTTGTTCATGAGTGTACGAAGAAGAAAAATAATGTTTTCTTTGTTGTGCGGAACACCTGTTGCTGCACTGAGGGCTGTATGACCATTTTCATCGATGTAATCTACTTCTGCACCATCATTCAAAAGTTTTTGTATTATGTTGATTGGGTTTGGTTGCGCAGCATACGCTATGAGTATGTGATCTATATTTGCCAATTGACTTAATAGCGCAGGTTCTGGTTGTGGCATTGTGGTCGTTGTGATTGTAGTTATTAAATTGGGTGATATTTGTTGTGAAGATATCGGTAATACTTTTTTTAAAAAACAGCCCAAACAAGGTCGTTTTTTAGCAGGAACGATGGTTGGCGGTTGCGGTGTTGTTGTACTATGAAAAGATGCTAACAGTCCTTTTTCTTGCATGCCGTGTGTCATGTATGAGCAAAGTGCCAGAGTATAAAAAAGTAGGTGTTTCATTTGAATTAAAAATCCTTTACAAAGAGTGATGCTTTTAAAAATTATAGCGAAGTCCACTAAGCTTCGCCCAGATACTTGTGCTTACTCGTACCTGGAGCTATGCACATTCGTGATCATGAATAGTGTGATTTAATCACATAAACAAAAGATACTTTTGAGTGGGCCTAAAGTAGTACGGTCTTGGTACGCCTCTAAAAGGCCGTACTACTTTACGACGTACCAATAGTGCGGTCCTCAAAGCCAGATAAAACATATTCATTATTATCTGGCATGGCGGTTGCCATAAATAAAAAGTATGTTCTGAATACGTCTAAAATACAAAAATACTAAAGTAGATTTTTAAGTTTTCAATCTGACAATATTTGTTTATTCAAATCGCAGAAAACCCCAAGGCTTTTTAAGCCTGGGGATGAATGCGAACCAAATAGATGCCAAAGATAAAGATAGAAAAATAACATACTGAGNNTCTAACAAGCGCTTGGTTTCAAAATAATTTTAAAATCATCGCCAGTATTTTGCTCATATCCAGTCCGAAGCTGCGGCTTTTAAGCCGCAGGTCTTCACTTTTTATATTTATTATTTACATTAAGTTTTTTTCATTATATTCTTGATGCATATTCATAATATATAAATAAGTGCTTTTCAAAGGGTGTAAGTTGTATGGTTATTAAAAAATCGTGGTTTATTTTTATGTTGCTCTGTGTTCTGGGCGTCCAGTCCCACATGCAATATGCCAAAATACCGACAATTTCCAAAGTCGTAATGGCACAAGTAAAAACGCCCGTACTTAAGCATGTTTCTTGGATAAAAAAACCAGCTTTTCGCATAAGCGCCTTAGTTGCTTTATGCGCTATTGGTTGTGGTGTTACATGGTGTTGGTATGTGACTCAGGATGTTCGTTTGATTCGCACATGCGAAAAATACACTCAACGGTTTTCGCCATTTTTAGCTGATGGCATTTCTCCCGTAGACGCGGTAGCGAAATTGTTTCGTGATAATACCTATTCAGTCAGGTCTATTGTTAATTTATATGATGAGCTTGTACATGATCTTAAAAACGCATCAACAATATTAAATGACATGAGTGGGCAGCTTGCGAGCCATGTTCAACGACGTCAAAAAACATGGGCAGGTAACGCATTAAAATATGGATCACGCAAACAAAAACTTGAACAATATGCTCAATCCGCTTTATTTGCTGCGGAAAATTTAGAAAAAAATAAAGCAATTCTGAAGGCCGCTCATGATGCACTTGGTACTTCAAGAATCCAGTTTATATGTGAGTTGATTAAAAAAACGGTGCCTGAGGCTATACAGATGCCAGAACAAAGCCAGTTGTTTATCAACCGGCGTTGTTCTGCATGTCTTTTGCGTATTCGTAAAAATAAACAACAGTACCCTATGCATGTGTATCTGTATTTTCTTGTTGATGAAATCAATGCGGTTGAGAGCATGATTAAGGGCACGGCAGAGCCTGAAAAACAATTTTTAGTTGAATTGTTGAATGCATATAATATCTGTTACGGTGAAGCTCAAATGAGTGAACAGTATGGGCGCGAGCAAATGCTTGTTCTCAAAGAACGTGAGCTTTCTCTTATGCAGACAGGGGTTATGCAAACAGAAGAGCAAATTGCGTTAAAAAAAGAATCTTTGGAACAAAAACATGCGCAAGCGGGAACGACTCCACACATGAACCCTATTAAGCGTGCGTATCGCGCAGTATTTTTTGCCAATCGCATGAAAACTTTTTATGGTGCGGTAAAGAATTTTGTTAATGATCTCAAGGCGGCGTAAAAAACAGACGCGCAATACAATTCACATAAAATTTTTATTATTATCCATGATTATAAGCCGGGAACGTTGTAAAAGACGTTCCTGTTTTTTTATGGCAAACGCCATTGAGACATGCGCAAATAGATTAATTATTTATGCAATCAACAGAGTTGATCGTTTTTTTAAGTGCGTGTTTAAGAGAATTGCCTATAATTTGACCTTGCGTATAGACCACACAATACTGGAGTAAGAGCCGTTCTTATTAATACCTTGTAGTAGAGGAGAATAGGTATGAATCGTATTCTGCGCAGTTTTGTGTGTCTATGTTGCATGAGCATTTTGCCTTGCCACGCTAAATTTGATGTATATGCCTTATATGTTAAAGCACCAAAAAAAGATGTAATAGAGCTGCCAACTGCGGTGAAGGTTGCCAATGCCGTTTTTGCCACAGCTTGCGCGGTCACTGTTGGCAGCATTGCCTGGTATTTAATAAAAACTCAGGATACCCGTTTAGCGCGTGTCTGTGATGAGTGGGAGCATGAGTATGCACTGTTTTTAATGGATAAGTATGATCTCAAAAAGGCTTTACATATTGAGGATGATGATGTATCGATACAATCAATCGTGAAAGCCTATGACTTTATGCTGGATGGTGTCTTATGGCAGGGTGGTCTTAAACGAGCTGCCCATAAATTTGAAAAGCTTGCCAAAAATTTGAGCGCGCATATTCATGCTCGTCAGGCCGAGTGGAACGCTGACCCGATTGCCTATGAGCCTATTAAACAACGGCTTATGGCATTGCAGCAGGGAACCTTTGATGAAAAAACAATTGAACAGATAAGTGCTCGTCTGAACAAGGTGTACACGGAACTCAAAAAAGAACGAGTGGTTCATGTATGTGATCTCATCAGAGAACTTGTGTGTGAGCATAACGATGATTGGACTATCGACATGGGATTGGTCAAGCGCAATAAGGTTGAGAAGCAATTTCCTCTACATGATTATGTCAACTGGATTCGGCAAGAAAAGCTTGTGCTATTGCAGTTGAGTGTTCGTGCAAATATTGACGAAAAACAAGGGTTGCGTGATTTACGTCAGACCTATGACACTATTGATTTAATGCTGCAGGCTGATCAGCGCTATCAGATAGAGACCGATCGTATGTATCAAGATGAAAAAATAAAATTATCAGTTGCACAAGTTGCCCAGGGTGATACCCACATTAAGTTGGAGCAACAAAAACTTAAGCTTGAGCAACAGCGTCTTGAGTTAGAAAAAAAACATAAAAACAAAAAATAAACAGTGATGCAAAAAAGTATTGCGCACGCATAATTTTTTGTTTGTCATTATAAAATTATTATTGCTCAAATTACTTTACGGGTGCCTTTCAATAAGGCACTCTTTTTTATGCTATAAAAAAATTTAACAAAATAGCTTCATATACTATAGGTTTACCATAATGAAAAAATTAGTACTTTTCTTGTTTTGTGTATTGGCAATCGCTCAGCCGCTATGTGCAGGCTTTTGGCCTTTTAAGGACCTTGATAAAATTATGCAGCCGATTGTTGCTGACGCTGCTAAGTCGGTGGCAAGTTCTGCAAGTTCTGCTGTTCATGATGTTACGCAACAAGCGCTTGATAAGACTGACAAAATAGCTCAAAAGCTTATTGCCGGTAGTATTGCAAGTGGCCAAAAGGTTGCCAAGGATTTTGTGAGTGATGTCCAAAAAAGTTCAGAAAAAACGATAGCATGTGCAGAAAAAAGTGTATGGCGTATCGTGCGTGGAACTTCTTGCGCGGTGGTAGGTACGTTTGTAGCTTCTTGTGCGTGTTACGGGTTACATCAATCTTTAGCTCAACAAAAATATGCAAGATTATTGTGTTCTTCTTTAGAATTATGTGGCGGATGTGCGCTTATTTTCTCGGCTGAAAAATTGGGATATACTGACACAACTGAACTTGTAAAAAAAATAAAGTGTATACGTTTACCTTTCAAACAATATAAGGACAAAAAATGAACCAAATTTTTGGTGTCAAGCGCTTTTCAGCAGTATGCCTGACGGTGCTTGTAAGTGCTTCAACTTTTTCATTGTCTGCTGATCCTAAACCGAACAATACGGTGCCGACTCCTAAGCCTTCTGGTTTAAGTAAAATTGAAGATGCTGCGTGCAAGTATGATCGATTTTTGTCGCCTGCCGTAGGCATTATTTTGCAAATGGCACATCAAGAATATAATCAACGAAGAATGTTCGATAGTGTATATCCAAAGCCGCTTGATGATGCTCAAAAAAGACGCTTTCAGGATTCTTTAAAAAAATACCTGTCAGAAAAAGAGATCGCAAAGCTTTTGCCATATGTATACACCTCCTCGGGTGCTGTACGTGATAATGCCTTTAGTTTAGGCTCAAAAATAGTTTTGGATGAAAAATTGTTTACAAAATTGACCGATCCACAGCTTGCTTTTATTGTATTGCATGAGAGTGGACATAGAGCTCATGGTGATGCAAGCGTATGGCGTTTTGGTGGTATTTTAGGTAAAAAATGCATATCAAGATCATTATTGGTCGCAGGGTGGTATGGAGCGCACTATGGTCTTCAAAAAGTTTTTAATAAGACTTATTTTGCGATGGTTAAAAAACAAAATGTTTTGCGTACCGTGCCTCATTCCTACATAAACTTTATGCTTACATTGGCAACGATGTATGCATATAATTTTGCATCAGGATACAAAAAAGAACATGATGCTGACCAATATGCCTTTTCACGCTTAAAGGCTGATGCGTACACTGGTGCTACGGCTCTTACGGTGATGCATAATCGTGGCGTAAAGCACTATAAACCTACCGGAATTTTCGCCCAAGACCTGTCGCAAAAACCAACGATCAAGCAGTGGTTGGCGTACACTATTAAGTGTCGTCTTTTTTCACAGCATCCGTACGATTATTACCGTCTTGAGCATGCAAAGCGCATTGCTAAAAAACATGGCTGGTCAGAGTCAAACGATAAATCGAAAAAAGATAGCGCACAATAAAAAAAATGTGCTACATATAACAACACTGGGAATGCAGTTGAGTGAGTGTTGTGTGTGCGAGAAAGGATTATGAACTATGGCTACCTACGTGCGTACTATACTATTGAGTGTATGTTGTGCCTTGTTGCTCAACACAAGTTCAATGATGCATGCAACGTGGCCAATTGACGAGCTTTTTTCTCCCACAATAGAGCACGCTCTTAATGAGACAAAAAGGTCCGTGATTCATTCGTGCCGTGGTGGTGCGTGTATCGTGGTAGGCACCGTGCTTTTGCTTATTGGATACCAGGAAGTTCATGAATACCTTTTTAAGCGCCGTCCGCTCACCAAAAATCAAAAAATTATTATTGGGTGCGAGTGCGGTGGCGGTTTAGCCTTAATCGCACTGAGCTCGCTTGTTGCACATGTAAGCTCACATATAGCGAAGTCCACTTAGCGTTGCTCATCCATGGTCATGAATAGTGTGATTTAATCACATAAACAAGGAACACTTTTGAGCGGGCCATAATGGCTTTTGCCATAAATAATTTTTTCGACAGAGATCTATAAAAAGCAGGGAGTCTAAAAATTTTTAGGCTCCCTGCTTTTTTGTGGAATCTATATTTGAATTATCCCTTTTTGTTATCGTTTTTTCATGACAAAGACATGTATAACTTTGACCAAAAAGGGGGCTCAAAAATGGGAGTCAAAAATTGTTTTATATACAGTTCTGTGTGGCTCTGTTTTTTTGTGCATGCTGTTGAACAACCTCAGATTATTGAGTGTTTGCTACCCGACACAGAAGCATGGCCTGAAAAAAGAGTTGTGGACACAATTCTTTTGCACACCTCATGTTATATGCCACAACTTGATGCAGCAATAGAACAGGTATCAGATGATATTTTTAGTGTTGAGGGTGCTTTTCAGGTATGGCGTTTTTATCACAAAGGACCACATTATACGATTGATCGTGCGGGGACTATCTATCGCAATGCTCCAGAAAATGATTTGGCCCATCATGCACAGTATACGACCATGCCTCAGCCTGATGGTCGGGTTAACTGTAATCTATTTTCCATCGGCATAGAGCTGATTAATGATGAGTGTCACTCTATTACTCAGCAGCAATACGAGTCTCTTGTCTGGCTGATCAAAGATATTCAAACGCGACACGATATTAAGCATGTGCTTGGACATTCTATGGTAGCTTCGCGTCCGGAAGACATAGCATTTCGAAATGAGCTTAATATGCTTGGGACTATTGGTGAGTTCATAAAAACCGATCCGTGGGGTCTTGACTGGCATTATTTGAATTTGCTGTATCACGATAGAAAGAGTCAGTATGGTCATTAACAAGGGCTTTGCCCTTGACCCACAAGCACCCAGCGCTTGACCTGGTGACAAAATATAGCGCGACATATAAAAAAGCCCACGTAATTTTTTTTACGTGGGCTTTTTTATAATCGAAAGGCGATGAACTACTTGAGTTCTTCAGCTGTCCAGTTTTGCACGTCTTCTTGTGCTGTGCCTGATACGCGATCTTGTTCTACACCAGAAACGCGTTCTGTTTCAATGTCAACTTCTTGAGCTGCTGGTTCAACGATGGTGGTTGTTTCAACAACAACTGTTTCAACCATTGGTTGAGCTGGCTGCTCGGTTACTACTTGCTCGGTTTTTGGAGCAACAGCTTTTTTGCTGCGGCTTGTGCAACCTGCAAGAACAACTACTGAACTCAAAAGAACGATGCTTAAAATCTTGTTCATAAAAGAACATCCTTTAAAAATGATGATATGGCATTCGCCATTTTTGATTTGTACCAATTTAATTATAAATCGCTATCGTGCTTTCTTTTGTTTATTATTTTTTTTAGTTTTGGTTGTGCACGCTTTTTTTTCGACCGTTGTATGTATAAACGGTGAGCACTCAAGTGCGTGTACCAGGACCTCATCCATATGCTTTACGAAAATACGTGCTGGTTGCTCGCCGATTTCTGCAGCAATATCTAGCATATCGTTTTCATTTTCCAGCGGCAGTATGACTAGTGTAATATTATTTTGACGAGCTGCTAAGAGCTTTTCTTTAAGCCCACCAATCGCAAGAACTCGTCCGCGAAGGGTAATTTCACCCGTCATAGCCAGATGCGGCTTGACCGGTATTTTTGTCAAAGACGATACAAGCGCAGTACACATGGTGATACCGGCTGAAGGGCCGTCTTTTGGTGTTGCGCCTTCGGGCAAGTGAATATGAATATCTTTGGAGGTATGAAAGTTATCTTTTAATCCGAACTCTTGAGCTCGTGAGCGTACATAGCTCAGTGCTGCTTGGGCGGACTCTTGCATAACTTCTCCGAGCTGTCCGGTAAGTAAGAGGTTTCCCTTGCCCGGAAGCGTAGTAACCTCGATTTCCAAAATATCGCCGCCAAGTTCTGTCCATGCAAGACCGATCGCGAGGCCAATACGATTGCTTTCTGCTTGTTCTAACGATGTAGGCCGTACGGTTGAGCGTCCAAGCCACTCGCGCATAAGCTTTTCATCAACGGTGACGCTTTTTATTTTTGGATTCTCTAAAAAGAGTTGTATCGCTTTACGTGTGAGCTTAGCTAATACGCGCTCAAGCTGGCGCACGCCCGCCTCTTTTGTGTATTCATTGATGATGAGCTGAACGATTTCTGGGGCTAGTTTGAGTTGCGTTTTTTTGACCGAGTACTCTTTGAGAACACGTGGAATCAAAAAGTTTTGTGCAATCACCAATTTTTCGTCATTGGTGTATCCGGAAAGACGAATAATTTCCATGCGGTCAAAAAGAGGGTACGGAATTCCATCAATCATGTTTGCCGTGGTGATAAACAGCACTTTTGAAAGATCAAATTCAGCTTCAATATAATGATCGGTGAACGATTTGTTTTGTTCTGGATCAAGCACTTCAAGTAATGCTGATGCAGGGTCTCCATGCAGATCGTGTGCCATCTTGTCGATTTCATCGAGCAAAATAACCGGATTTTTGGTGCCCGCTTTTTTTATTGCTTGGATAATTTTGCCCGGTTGCGCTCCGACATACGTGCGCCGGTGCCCACGAATTTCGGCTTCATCGCGTACACCACCAAGAGAGATACGCACAAATTTGCGGCCAAGACTTTTAGCTATGGATTCTGCCAGAGATGTTTTCCCAACACCAGGAGGTCCAACTAAACACAAAATAGGTGAACGCTCGAGTGTTTGAGCATATTTTTGGGCAGCAAGGTACTCGATAATGCGTTCTTTTGGTTTTTTAAGTTGAGCATGATATTGGTTGAGAATTTCTTCTGCCCTTTTGAGACTGACAGAATCCTTACTCATTTTTGACCATGGCAAGGATATCAACCAATCGATGTATGTGCGGCTTACGCTTGCTTCTGGTGACATGGGCGACATTTGCTCAAGTCGGTGTATTTCTTTGTTAATACGTTCGCGTATATCAGCGGGCAGATCAAGCTTTTGCACGTGCTCTGCAACGCCCCCTATTTCAGCCTGGTAATCGTCACGTCCGAGTTCTTTTTGAATCGCCTTGATTTGTTCGTTGAGATAATATTCGCGTTGATTTTTTTCGACCTGTTTTTGTACCTGGCTGCGAATGCGCTCTTCAGTTTGCAAAATATCGATCTCTTTTGAGATGAATGTGCATAAGGCTAAAATACGTGTTTTTAAATCCACCGTGCGTACAATCACTTGCCGATCTTCTATCGAGTGAGTGATGTGTCCTGCCACAGTATCAGTTGCTGCATCAATATCCTCAAAAGTATGGGCTGCTCCCAAAAGATCAGCCGGAACCTTTTGATTCAGTTGCGCGTAAGTTGCATATAATTTTTGGAGCTCGCGCCACGTTGCCTCAAGTTCTGTGTTTAGAGTTTGATCCTCAGATACCACATCCTGGGTTTGAGTAAGAATAAACGGCTCTGTTTCGATCGTTTGTATAAGATGGGATCGACAGATACCTTCGACAAGAATTTTAAGCATACCTTTTGGCATGCGCATGACCTGAAGAATCAAACTGCGCGTTCCATAATCGAACACGTCATTGACGGTTGGATTTTCTGTTTCGGAATCTTTTTGTGCTGTGACAAAAAGCATATTGTCATGTTTGAGTGCATGCTCAACTGCAAGTATCGATGACTGACGGCCAACAATGATAGGAATAATGCTTTTAGGCAAAAGGACCACGCCCTTAAGAGGTAAGAGCGCGAGGTTTTTTTGTGAACTGTTTTCTTGATTTTGATCTTGATTCATAACAAAAGCTCCTTCGCGTACATAAACGAATGTACGAAATATTTAAGTATCTATATTATACCCAAAAAACCTCAAAATTTTAAGTTTTTGCGAAAGGTATGAGTAAAAGCACGCATGCATTTCTTGTAAAAAAAGCAGAAGTTTTTTTGAACAGGCACTGACAAAAAAAGGTAAAAGAGGTATAGTTGTTGTTTATGCATTTTGTTTATTGAATCTTGTAATACATTCACTCGACCACCCTATCGGTCGTGTCTTTGTTTAGTATATTTTGTTATACATGGAGATCTCGATGGAAACCAACGGAACTGAGACTCGCTTAGAGTTACGGCTCAAGCCAGTGCTTATTGAGGAAGAGCTTAAGTCTTCTTTTTTAGATTACGCAATGTCGGTTGTCGTCAGTCGAGCAATCCCTGACGTGCGCGATGGTCTTAAGCCAGTTCATCGTCGTGTGTTGTATGCCATGCATCAATTAGGTTTTTTCTATAACAGATCGTACCATAAATCCGTGCGCGTTGTTGGTGATGTTCTTGCTAAATATCACCCGCACGGTGATCAGGCGGTATACCAAACTATGGTTGGCATGGTGCAGAATTTTTCCAAGCGCTATCCATTGCTTGACGGTCAAGGTAACTGGGGCTCGCAGGATGGCGACTCTGCTGCAGCAATGCGTTATACCGAAGTTCGTATGCAAAAAATTGCGCAAGAACTTTTGACCGATATTGATAAAGAAACGGTTGAGTTTGTTCCAAATTTTGATGAATCCACCGTTGAACCAGTTATATTGCCAAGTCGCATACCGCATTTGTTGGTTAATGGAACAGCTGGTATTGCAGTTGGTATGGCAACATCGATCCCACCGCACAATCTTGGTGAAGTGGTATCTGCATGTATTGCCATGTTACATGATTCAAATATATCTGATGAAACATTATTTTCTCTTATTCCAGCACCTGACTTTCCAACCGGTGGCATGATCTGCGGACGTGGTGGAATCGTTAAAGCATATTCTACCGGGCGTGGTAGTCTTCGTTTGCGCGCTATCATTGAGGTTGAAGAAACTAAAAAGGGTGGCCAATCGCTCATTATCAAAGAGCTTCCCTATCAAATGCAAAAAAGCTCAGTAATTATGAAAATTGCTGATCTTGTACGCGATAAAATTATTGAAGGCATTACGCATATTCGTGATGAGTCTAACAAAGAAGGCGTGCGCGTAGTTATTGAAATTAAGCGCGGAGAAGACCCTGCTCTGGTGATGAATCAACTGTTTAAATACACCGAGCTTGAATCATCGGTTAACTTTATGATGCTCGGTTTGCTTGATAATCGTCCGCGTATTTTTGCTCTCAGGGATATCATTCGTGAGTTTTTAATATATCGTGAAACGATTATAACCAAGCGAACAAAGTTTGAACTCAAAAAGGCTCAGGCGCGCGAACATATCATTCAGGGTTTTATCAAGGCATTAAACTCAATCGAAGAAATTATTGCAGCGATCAAGTCTACGCAAACAACTGAAGAAGCATCACAAAAATTGATTGAAAAATTTGAGTTGTCTACTGAGCAGGCAAAAGCTATTTTGGAAATGCGCTTGCAACGTTTAACAGGTCTTGAGCGCAAAAAACTACAAGATGAGCTGTTAAATCTTGCAAAAGAGATCGATTTTTTCCGTTCAATTTTGTCCGATAGAACTATCTTAATAGGCCAAATTGAACAAGAACTTGTTGAAATTAAAAATCTGTACGCTGATAAACGTCGCACTATTATTGCAGATGCAGCTGAAACGCTGGATGACGCTGCATTAATCGCAGACGAAGATGTTGTAGTAACATTGACTCGTAAGGGTTACATTAAGCGCGTATTGCTCGAAACTTACAATGTACAACATCGTGGAGGTAAGGGCAAAATGGGCATGACTGCTCTTGATGACTCTGACGATGTTGTTGAAGATATTTTTATTGCTCGTACGCATGATGAGGTGCTTTTCTTTACCAACACCGGTCGTATTTATGGCATGTTTGTGTATGAAATTCCAGAAGGATCGCGTTTGGCTAAAGGCCGAGCTCTTGTGAACGTTATCTCGTTGCAAGAAGGCGAGTCGGTCGTAAAAATTGTGTGTGCGCGTAACCTTGAAAATCAGTTTATGGTTATGGTTACTAAGCTCGGGGTTATCAAGCGTACTCCTGCTTCGTTATTTGCAAAAATTCGTACAACCGGTATCCGTGCGGTTACTTTGCAAGAAGGTGATGAACTTGCCTTTTGTGCGTTGAGTACCGGTGCTGATTCAATTGTGCTTGCAACGGCTCATGGCATGGGTATTCGATTTGTGGAAACTGAAGTGCGTTCTATGGGTAGACAAGCTGCCGGTGTACGAGGTATTCGTCTTAAGAAGGACGATCGTGTCGTAGGCATGGAAGTTGTGTCTGATGACAAGGACATTTTATTTGCAACGGCACATGGTTATGGTAAGCGTGTACGCGTAGGTGACTTTAGAGTTGCGCATCGTGGTGGTATGGGTGTAAGAACCATTCCTACAAATGAACGTAATGGTGAAGTTATTGGTCTTGTGATTGTTGATGACTTATCAACGCTCTTGTTGATTGACGTCTCCGGCAAAATTATTCGTCTGCCATCATCGCAAGTTCGTACCATGGGTCGTCAGGCTCAAGGCGTACGATTGACGCGTCTTGATGAAGGGCAATTACTTGCAGGTGTTGTTGCGTCACATGATGAAGAAGCTTCGGCGGAATCGTCTGAAACTGACCAGTCAGCGACTGAACAGTCCGCGGACGAAAAGTCCATAGAGTCAGAAGAAGTAGTAGAAAGCAAAGAATAAAAAAAATATTTAGCAAGATTCACTAAGAGTTACACATTTAACACCTACCAATGCCAGATCAAGTAATAAATTGTGTATATCAAAGTGGCGAATGCCATAAAAGTTAAGAATATAAAAGGTACGTGCGAGCATGAATGCGCGCGATCGTTTTTTGTTGCATTGTTCTCTTATCGACGGGGTTGGGCCGGCAACGCTGGCTCCTCTGATCGATTTTTTGCATACGCATGATGATGCTCTTGTTGAACAATTTTATGCATGGGGCACGCGCGATTTTTGTGCCCTTGGTATATCGCAAGCTCGCGCAGAGTTTTTAGTCCATGGCTTGGCTGATATGCGAATGCTTGAAGCAGAAGAACATGTGTTGCAGAAGTCTGGTGCCGTATGGGTTTCGCGATTGTCAGGGCAGTATTCTCAGTTGCTTGCGCATATTCATCAGCCGCCCATCGGGTTGTATGTGTATGGATGCGCTGATGTTTTGAATATTCAAAATACTGTTGCATGCATAGGTTCTCGTAAAGCTGATAGGTACGGTTTTGCGTGTGTTGATAAAATTATTCGTGAGTGCACGGGTACTGATGTGTGTATAGTAAGTGGCGGAGCTCGAGGTATTGATACCAGTGCTCATCAACATGCGTTGCGTACTGGGCTTAAAACGATAGCGGTTCTTGGTTCAGGCCTGTGTCGGCCATATCCTAAAGAAAATAATTCTTTGTTTGATCAAATAATTGATGCGGGTGGTGCGGTAATTTCTTCGTTTGGTCTTGAGCAAGAGGCTCGACCGGATAATTTTCCGGCGCGTAATCGCATTATTGCGGGCATGTCGCGTGTAACGCTGGTATTTCAGGCTGCAGCTAAAAGTGGTGCGCTCATTACCGCGCGTTATGCCTTGGATGAAGGCCGCGATGTTTGTGCTGTTCCCGGTCAAATAGATAACCCTCTCTCAGAAGGTTGTCACGAATTAATTGCGCAAGGAGCCCAGTGTGTGCACTCAGGCTCTCATATTTTAAATTTGCTTGGTGTAAATGCTCATCGCAAAATATCGAACATGTCGATTTTTGAACCGGTTGAAAAAGAATGTGTTTCGCAAACAAATATGTCGCATAGTGAACAAATAGCATATCCTGCAGATTCTGATGAAGCGTATGTGTACGCTGCATGCAAAACGCCCCAATTTTTTGATCAGTTGATGGCGTTAGGTCGGTGGAGTTGTGCTGATACTCTGCGTGCAAAACTCTATGACTTGTCTTTTGATGGTGTAATAGAGCAAGATTTTATGGGGCGATGGTCACGCGTCACGGGGAGATAGGGATCTTTCAAGCGTGTGTATCAAAAATAATTGATCGTAATTTAGGGCTTTGGGGGCTTTATGTACGCACATATAATCGCAAAAGGGATAGCCGTAGGATTATTTTGTATAGGTGTTTGCGGTGCTTTGTTTGCATGCGCAATTTATTCATCAGTTTTTGATAATGTTGAGATTAAACCGACGGGCAGTTTTGGAGTGGCGTCATTGACGATGTTTGAGCACTGCTTGTATAAGGGTAAAACTATTGAATACCCGTATGACGTGTTTTTTCCGATCAAAAAAGATTTTACAACCTGTCCTTTAGTGCTTTTTGCTCATGGATATCTGTCCCAGAGCACTGATTATCTTTTTTTGCTCAAAGAACTCGCGAGCCATGGGTACGTAGTTGTTGCGATTAACATGCCCGGTTTAGCGCGTGTGGTAAAACTTGCTGATGGTACAAAAGTGCATGGTATATTTCAATCGATAGATATAACAAAAGAAAATCGTGAACAATTAATTAAGCAGGTTATAGACCAGTACTCGTTCATGATTGATGATTTTATGAGTAAATGTTCAGGGTGGAGTGCTATGCAGCAGCATTTTTTTGCAGGTATCGATACTTTGCATGTTATTGCTTTAGGGCACTCGCTTGGCGGGGTAACCATGCTGAAAAATGCATCCACAAAAAAATGGATAAAAAAGGTTATAAGCTTGGACGGCTGGTACGAAAACATCAATAAATCTGCCTTGCCATCATGCACATGGCTATTTTTAGCTGCGGGTGTTGGCGGCAAATCGTATTTAGCACGTATGATCTCTGTTGATACAGCGCTTGCAAAAAGTGTGGGTGAAAAGATTATTATAGAGAAAGCAGGACATGGTGCTTTTAGCGATGCCATATTATGGAATAAAGTACGACGTTGGTTTATGGCACGCTATATTTTAGTGGGCTCTATTGATGCTCATGAGGGTGTGCGCGAAATTCGTCGGATTGTGCTTGATTGGTGTAGCCGATTGCATAATAATGATTAACAGGACTTATTGGGATTAAATATTATGTCATGGGTCAAGCCTTCACAAGGCTTACGGCCCAAACGATACGTATACTTTCGTTATGGAGGGCGAATGCCCTTGTAGGAGTAAACAAATAATGAAAAAAGCATTAATTGTTCATAAATTAAAAAAAGTGTTTGAGCCTGCATGGTTTGCGCGCGTTCGTGGCGCCCAAGACTTTGTGGCGGTTAAGGAGATTTCGTTTTCGCTTACTCGCGGTGAAACACTCGGTTTTTTGGGTGCGAATGGTGCAGGTAAAACAACCACGATGCAAATGTTGCTTGGTGTCTTGACCCCTACGTCCGGATCAATGCAGTTTAATGCTCAACGTATAGCATTTGCTTCAGGCACTATGAAGTTACCAAGCAATTTAACGGTGTATGAGTGCCTACGTATGTACGGTTTACTGTACGGCATGAATTGGTCTCATTTGACTGTACGTATTGAAGAAATGCTTGATGCGTTTAGAATTCGACATCTTGCTCATAAAAATTCGACGCGACTGTCTGCAGGCCAAACGACCACAGTTATTTTAGCGCGTACATTTTTAGTTGAGCCTGATTTAATACTGCTTGATGAACCTACTGCGACGCTTGATCCTGAAAATGCTCAAACGATTCGGCAGTTTATCGCAACCTATAGCAAACAACACACGGTTTCGATGTTGTTTACGTCGCACAATATGGCCGAGGTTACTGAGTTGTGTGATCGTATTATTGTGCTTAAAAACGGTGAAATTGTCGCAGATAACACGCCGGAACGTCTTGCCGCAACAGTTTGCTTTGTCACTCTTACATTACTGGTCGTTCAAAATCTGTCTCGTTTAACCGAGTATCTTACCGTTTCCCAGATACGTTTTGAGTTAAAGGAACATGATTTTATTGAAATAGCGCTTGATGAACAAAGTGTTGCAAAAGTTTTGAATCAGTGTGCTCAACTTGGCGTTGATTATTCGAGTATATCGGTAGGCAAACCGACGCTCGAGGACTATTTTATAGCACTTATGCACTAATAAAAAATAAAAAAGCATCATTGAAAGGAATACATATGAAAGAATCGATGTATCGCATAGGGGCGATATTATATCGTCACCTGTTTTATTTTAAAAAGCCTTTTGAAATTTTTCATTACTGGTATTGGATTTTGATCGACATTATGATTTTTGGTTTTTTGGGCAAAAGTATCTCACAAACAGCAGTTGCCTCGAATAGTACCTCTGTTATGCAAGCGCACATTTTGTTCGCAAATCTTGCATTGCTGTATGGTTTTTTGCGTGCAAATACCACAGTGGGTGTTGCACTCTTGCGTGATTTGTGGGATGCAAATTTTGTTGCATTGTTCTCAACGCCTTTGCGCAAAACTGAATGGGTTATTGCTTTAGCAATACTTGCAGGTATTTGTGGTGTGGTGAGCTTTTCCATAGGCACTTTTTTAGTATGGCTGATTTTTGGGTTCTGGGTTTTTTCGTTTGGCTGGACGGTATTACTTGCGCTCGGGCTTCTTCTACTCGCGGGCATGATAGTGGGCTTTTTGATGACGGCGCTTTTACTCTGGCTTGGTAAACAGGCAAATCCACTTGTATGGGCGGCAAGCTGGCTGTTCGTGCCTATTAGTGGCGTATTTTACTCCATAGACGTGTTGCCGAGTGTTATGCGATCTATTCCTGCATACAATCCTTTATATCACATATTTTCGTTCGTGCGCATTACCGCTACAGGCGTGGCTGGATTTTGGACGCAGGTGGGAGTCGCTGCAGCATTGCTTGGAGTCTATGGGGTGTGCGTAGCATTTGTGCTCTCACGTGCATTTACATCAGCCTGCAAAAAAGGACTCACGCGGCTTGAAGTAGAAATGTAATGGCAGTCGCCAGTTTGAACCGATACATCAATCATGTTTGCTAGTCGTACTCGCCATTAAAGGTTTATGCGGCTCGAAGTCGAAATGTAATGGCCGTCGCTGTTTTTCGTGCCAGCCATAGCTTCAGATAAAATTGAGCCTGAAACATTGAAGCGCTCAGGCGTTTTATCTGGACTTCAGGCTCCAAGTGAAACCGAGTACTGAAACATTGAGGTGCTTGGGCGTGTCACTTGGGCTGAAAGTTTCAATGCGACGGCTGGAACCGATACATCAATTTTTTGTGTGAGCCGCATACGCCATTCATGTTCGCGCGCTTGTTTTGCGCATTTTTTTTGTACAATATAGGACCTTTTTTGTGTGGGTATGTTTGACAAATTTTTTTTGATTGATAGAATTATTTTTCAAATAGAGTTTTTTCTATTGTTTTTATAACTAAATATAAACAAGAGGTTTGTATGAAATTTCTCAAAAATGTATTTTTAGCATCACTTTTGCTTGCACCTGTATGTGCATGCGCGATGGAAGTAAAACCGGCAGAAGAACAACCCGTTACAGTTCAACCTCCTGTTGTCGTTACAGCAAAAACAAAGGGTTCTGGCTCAACATCCTCAACAAAAATTGATACTTTACGTGATTATTTTTGTATAGAACTTGCGGATGATGTGCGATCTCTTAAAAATGTGATCGCAAAAAATCCTCATTATTTGCCTGCAACATTGGTAACATTAGGTGTTGTTGCTTACGCTATCAAGTATCCAGTAATTCGTTACGGTGGTGCGATTGCTCTTGGTTCTTACTTGTGGTTTACCGCATCTGAAAATGGTAAATCAGCCGTAAGAAACTGGGGAGCATCTATTAAAAAAACTGTTTCTGAATCATGGGCTAAAAGAGATAGTATTGCTTCGGGACTTGCAAAATCAGCAGGAGCATTCTTTGTAGCAACGTTTGCAAAATCAAACGTGCCTGCTGAAGAAGCTAAACCAGAACCAGCAAAATAATTTTTTTAATTCTTGACCAAAACAAAAAGCCCATGGCGTAAAAACCGTGGGCTTTTTCATGAGCAAAAAACAACACTTTAATAACCACAAAAAAGGGCGTAAGCTTGGGCGAGGTAAGAAAATTTTTGTTGTAAAATTCATAAAAAACGTCCGGGATTTTTACGCATGAGCACTCAAAAAAAACATGTTAATGCACCATTGGTTGTAATTGAAGGAAACGTTGGCGCGGGCAAATCTACCTTTTTGCGCCTGATTGGCGAGCAGCTTAATGCGCAACTTGTTTTTGAGCCTAATGCTCAATGGCAGGATGTGGATGGCGAAAATTTGCTCGAAAAATTTTATGAGGATTCAAAACGTTGGGCGTATTCCTTTCAAACATATGTTTTTATCACGCGTGTACAAACTCAACAAGAAGCAGCAAAAATTAACACGCAACCCTTACAAATTTTGGAGCGGTCGGTATACTCAGATCGTTTTTGTTTTGCAAAAAACAGCTACGAGATGGGGAATCTTTCATCGCTCGAGTGGAAAATGTACTGCAAGTGGTTTGCTTGGCTTGTTGATACGCACGTGCAAAAACCTATCGCCTTTATCTATTTGCGTACGAGTCCTGAAGTATGCTTTAAGCGTTTACATAAACGTAATCGTTTTGAAGAGGTTAATGTGACGCTTGATTATTTGCAGCGCTTAGATAAAAAACATGAAGATTGGCTTATACACGGCAAAGAAGACCTCATAAAAAATATTCCTGTGTTAGTGCTGGATAATAATAAGGATTTTGAAAGTAATGAGTTGATCCGTGATGAGCATTTGTGTGAGATTGTGACCTTTTTTGAAAAAGTGTTACACTTTCCGGCAAAAACAGTACTTAAACAAAATTGATTGATTATCGTTAAAATTTTTTTACGAGAAGGATAATTGCAATGGAAGATATGATTGTCTGGGTAAAAATAGCAAAATGTTTTGCTGCAGCTTTGGCTATTGGTTTAGGTACCATGGGACCTGCTCTTTCACAAGGTAAAATTGGTGCGACAGGATGCGACAACATTGGTCGTTATCCACAAAGCGAAGGCGCTATTCGCAACATGACGTTGCTTGCGCTTACTATTGTTGAGACATCGGCTCTATTTGCGTTTATTACTGCGCTGCTTCTTATTTTTGCTATTAATTAATTTTGACGGCATGTTTGATAGCCGAATTATTTGAGATTTTTTTCACACGGCATGAAGTGCTTTTTTGTTATTTTCAATGCGTGTGAGCTTCTGGGCGCACCTTATCTCTATAGCGCAGTCCTCCAAGTGATTAACGTGTCACTTGGGCTTTGCACTTCCATAAACACAAATAGTGTGATTGGATCACATAAACAAGAAATAGTGCGGTCTTGGTACGCCTCTAAAAGGCCGTACTATTTTGCGACGCACCAATATGTTTGCGCAGGCCAAAATAGCCATGGCTATAAAATGATAATCGTCATAACAAAAGGTAGTACCTGCTATGCTGGAGATAAACCTAACGCTTATCGTGCAGATGGTTCATTTTCTGATTGCCTATCTCATCATGCGATCATTATTCGTGAAGGATGCCGTACGCATAGTGATTAATCGTGAGCTCACGCGAGAAAAACAGCGTGAGCTTATAAAACTTGAACAAGAAGTTATTGAAAAAAAACACGAAGAGCAGCATGCCCTGTCGCTTTATCTTAAAAAAGAGGCTTCTATTAAGATGCCCGAAATGATAAGCGAAGAGGTTCAACCTTTGCAAATTGATGAGCTCAAAGAACGTTGTTTACGTGCAGCTTGTGATCTTGATGAAACAGGAACCATTGTAGAAAGCGTTGCGCAAAAGCTTACAGAAAGGATTGAGCATGTTTGAGTGGTTTTTTATTCTGCTCAATTTTGCAATAATCGTCGCTTTGGTGTGGTACTTTGCGAAAAATTATGGCATCCCGAGCTTTAGACAGTCCTTGCAAGAGGAGCAAAGTACCGACAAAAAAATGGCTTTGGATGTTGCAAATACTCAAAAACGTGCAAAAGAAGCGACACGTGCTGTTGAGTCACAGCTCATTTTTAATGATCGTTTGTTTCGTATGATTGCGCTGTGGACTCGCAAACATGATGAGTGGGCCGCTCAGCGACGGGCTCAATTGGAGACTCAAAGTAATGTGATGTGCAAGCATCTTGTCTCACAATATGGAACTATTCAAAAGCGATGTATGTACCGAGCGCTAGTCCCAAAGATCATTGCACAAACGCAGCAAAATCTTGAACGTGTGTATACGCAAAAGGAGCACGCACAATCATTTGTTGATACTATTGTCAAAAATTGTGAGGAGCAGACACATGCGCAGAAATGATGCTCGTCTTGCAAAAAAATATGCGCAAGCATTTTTGGTTGTTTTTGGTGACAAATTGCCGGTAGACTTTCGTCAGCAGCTTGAGGACTATCGCAATTTTTGGTCATCAAATCAGGTGTTTGTGGCATGTTTGGGAATGGGGCACGTGTTAGAGGCTGATAAAAAATTAGCGCTTGATACGTATGTTTTTAAAACGTCTGAACGTAGATCTTTTTGGTTGCCTCTGGTAACACTATTATCCAACAACGGGCGCATGCCTTTTTTTGGCAATGTGGTTATCATATTGCAACAATTATATGAAGAAAAAACAAAAATAGTGACAGGATCGTTTGAGTCGTACCCTCTTTTGAGTGAAGATCAACAAAAAAATATGCGCGAATTTTTTTATAAAAAAACAGGGTATACCATAACAGGTCCTTGCAGAGAAAATGCCATGCTCATTGCTGGCATACGCATGCAAGGCGCATTTTTTCTGTGGGAGCGATCTATCAAAAAACGCATGAATGCGTTGCGACGTTTAATCTAATATGGCGTTCCCAGCCTTCCTTCCTTCGCCAAGGCTATGGCGGGCAGGCGCATGAAGCCTACGGCGGACAAGCGCCGCTTTGACTTATACCAATTTGCTCATTGATTATATGTTTAAATCGCAATGGTAACGTGTATATCTAAACGAATCTTGCTATAGGTGAAAAATGACTCTTAAGACTGCCGATTTGGAAAATCTTTTTGAAAAAGCTTTATCCCAAAGTGATCTCACAACTCTCGAAGAGGTTGGTGTGGTCGTTAAAGTTGGTGATGGCATGTGCCACATAAACGGGATAACGCATGCTCTGTACGGTGAAATTGTGTTATTTGAAGGTGGCAATAAAGGAATGATCCTTGATCTTGAAGAAGATCTTGCAACCGCTTTTTTTCTTTATAACACCATTCCGGTGAATGAAGGGGAAATGGTTCATCGTACCAAAAGTGTTTTTAAACTTGGTGTTGGCGAGTCATTGCTTGGACGCGTGGTAAACGCGCTTGGCACGCCTATAGACGGTCTCGGAACAGTAGACGTTGTTGAGGAGCGATCTATTGAAGTTGATATTCCTGGCATAGCAGATCGTAGCCCGGTGAACGAATCTTTGGAAACGGGTATCATGGCGATTGACACGCTTGTGCCAATCGGTCGTGGTCAGCGAGAGCTCATTATCGGGAACCGAAATACTGGAAAAACAGCAATTGCTTTGGATACGATTTTGCATCAAAAAGGCAAAAACGTTCTGTGTATTTATGTTGCGATTGGTCAGCGTCAAGTGAACGTTGCTCGTTTAATGCATACGCTGCAAGAGCGTGGGTCGCTTGAATACACCGCTATTATTATTGCTGATGCATCGGATGCGGTATTATGTAGATATATGGCTCCGTATGTTGGAACAACACTTGCTGAATACCTGAGAGATCAGGGCCGTGATGTATTGATTGTGTACGACGACTTAACCGATCATGCTATTGCATATCGTGAAATGTCGTTGCTTATGAGACGTTCTCCTGGTCGTGAGGCGTATCCTGGTGATATTTTCTATCTGCACTCACACCTTCTTGAGCGCTCAGGTAAATTTTTGGCTGGTGGTTCGATCACTGCTTTGCCGATCGTGCAGTTGCAGGGTGACGATTTAACCGCATATATTCCTACGAACTTGATTTCGATTACCGATGGCCAAATTTTCTTAGACTCTCACTTATTTAATAGTGGCGTGCGGCCTGCAGTGAATGGAGAGTTATCCGTTTCTCGTGTGGGTGGAGCTGCACAAACAAAGGCTATTCGCAAAGTAACCAAGTCTTTGCGTCTTGATTTGGCGCAATATAGCGAACTTGTTGGCTTTTCGCAATTTGGCACAGAGCTTGATATTGTTTCTCAGCGACAGCTTGCGCGCGGCGCGATTGCGGTTGAGTTGCTTAAGCAAGACCAGTTCAATACGCGGCCTTTTGAGCAGCAAGCAATTGTGCTGTTTCTTTTCCAAAAGGGCTTTTTAGAAGGCAAAGAAAAGAATCTTGCAGTCGATTGTGCGTGGAAGCTTGCAGTCGATTGTGCGTGGAAGTTTGTCGATTACATTAAACATACACAAACAGCGATCTATGATCGTATAAAACACGATGCTGATATATCTACTCAAACGGACAAACAGCTTTCTGATTATGCACGTGAGTTCATGATGATGTGTAAATAATAA
This sequence comes from candidate division TM6 bacterium GW2011_GWE2_41_16, assembly GCA_000996695.1. Classification (GTDB taxonomy): domain Bacteria; phylum Babelota; class Babeliae; order Babelales; family Babelaceae; genus GWE2-41-16. Next base: position 12,274 of record LCAT01000007.1, on the reverse strand, counting down.
GGGTTTCATCCTTAACCCACAAGGGCGTTCGCCCTTGACCCATTAAAAATTCACACGTGATACATGGCTTTTGCCGTGAGTAACTGAGGGGATATAAAAACGGTTTTTACCGTTTTTATATCCCCTCACACTTTATCCAGCCTTCGCATAAAACTTCGGCGGACATGAGCTTCGCATTTGTAAATTTATTGCTTTGTATTATTTTGTGGGTCAAGCCTTCGGCCCAAACGACACGTACTTACGGTCGTTATGGAGGGCGAACGCCCTTGCGGGTGTAGGGCAGAGCCCTACTATATATTTTGTTCGGTGCTGAGCTCATCAAATAACGCTTGTGCTTTGGTCATGAGGCTTTGGTGTTGATCGGGTATATTTTGTTTGAGATAGTAATTGATTGATTCTAATGGCGAGAGCGCCTGATCGATATCGCGCGAACGCATACGTCTTTGCTCGCCGGTATAGACCGGAAAAATACCAACTAAAAAGCATGCTTGGACACACGCTTGTTCAAGCGCTATACGATCAACACGGTCTTTGAGTGAGCGATCAAGCGTATAGGTAATTTTTATTATTGAGTCCTTGATAGGCTGCTCTAGAATTTTTTGCATAATGGTGTTTGTTTGGTTTATCTCATCAGTTAACGCTACATCGATTTGTATAAATGCACGAGTCATTGTTTTGATGAAGGTAACATTGGTGCGTGAGCCCTCAATGCACACATGGCAAAATCCTTTGTCTTCTTTGCGCTCGCCAAAATCGATACGCTCAATTGACCCGCTGTACACAATGGGCACATGTTTCTCTTTGTGCGGTATGCGTTGATATCGATGAAGGTGCCCCAGCGCGATGTATTTTAACGGAACCTGTGCGAGCTGATCAGGGGTAAATAACGGGTCCGTTCCCGTGAGCGCTTTTTTTTCTGATCCGGAGAACAGCCCTTCACTGCAGGTGAGATGTCCTGCAAGAATAGTGGGAATGCTTGGATCGAGATTTTGTATTAAATTTTGAATACGTGCATAGGTATTAAGTTCGATGGAAGTAGTTTTATTGAGCTGTGAAGTATGGCTCATGCCATTTTGATCTGCGCAGACGGTATGCGGCCGGTTTGTATCAGTATTCACAAGATCATTGCTTTCGGGTGTGCATGCCGTGATTTGCAGTGCCCTATGGTCTTGCTTTGTTGGCCATGGGATGCCTATAATGGCAATTTCTCCATGGGCTGTTTTAATCGTAATGGTTTGTGGGTAATCGATGATATGAATATTTTCAATCTCAAGCTCTTGAAAAATGTTTATGGCATGCGTTTTTCCCTGGCTGAGCGGAATATCGTGGTTGCCTGTAATGATGACAACAGGAATATGTACCTTTTGAAGTTGCGTGATTGATCGTGCAAATATTTTTTGGTGAGTTGGCGCAGGTGTTGCCGTTTTGTAAATATCACCGCAGATCAAAAAGAAATCAACCTTATGATCAATAGCATAATTTATGCATTGATTAAAAGCATGCTCAAAATCCAGAAGACGGGTATGTATTCCCGTCTTCTGATCGATTTTACCGTAATTTTCAACACCAAAGTGGAGATCGGCAGTATGTATGAATGATATCATGTCATTATCAACATGTGATTACGTATTTCCTAACCTGCCAGCCATAGCTTTACGCGACGGCTGGTCAATCTTACTATAGCTCAGAGTTTGTTTTCTTGTATGCCGGCTTTGCTTCATAAGTTACCTTTGGTGCAGGAGCTGGGCTTACGGATGTAGTTTTTTGCAATACTTCATCAAGATTTTTTTTGTTTTTCAGTTTTTCGCGAAGAATGGGCGCGTAGGCATGCTTAGTTGTTTGCTGTGTACGAGCAATAGCAAATCCGTTGTCTGGCACGTTTTCGGTAAGAGATGATCCAGCGGCCGTAATAGCTTCTTGTCCAATTGAAATCGGAGCTATCAATGCGTTAAGCGCACCAATTTGAGCGCCATCTTTGATGATAGTTTCTGACTTGTTTACTCCGTTGTAATTGCAGACAATGGTTCCGGCACCGATGTTTACATGTGAGCCGATGTGCGCATTGCCTAGATATGCGAGATGTTTTGCTTTAGAGTACTCGCCAATCGTAGTTTTTGTTGCCTCAACAAAACTGCCAATATGAGAGTGTGCGCCAACTGTGACGTTATTGCGTAAATGAGCGAATGGTCCAATTATTGCTTCAGCAGCGACGTGTGATTCATTGATCACTGAAAATGGTAGTATTGTGACATTTTCTTCAATCGTGCTTGCGGTAATTGATGTATACGCTTCAATGCGGCAGTTGCGACCTATACGTGAGCCTTTTTTAATCAGGGCTCCCGGTCCAACGATAGTGCCTGAGCCGATAGTAACATCGATATCAAGTTGAATGTGCGGTGCAACTGAAAACTGTACGCCATTGCTCATCCAATATGAGATAAGCTCGGTACGTTTAAGATATTCAGCCTCCCACAGTTCCTTGAGCGTATTGACGCCGCGAATAAGATCGAATGCTGCATCAATGGTTTCAACGTGGTAGCGATTATCATTGGCAAAATTTATCAGATCAGGAATGTACCATTCACCTGTTACCGTGCTTGGGGTCAAACGGTCAATTCCTTTTTCAAGAAACGAGCGCTTGAATATATAAATACCCGCATTGACGCAACAAATGATAGGCGCATCAACGGGTAAATCTTTTTCTTCTTTAACGATGACTGACGATCCTTTGCGAATAACGCGACCGTAACCTCGAATTGTGGGATCTTGGTTGTGTGCCTTAACAAATGAGACGTCTGCAAAAGCTTCGAGATGCGTTTGAATAAGATTTTCGATAGTATCGCGCGTAACAAGCGGCATATCACCGTTGATAACCAGTATATGATCAGCTGACCATGCAGATTGAGTTACTTTGAGTGCGTGACCTGTTCCCTGTTGTTCTTTTTGTTCGATGAATGAGATGCCTGAAAGATTGTGTCCGTTGACAATGCTCATTACGAGCTCTTTTTTGTGGCCAACAACAATGGTCGTTGGGATGTCGAGTTGATTAAGTAATTTAACGGGAAACATGATCATTTCTTGGCCACAGAGTGTGTACTGAAGTTTTGTTCCTTCGGTTTTAAATCTTGTGGACCTACCAGCTGCAAGAATTATTCCTTGGACCGACGCGTTGAATGACGCCATGTACGATCTCCTTTGTGTGAGGGGCCGCGATTTAGGAATTAATATATTTTTTGGTTAGCGATCGTATTTCATTTTGAGGCATTTTGGTAGTCGAAATCGAACTCTTTTGTGAGTATACGAATTTTTTTTTGTGAAGTCTATGGCAAAAGCCATTTTTTCATGTGCAGGCAAGCTTTCTGTTTATTCAATCTAATCGTGCTATTCACGATATTTTTATGTGCATTGCTTAGTGGGTCTCCACTGTACATTGTTTTTTATTCAGGAAGAGTATTAAAACGATTGAAAAAAGAGACTTTATTTTGATATTTTTTCTTTTAATTATACATATTTTTTATCATTTTCATTTCTCAAAAAAGGGGGGAGTATGAAAAAGGTGCTGAATAAATCTGTTTTGGCTATGTTTTTTTTGTGCAATTGCTCATCAATGCATGCGCAAGATATTCAAGATGCAACTATGCTTGAGTGGTTGTACGGTAATGCCGTTGGTAAGGTCGTCGGAAGCATTGCAACATCATCATCTTTGTGGAGTAAAGTGGTGGGCGTGTATGCAGGTAGTTTTTTAAGTAAATCCTCGATCAAATCATTTATTGAAAAATATCATGTTGATATGAGTGATGCATTAATCCAAGACATATCAAAATATAAGTCTTTGAACGATTTTTTTATTCGTAAACTTAAACCCGGAGCGCGACGTTTTGATCAATCTGATGTTTTGTGTTCACCGGCTGATTCACGTCTGTTGGTGATTGATAACGCTTTTGATTCTGTCGAGTTTCCTATTAAAGGAACTAAAGTATCTATTGAAAATATGGTTGCTGATCCGTATATCACTACGCGATTTAATGGTGGCACGATTTTTGTTTTTAGGCTTTCACCTCAGGACTATCATCGTTTTCATATGCCTTTGGATGGGTATCTTTCTGCAGCAAAAAAATTGGGTACGCGGTATGACTCGGTGAGTCCAACGGCGTATCAGATGGGCAAACAACCGTTAGAGCACAATGAGCGCCATCTCATTATGGGAACAACCAAGCAAGGACCACAATTTATTATTATGCCGGTTGGAGCGCTATCTGTAGGAAAAATAAAAGAATTATTTGAACCTGATACTTTTTTAAAAAAAGGTGACGAAATTGGATATTTCTTGTTTGGTGGATCTACCGTTGTTTTGATTTTCCCTCCAAAAATGCTTAAGGTTCGGGCCGATATACTCGATAATTCATCAAAAGGTATTGAAACCGTTGTGCGTGCAGGAGATCGTGTTGCAGACCTGAACTAAAACTCGTATGCTGGTAATGTTTGAAATGATGTGCATGGAGAGATGGCTGAGAGGTCGAAGGCGGCCGATTCGAAATCGGTTATCTCGAGTTAATCGGGATCGGGGGTTCGAATCCCCCTCTCTCCTCCATATTTTAAAATAAATGGCATACCAGAAGGCGAGCGAGTTTTATGATGCATGTTTTTTCACAAATGCGATTTATAGCGAAATTCACTAAAACATATACATGTGAACGCGAAAAGATAGCGTTAAAACAATCATTTTTTCGATACGTTTGTAGCGGTTTTAATAGCTGTGGCTGTAAAAGCTTTGTGCTTGCACTTTGTTCATTGAGTGCTTTTCAGTCAGTCTATGGCATGTTTGATAGTCGTTATGGCGTGCCTCCAATCACTGAACGTCCTTATTTTCGAGAGTATCGAAAATATCATTTTGGGGTGGAACCATTCTTGATGATTGCTGCGGACTCATATGGCATATGCGATGATGTTGGTTTGTACGATATTCATGGTCGATATGATCTATTTTTCTTGGATGAAGCTCTGCGGCTTGCTCAAAACACACCATCTCTTATGCGTCCTGACTGGTCAAACGTAAGCATGATGCCTTACTGTCTTGATGGAACATTTTCTGCACAGGGCATAAATTTTGTGGGACGCGCCTATTTGTTCGATTTTTTGAGTATCGGTTTTAAAGTTGCCTATTTGCATGCGCAAGCTGCAGTTCAGTATTTGTTTGATGATCATTCGAATCTTCATTTGCAAGGTCCGGGGGATGCGTATGATTTGCGTGAGCTTAAAAATAGATTACATAACATCTATTGTCTCAAGCCACCGGTGTGGTCTCAAAATATGTTTAGTGATATGGATTTATACGCACGCCTGGGTTTTATGCGCGAATATTGGCAAAAATTTAGAAAACTTGATGTAGGTTTTCAAGCAGGTGTATTAGTGCCTTTTGCTAAGCAAAAAATTAAAAACCAGCCTTTGTCAGTGCCTCTTGGTGGTAACAAAGCCTTTGGTATGTATATGATGCTTGATATTGATGCAATTCTCAAGGAAGACGTGCATGCAGGCTGTTGGTTTCGTATGCAAAAACGTATAAGTAAAACCTATGACATGCGTTTACCCATTTATCGCGAACCGGCTGATATGGGTGTGCTTGAGGGATGCTTAAATGTTTCTCCAGGCGTGACCTTTGGTGTATGTCCGTATGTTGCGATTGAGCATATGCGCGGTGGTTTCGGGTGCTATGCAGCATATACAGGCATTTTTCATATGACAGATACATTCTGTGATCGTCGTGCTGATACTTCTAAGAAAATAAATTTTGAGCATATTTGTGATGCTTCAAATTGGAGCTCTGATTTTATAACGATTGGCGCCCTTTACGATACGGCATCGGAATGTGATGATGAAAGTACACGAAAACCGATTTTTGGGTTATTCTGGGATATACCGATAGGTTTTATTGGCGGAAAGCATGCCTTTAAAACATATGGAATATCGTTAAGAGGCGAATTGCAGTTTTAAGTATCAAAAAATAATAAAAGGTTCTGCCGTGAAAGAAATGATTAATAAGTTCATTCCTGTTCGACGTTTTTTTAACTTTTTTTCTTGTGATATGGCGATCGATCTTGGCACAGCGAACACCGTGGTCTTTGTGCCGCACAAAGGCATAGTGCTTAACGAGCCATCGGTCGTAGCGGTTAAAGCAGGTACCAACAGAGTGCTGGCAGCCGGACGTCGCGCAAAAGAAATGCTTGGTAAAACGCCAGAAACGATTGTGGCATCCCGTCCTATGCGTGATGGCGTTATCGCAGATTTTGAGCTTACCGAAAGCATGATTCGTTATTTTATTAACGAGGTTCATGGTAATCGTCGTACGCTGTTCAAGCCACGCATGGTGATCGGTGTTCCATCAGGTATTACCCAAGTCGAGCGTCGTGCAGTTGAAGAAGCTGTTCGTCAAGCAGGTGCACAAGATGTATTTGTTGTCAGTGAGCCTATGGCTGCTGCAATCGGCGCAGGTCTGCCCGTTCATGAGCCTATGGGTTCAATGATCGTTGACATTGGCGGCGGTACGACTGAAGTTGCAGTAATTACGCTCAAAGGCGTAGTGTTCTGCAAATCGATTCGTGTTGGTGGTGATGAGATGGATCAAGCGATCGTTAACTATGTAAAACGTAAATATAATTTGTTGATTGGTGAGCGTACCGCTGAGCAAGTAAAAATTGCGATCGGAAGCGTGCTTGTTGATAACAACGCATCCGAGTCGATGGAAGTTAAGGGGCGTGATTTAATTACCGGTATTCCTAAGACCGTTATGCTTACGTCTGTTGAAGTTAACGAAGCGCTGCTCGAAACTGTTTCATCAATCGTTGATGTTGTGCGAGTAGCTCTTGAAAACACTCCACCAGAACTTTCTTCTGATTTAGTTGATCGCGGTATTATGCTTGCAGGTGGCGGTTCACTTCTGCGAGGCCTCGAAAAGTTACTTGCTCGTGAAACAGGTATTCCGGTTAAACGCGCAGAAAATCCTTTGCTGTGCGTCGTAAACGGTGCTGGCAAGATGCTCGAGAATCTCGACTTCTTCCGTGAAGCATTAATGAAATAAGGGCCTTGCCCTTTTGATATGTGCCGTTTCTTTAGTTTCTGTACGAGTATGTCGCGATTATTATTTCTTAATAGACTGCATTAATTAGTGAATATGTATAAAAAAGGCCATGCCTCAGCGCATGGCCTTCAACTTAAAAAACAGTTCGGACAACATTTTTTACGTGATCAATCGGTAGTTGATGCGATGCTTGCAGGCGTAAGCCTGAATGCTCAGTCATCGATCATGGAGATCGGCTGCGGTGATGGTTTTTTGACCAAGGACCTTCAACAGCAACCGCACGCACGTGTACGTATTTTCGAGATCGACCCTGAGTGGGCTGAGTACGTTGCTACAACTTATCCGCATGAGCGTATGGAGATTGTGCAACAGGACATTCTCACAATCGATTTTGAGACTTTGCGCGAACATGCGCCATGGACGTTGCTTGCAAATTTGCCCTATCAAATAACATTTCCGCTTTTTACCAAGATACAAGAGCATCGGGATTTGTTCGGTGAGAGCGTGGTTATGATTCAAGAAGAGGTTGCGCAAAAGTTCGTTGCAACATCAGGGCGTACGTATAGCTTTGTTTCGGTGTACTTTCAGCATTACTTCGAGTTTAAGTTGCTCAAAAAGGTTCCGCCCACGTCTTTTGTGCCTGCGCCAAGGGTGACATCGCGGTTGTTGTGGTTTAAGCCGCGCGCCCAGCTTGATGTGATCGAGCAAGAAGAAAAATTTTGGAAATTATTAAAAGTGTGCTTTCATCAACCACGTCGCACGATCAAAAATAATCTTATGCAATTACAAATGGATTTATCTGCGATACCCGCAGAACTGTTAGTGTTGCGTGCCCAGCAAATGACCAAAGAACAGTTTTTGCAGCTATGGTTATTAATTAATACTGAACCACTAATCACATGCAACCACAAACTTTTTTGCAATAGACTTGATTAAAACAAAAAGGACCGAATACACCCGGCCCTTTTTGTTTTGAAGAAAATTTTCAACATAGTTAGAGAGCTTGTTTCTGAGCTTTCAGTTGGTCATGGAGCTCTTGAATGAGCTTTTCGATTTCAGGGTTTGTATTTTGCAGAACATTTTGCACTGCTGCTATAGCTTCAGGGTACCCCTGGCCTTTTTTTACCAGTGCTTTGAATAATTTGATAGAGGCTTTCTGAACATACTTATCAGGAATTTGCATGCCTTTTTGTCCTGCAACTATGGCCTCACGATATCCCTGGCCATTTTCAACCAGCAGCATAAATAAACGGATCGCATCTTCCTGTACATCCGAATCAGAAGATTGCAAGCCTGTTTGTGCTGCGACTATAGCTTCAGGATACCCCTGTCCTTTTTCAAACAGGGTTTTGAATAAATCGAGTGATTCTCGTCGATCATCTAAATCAAAACTTTGTATGTTTTTTTGTGCTGCGGTTATAGATTCAGGATATCCCTGGCCTATTTCAACCAGTGATCTGAATAAAAATAACGCATCTTCCCGCATACTAAAATCAGAGCTTTGAGAGCCAGCTTGTGCTATAGCTATAGTTCGAATATAATTTTGCACACTGCGAAATGCATGTGTATACAGTTGCAATGTTTGGTTTAATCGCACGCTTGGATCGGCATTGCGAGAAATTAAAAATTCACTTAAATCGATAAATGTTTGTGGATAAAATGAAGACTTTTTGCTGAGGGCAAAAGCCAAATCAGGAATAGCTATTGGTTGCGCAAAAAAAGTGTTATAAAACCATAGCTCTGTTATAAAGTTTTTATCCATCCATTCTAAGCAAATTGACGTAGGTACAAGATATTGTAGTGATGGTAAGAGATTTTCTAGAGCAACAAAATCTTGGCGTTGCCAGAATAATGGAATGTTACCTGAATCAGTTTTTGTTACAGAATCAAAAAAACCATGGCCACCGCTATCTATTGTGAGGGTAACAGGGTACGCAGCACGTCCGAATCGTGCAACACTTGTCAATGCAACGTCAAGATGTATAGTGGTATGTTTTTTTTGCGCCTCTTGAATATCTTGAGGGCTTTCTTTTATCTGTCCAAAGTATTTAAAGCATACCGGAAGGTACTGCTCAATAAAATCCGGCCGTTGGACTTCAAGAGCAATATCTTTTCCTGCAAACAAACCTAAATTAAGCACATGGTCCATGAGTAAGATAATGTTATGGCAATTTGCTTCGAGATTATAGAGTACCGCACTGCCTTCGGGAACAATGACATATCCTTGGTTTTCAAAAAAAGGTTGCAATGTACCGCTTGGTACAAACATATACCCTGTAGTCGTTGGAGTCGTTTGTATGGTTTGGTTGCTTTTGTATTCGTTATACACAACATAGGGAATATTCGACACCACAGCTGTCCAATCATCATGAGCTTGTCGCTCACCCGCTAAAGAAGGATTTTTGTGTTTTTCGTAAAACCCAAGAATCTCTGCTCGAGGTTCTTTACCGGTGTATTGTTTTAAGAGGTCTGCATTAAACCCTGCAGTCGTCCAGAGAATATGATTAAAAAAATTACGCATCATATTTTCAGTGCAATCGGTAAAGACGATATCTTTGCCCTGTTCTAAAATTTTTATGAACTGTCCACCTGATGCAGCAGAAATGGTAGATAAAGATGCGTAGCCATACGTTGTATCAGTAGGCCCCTCGATTTTCAGCAATGATGCATATACAAACTGCTCATACTTTACAGGGTCCATTAAGTCAGCTTTTGTATAGGCAAAAGCCTGTTTTTTAATATCTTCTCCAAGATGATAATCGAAAGGCTCAATCACATTTTTTTGTTGGGCTAATACGCCTTGAAAGGATTCCACAATTTTTTGAGCTTTTTCTACACGAGGGGATAAAGTTGTTTTTTGTGCTGTTGGAAGTACTGTGATGGCTTTATGAATGACTTGTATTTTTGAGAGCAGCTCTTTTTTGAGCGTTTCGTAATACCATCGGATGTCTTCTAATTCTGTGCATTTGTTCCACAAAGCCGCAAGCAAAATATCATTTAAAACATTAAACAATACGTCCGTCTGTGGGTTAGAAGAACCACCGCCACCTTGATTTCCGATTCGAGGTGTTTGTTCATGACAGCAGAAGTTTGGGAAAAAAGGATCTGGCTGTTTTTTTGTAAGCATCTCAACTATTTCTTTTATTTGACCACTTTTTTCAAAAAAAAGCGGTCCGTTTGGTGCAATAAACTTTTGCAACCACAACATAGTGATTTGAGGCACCAACCTATGTATTAAGTTTTTTGAAGAAGCTTCCCGATGGTCTTTACCAAGCACAAACTCTGAGGCTGCCATTGTACCTGGTACACGATAAAAATATGCATGTACAAGACGTGCTATCGGTGACGTTATTTTTTTTTCCCATTTTTTATAGTCTTTGTTAAGTATGGTTCGATAGTCTTTAATTGACTCAGCCCCTCGTTTAATTGGTTCATAACTACGCATGGGTCCAAAATCATACAATTGTCGCACAAAGCCACTCTCCCACGCGACCGCGCCTTCGAGCAAACTGACATCACGCAACTCAGGCGGCAAAATAGATACGGTGCCTTTGAGGTTATTAAGGTTTGTTGCATACGTACTGAGAGTCCCTGCAATAAACAGTATGCAGAGTAAAACGTTTAAATATTTTTTGAACCTATTAAAATGCATACAAAACTCCTTTTTTTGAGCGTAAAGATGTATACCATAACCATAAAAAAACGATCAAACATTGCGCAATACATGAGATGTGATTGCGAATGTGCGAAGGTGCGTTTTTCTCATGTATAAAAATATTTGCAATAAACATCATTATTTTTCTTGTTTGAAAATTTTTATTTTGGGTATATCATAAAATATATATCGCAAAATAGAGCTTTCTATAGCTATGTTTGTTGCTTACAATCCCGAACAAAATCAATGTATTTGTATAGGTAAAAAAAGTTTACAGTTTGTTCTTGACCCTGACATGGTGTCATGCCTTAAGATCATGTAGGAAGGAAAAAACGATGACGCAGTGGCGAATCAAAGAACTCAGTGATGTGACCAAAATATCGGTGCGCATGTTGCACCATTACGATAAAATTGGCTTGTTAAAGCCATCGGGTCGCTCGGCAAATGGCTATCGTTGGTATTCAGAGGATGACCTGGCAACGTTGCAGCACATCATAGCGCTTAAGTCTTTTGGTTTTGACTTGAGCACTATAAAAACCATGTTGCAACAAAAACAGAGTCTCCATGAGCATTTATTGCTGCAGCAAAAGATGCTCATGCAGCAATCTGATAATCTGCGATCAGCGCATGATGCTCTTTCTGATGTTTTAGATCAATACAGGTCATCGAAATCCTTCGATCACAACAATTTAATCAAATTAATAGAGAGGTATCACATGTCAGAAGAACTGAAAAATACCTGGGTGAGCAAGCTCAGCGAAAAAGAACAGGATCGCTTTATTGATCTTAAAAAACGGTATCCCAAAGAGATTGGCGCATGGTTTGATCTATTTACCGCAATCAACAGCGGCAAACTTGGTGATCCTAAAGGCCCAGATGGCACGCGCGCAGTTGAAGCTTTTCTTGAGTTCCAAAAATTCAGTGCAATGCTTGATGCACAAAAAGCAAACAAAAAAATAACTGAAGCTGAAGCACAAGAAATTGTGGAGTATGCGAAAAGGAATGTTGCTGGAGAAGGCGCTTTAAATAAGGAAGGCTCAATCTGGTTTGGACAAGCAATGATAGAATATCAATTACAGCTTTGGACCAAGCTCCACAAAGATATCTCTAATAATTTGAATATTGACCCAGAGAGTGCCGTGGGCAAAAAAATAGCAGAACAATGGCGTGAAATACTTGCCATGAATTGCATGGGAAGCACCATAGACATGATGTTTGGTATTCAAATTTTACACAAAATGCATCCACAAAAAGCAACAGAGTTATGCCTCGATCCCATGGCTATACAATGGATCGATAAGGCGCTGAAAACGAAATTTTAGTCAAAACAGATAGAAAATGAGGTGTTGGTTTTACGGGTTTTATCTGTAAACACCAATGATATGTAAAAGAGGGGAGTATATGCTCCCCTTTATGTTCGATTTTGCAATACTTTTTTGTAAGGGTATATAGAGCGCCGTTTTTAAAAAGACACTAAACAGGTACACTTATTCTTGGCAAAGGGTATCCAAAAAAGAGATCCAAGGAATGAAGTGAAAAGAAGA
>LCAT01000006.1 GCA_000996695.1 candidate division TM6 bacterium GW2011_GWE2_41_16 | reverse complement strand
AATTCAAGCTTTGCTTCTACCATGGCTTCTCCTTAAAAATAAGAAGTAGCATGTCTAAGAAAAGATCGTTAGTCTACATTTTTATATGCGTAAGCCCTGAAAACAGCACTCGCTTTTAGACGTTTTTTTACAAATGTGATATATTTATGAAAGATAATTAAAAACGGTAAACAAGGTCTGTCTCATGAAAAGATATGTATACGCTCTCATTCTGTGCATAAGCTCATGGTGCATTCGGGCAATGGAGCAAGAACAGCCCGTACCTCTGCCCCAAGCTGCTGTACAAAACAACGCTGTTGAACCCATTGTTCATGAATGCGGTCCATTTTTTAATCGACTGCCGCGAGAAATTCGTTCCAAAATACTCGCCACAGCTCTTGCTGAGCCGTCTCTTATTCTCAATCCATATATTCGCGAAGCCTGTGATAACAAACATATTCCAATTGTCAGGCCATCCGAACAGCAAATTGAACAACAAAAACAAGCTGAAAAGCTTAAACTTGTATGTCGCGAGTTTAGAGAAAGAATACATAACCCACAAACCCCTGCCATCGAATATCCTTCGGAAGTAGTGTTAAACATGGAGACAGAAAAAACTCTTTGGCAAAGACTCTCTGCAAACACACCAGATGCACAAAAACAGAGAGAAGCTATTACCGGAATTCGCGATCTAACTGGTAATATTGACAAAATAGATGAAAAAATTTACTCAAAATCTTTTTTGGGAGAAATTATTCGATTATGCCCCAAGGTACGAGAGCTTGCACTTTTATCTACAGAAAGCTTTTTCACTGCCGAGTTAGCAGAAATACTTCAGCTGCCTAACAGAAAACCTCTTGATACGCTCATTATTGGAGGTCTTCACAGAGTCACCCATTTAGGAACCCGGTATTATAATCTGAACCATGTCACCGATAGATTAGAAGACATTCTTGCTGTATGCCAACCAAACTTACATGTGCTCAAACTATCAAATGTTCGTGTTTTAGATGATGACGGCCTTGATATGTATTTTGATGCACACAGTGATATGCCACGCCTCAAAACGCTCGATTTAAAGGCAGTACACCACCTACGTAGCAGCACATTGGTTAAGCTTTTTGCCAACCAAGCATTGGAAGAGGTTTCTGTGCGCGGCTGTCGAACCGAGTGGAAACATCAGCGGTTTAACCCGCGAACACTCGCGCAGAGCATTCCTGCATTGGGAGCACATGTTAAACAGCTTGTGCTTGAAAGTTTTGATACTGATTTTTCAACAACAAATCCCGTAATAGAAATGACCGATGAAGACCTCAATGCAATTATCGCTGCGTGCCCGAACTTAGAAGTTCTTGAGCTCTATTGTTACAATCATCTCACTGCACACAGTCTTAACAATATCGCGCAACTCAGACATCTAAAAAAATTCGTATATGTAGGGCAGTCAATAAATGATGGCTATTGGGGAGCTCCTATTGATAGTCATGTGTTAAGCCACATCGCGACACATTGCCTAGAACTGGAAGAGATACAGGTATCTGGTTGCAAAAAATCTTTTGATCATCGAAACTTTGCTTCAACAAGCCTCAGGCGTTTGGACCTTGGATTCACGTTCCTTACCGAAACCGATCTTATAGCTATTCTTACTCATTGCCCAAACCTTGGGTTCATAAAAAATCCTGCGGGCAGAGATTATGTCGCAACAAACACCCTTGTTCCATCACGATCGATTTACGCATTACAAGCAATTTTTCAACACAAAACTCTTTCAGGTTTTCAGCTCGGTGGAGAGAGAGTTGTCACGCGCCCGGCAATACAACACTTTTGTGCAGAAAAAGCTGCCGAGCTTGTACAAAAATATAAAAAGCTTCTTTTTGCACAAAAAGTGTGCTTAGGAGTCATTGCCTTAAGCTTGACAGCACTGGTAGCCAAAAGACTTGGTTTACACAAAAAAATAATGTGCGCGTGCATAAAGGTTGGTAAAAAATTTTGTATACCTGGCCACAGACGGTATACTCTGTTGCATATTGCGAAACCATCTACAGCAAGATTCATTTAAATATCCACATCAACAGTGAGATTTCGACATATAATAAATAAACGAATTAGTGTAAGTCAAAATGGCGAATGCCATAAACTACGCATTATTATCCCTTAGGACTGTGTGTATATGAATAATCAAGAAAATTTCGAAGGTAAACGTATTGTTGCCGGTTTGCTCTTAATTCTTGTGTGCACGATCTCTACGCACGAGCGCACAAAAACATACTGCCAACATTTTTATCAAGTATGCACCATTCCTGTGTCCTTTTTTGAGGACACCTGCGTGCACCCACTCCAAACAAGGCTTGCATCGCTCCTCACCTGGCGGGAAGCTCAGGGCATATTAGACCAACACAAAGATGCGTATCATGACTTGCTCGAGCGATATGTTGATCAACAAAAAACCATCGCTGAGCTCAAAAGCCAGATCACTGACAAAGACTTTATTAGCACGTATCCCGCACAAAAGCTCATACACACGCATATCATAAAAAAAAACATATCAACTAAAGAGCATACCCTGGTACTTGATGCGGGAAGCGAAGACGCGGTCACCGAGACCATGTGCGCTGTGTACAAAAACTGCATCATCGGACGCATTATTTCGCTCGAACCACACACGAGCACTATCCTGCTCACGACCGACCCACGCTCAAAAATTGCAGCTTACACGGCAAAGACCAATGCCCAGGGAATCTATCAGGGCAGCGGCCTGCTCGACAGCGCTCGGCTTATGTTTGTTAGCCATTTAGTGCCAATCGAATCAGACGATCTTGTGCTCTCGCGTGGTGACGGATACATTTTCCCGCCCGGTTTTTGCTTGGGTATGATTACGCGTCTTGAGAACAAAGATAATCTGTACCATCGCATTATCGTTAAGCCGACCATCGATGTGTCACACATTAGCGATTGTTACCTCATCCAAAAAAGCGCCGAACACATCACGATCTCCGATCGACCTATCACCGATAGACCGAACATTGATAGACCTATCACAGAAAAACCTGGTGCAGATAAAAATGACATCGCTGTCGCGAATAAACCTACTGCTATCGATCGAAT
This sequence comes from candidate division TM6 bacterium GW2011_GWE2_41_16, assembly GCA_000996695.1. GTDB lineage: Bacteria > Babelota > Babeliae > Babelales > Babelaceae > GWE2-41-16. Next base: position 37,543 of record LCAT01000006.1, on the reverse strand, counting down.
AGTTGCTGATAAAACAACCAACAAAACAACATCGGTCGATACCGCAAGTATCAAAAAGCAACCACCAGCTCAATCAGGCGAGACAAAAATTAGTGATCAAAAAGTAAAAAACGAAACGATCGCCAATCAAAAACCAGCGGATATAGCCTCAGAAAAAAGTAAGCCTGTCGATGATCGAAACATTATCAACAGGCTGTTTTCGAGGTCTACAAAAGCTACGCCTGCAGAGAAAGCGACTGACGCATTAACTGCTCATAATCCTGAACAAACATCCATGCCAACCACTTGAATCCACAAGTTTTTATTTGTGGCACGCAATTGCAAATAAATTTAAAAAATTTTACAGTTGTGATATATTTATAAAATAATTCAGTAAAATGAAAAGGATACTATCACATGAAAAAATTTGTCTGCACATTATTCTTCAGCCTCATGGCTCTTCCTATCATTGCCATGCAACAAATTCCGGCACAGGGCCCCTCAAAACCAACAACTCAGGTAAACGCACAAGCACCAGCGGACCTGCAGGCTGAACAAGCAGAACAGGCCGAACCTGTCCAACACATTCTTTTGAGTCAGCAGGAAAGAGAAAATCTTGGACCATACTTTGGACATCTCTCAGAAGACCTTTTGATTAAAATTCTTCTCTTAAACGACACTACAATTCACTCAATAAGAGCTCCTCTTACTGAAGCAGATAAAACTGCAACAGAACGTAACATTGCTCATCAAAACAGGCCAACAAATAATCGAACATTAGTAGCTCTTAGAGCCGTTAAATTTTCGTGTCACGGCCTTCACCGTATATGCGAACATATCTATAATAACTATCCACCTACAGAACACATATTTAATGCAGGAAATGCACAGCAGTTGGGCGGACTACTTGATGGTATGGTTCAATTTACTGGTTTGAATGTGAATACGTACCCAGCTACCGCTGTAGTAACACGTGTCAAATTTATGGAAGAGACACCATATTTTTATGTCGTCTGGAATCTGTATCCTCATTTACAAGAACTTATTGTACCGTTTATACCGCTCAAACCTTCGAAAGACCTTTGTTATCTGCGCATTCTCACCATCAAGGGTGGCGATTCATCAGAAAAATTTTATGGCCATACCAGAAAAGCATCTCTTGACTCATTCATTCAGAAAGTTCCCAATCTTGAAAAAGCTGAACTTGAAACAGAAGTGTGCAGTGATAGTCCCATTTTTTCACTCATCCACTTAACCGATCTTGCATGTCATAGACTTGTGTTGATTAATAATAATCCCGTTGTCGTTACAGCTTCTTTAAAAACGACAAACATCCAACAGATCGACCGTGACATTTTTAATCTGCGCGGTGGTCCATTCTTTTTTGATCTACAATCCCCAACACTCGAAAATCTTATCCTAAGCTGCGAAACAAATGACATCGAGCTCCTCAATATTCTTGAGCATTGCCCTCAATTAAAAGTATTGTCGTGCGAAAGCATATACACACCGATTCCAGCCGCTCAGCTCACACGCATTGCGAATGCAGTTGAACAACATAATAACCTTGTAACATTGAATATCGGAACGATGAGAATTGATGGAAGACCTGCTATCAAAGCATTTTTTGAAAATCAGCGCATAGCGCCACCTGCCGCCATACCACATAGGGCGCGACATCACTATAAAAAGTTCTTCAAAAATTATAAAAAAACTCTTTTGCTCACCGCAACCGAAGCGGCTAGCCTATACCTTTTGTATAAATCTGGTCTATTAAAAAAATTGTGGAAGTATGCAACTGTCAAAACAAAAAAACCGTTAGTTAACGTTTTGGCTTTTGGCCTCTTAGAAGGCATGTTTATCGCAGCAACGGTCCCTTTACTAATGGTTCATGTAAAAGAAGGTGTGAAAGCAGATTATTCCCACCTCGACGAATTGATGGGCTTCGCCGAATAAACAGGTCCATTGATGTCAAACAAACACCAACGGACCTGTTAAATTTTTACTGCATGGCCAAGACGCCATTAGCAAGCAAAATATAAAGCTCTAAGCCTGCAGAGAAAGCGACTGACGCATTAACTGCTCATAACCCTGAGCAAACACCTGCTCCAACTGTTTGATACTGCCTACATGGCTCATGAGGTCATCATCGCTTGAACCGAATAACTCGGTAATAAGCGTGTGTTTTGGACCATGAACCCAATCAATTTCGTTATCAAAATGTGTTTTGTCCTTAAGTTCTTTAACTAAAGCACTTTGTGATCCGAGCACATCAACCAGGCCAAGCTCTTTAGCCTGTTTTGCAGTAAAGACTTTACCATCAGCCCAATCAGCCGATTTTGCTATCGCAAGTTTTGGGCGCATTGCCGATACATCAGCCACAAATTGTGCGTACGTATCATCAGTCATGCTTTGTAACAATGCTGTTTTTTCAGGCGTTGGCTCAACGAATGGGTTACCGGTCGTTTTGTATTTACCGGTTTTGACAAAATTAAGCTGCAATTTGTAATGCTCAATAAACGCTTTGAAATATGGCTGTGCGATGTACACACCAATACTACCAACTACTGCAGATGGTACTGAAACGATCGAGTCAGCAGCAGCAGCAACATGATATGCACCCGAAGCACACATATTTTCGACATATGCCACAACCGGCTTTGGATAATCTTTTTTAAGCTGTTGAAGCTCAAGAGCGAGAGCCTGTGATGATCCTGAACAACCACCGGGACAATCAAATTGCAAAACGATCGCTTTAATAGAATTGTCCTTGAAAAATTCTTTAAGCGTATGAATATATGGGTTTGCATCGGTAATGATGTGTTTGATACTTACCACACCCACCTTCGTTTTGGTATGCGCGAAATGTTCGTAGGTATGTTTTACCCCTGACATCATATCTGGAAGAAATTTTATAAATAATAAAAGCACTGCAAGATTAATAAGAAACCGTGTAAACCAAGGCATAATAAAACCCCTTTTGAAAAAAAATTGTTAAAAATAAACTCAACCTGTGAATATGCACAAAATGCTTTATATGAGATCATGACACATAATAAACATAACCCACAGCCATTTTTGTAACTTTGCCATAAAACACCGGTCAATATGGTTTATAGTATAGAACGTCATTATTTTTTTTGACATTTTATATCGCATACATTACGATAAAAACCATCGAAGTTGACATATCTCGGGCGATTAGCTCAGCTGGCAGAGCATCAGTCTTACAAACTGAGGGTCGTAGGTTCGAATCCTGCATCGCCCACCATAAAATGAACACCTTGAAAGTTATACGATTTGATTCCTCGGTAGCTCAGTTGGTAGAGCACACGACTGTTAATCGTAAGGTCGCTGGTTCGAGTCCAGCCCGAGGAGCCAAAAAAAATTCTGGGGCCATAGCTCAGTTGGTTAGAGCGTCCGCCTGTCACGCGGAAGGTCGCGAGTTCGAGTCTCGTTGGCCCCGCCAGAAAATCTGGAATAAAAAAATCCCGCATGAAAAGTGCGGGTTTTTTTATGCGTAAAAACATCACTACGCAGTCAATGCAAAAAACACCGTGCACAGACTGTAAAGAAAGTGTTTATGGCAAAAAAAATTAAAAAAATCCGTAAAGCTCGCAAAGTTCGAAAAGCTCGATTTGACACAATGAGCATAAAAACTAAAGGGTTCAAATTTAACAGAGATGAAGCGAATGAACGGTAAAAAACTGCATAAAAAGTGCTTCTCTTCAAATTTTTACAAGGACGTCAATGATTTCGTACAAAGATATTATTCAATCTTATTGCAGGGCATTACTAATAAATGACTACCAAACAATGATCAGCTTATTTTCAGAAGATGCCAAAGTATTTTCATTTTTGGTTGGTGAAAAATCGGCACCAAAATTTTACCAAAATTTATTTAAGACAAGCCGACGAACTCAGGTTGAACTAAAAAATATGTTTATCGGAGAGAATAAAATAACAGCTGCTGCATATCTTGATATTGTAGCCGTACGAGATGAAAAATTTACAGTTCAATTTGAAGCCGTCGATATGTTTGAGTTTAATGCTGAAAATAAAATTACAACGCTCAGAATTATTATGGATACATATCCACTAAGAAAACTGCAAAATGATTGCGATACCGCGAAGGTATAGTGGCCTACTTTTTGGAAAAAGAAAAAGTATCTACATCGCCATTTCCAATCTCTTGCTGCGCAACGAGCAACTGCTTAATAAACTTATGGGTCAAATCAGGGTTTTCTCGAGCTATTTTCTCAATCTTTTCTTGAGAAATTTTTACTACACAAGCCACTGCAAACCTTTTCACTTTTACAGAGTCATTCTTTCATAAAAACCACGCTCTCCCTGATCAAAAAGCATGTATACACCATCATTTTTGTATACCGTATAAAAAGTAAACCCCGTATTTGCCGCAAGCATAATAGCTTTGAGTCGATTGCGTACCGATACATCAACACCATTGTATATGACCAGCGTCACCTCCATACCGCTTTCGCGAATCAGAGGCATAACACGTTCAATAGAGTCAACGATCCAATCGATCCTATTATTAAAAACACCCCCACCGACCAGCGTGAGATATAATTTTGAACAGCCTGAAACATAGGCTGCGCGTACGGTGCCTTCATATGCTGCATGCAAAAGCATGCGTGCCATATCGTCCCAACAGGTGCCTGTGCCTAATTGCGCCAAATTTTGAGCAGCAGTAAAAATTTGGGTTACGCGTTGCTCTGGATCATCAACAATAACATTTTCCCCTTTGAGAGATTTTTCCATCAAAGATTTGGCGTCCCAAGTTTTTGCGGAGTATCCGTTCGGCGGAAGCATCGCTAAACCACTGGTAACCTGTACCTGTGAGTGAACCCCAACTTTTACCAGGGGAATCAAACGTTCCATTTCAGCAAAAGAGAGCATTGTTCCGGGTTTAGAAAGAACTCCACCATGCTGCACTTCAAGGTATCCATTGTGCACCCGCCCTACTCCAAAAGTTCCACCATGGGGAAGCGGCACGTCTTCTAAAAAATTAATCTGTTGCTCAAACTGACCTACTACTCCATGATGCTGGGCAAAATACATTCTGTATATGGCTGCCGGCGCTGCAGAAATTGATGCTTCTTCACCTTGCGCAGTTGTGTACAAATAGCGCGTCACACCATCACAAGGATCTCCACCAGCTTCCAATGCATTAAAATTAGACGCTACCTGAAAGGCTGTTCCCTTGTTACACGGATTCGCTTGCAATGCACCAATATCAACAAAAGACCTAAACCATGAACTGTTTTTTGTCCCTACGCCCTCGACAACTCTCAAAAAACCCTTCCCTGCCGAGATATTCTTTTTTTGTTTTGCAGCCCATAAATCTCTGAGTTCTTGAATATTTTTAACTTCAAAAGAACCTACGGCAAACGTACCGCATGATGTCCGCAAAAAAGAGCTTTCTCCATCCGAAAACACAAATCCCTGGCGTTTTTCAGTAGAAAGTGTCGCAAAATCTTTTTCGGACATTCCTATAATACGGTGAATAAATTGTATACGATCATAGGTGTTTTGTTTGTAGGACAAAGCAGACGCAAAAGCCTCAGAAGCTGCCGTTTTTACCAGCTCGGGTTCTGCGCATAAAAAAAAACAAAACAATAGCCCAACAACAAATAGAGCACAGCGTCTGGTACGATATTCAACCAATAACATCTGTTCACCCTTACCTATACCAATCCCAATCTTGAGCCAAGACGGTAAGAACATCACTTTTTGTATCATAAAGACAATAACACCTACAAGCCGTATTGATAAAAGCTTCTATCAAAAATTTGGATTCATCTCTATCACTTTGTATGGATGTTATTTGAATGGCTGGATCATGAATCACGCGATGCCAGTATCGCGAATAATAAGGTTGTTTTAAAATTTGCACAACCTTTGCATACATTTTTTTCATCTCATCATCATCTGACAAAAAATAGGCTTGTATTTTTTCGGGACATTTTACACAATTATTCTGGATCCATTTACCAGTTCGTTCAAATTTAGTCATTACTTTATTGTTTTTGTTGGAATATAAACATCCCTGTTTATAAAATTCTTCGACACCCGGATCTTCTGTAATGGGCTGCATTTTTTCTGAGATGATATTAAGGCGGTATACGTCAAAAGATCCTTTATCAGGATTATGCATATTTGTTCGTATTAAAATGTCCTCTGCGCAATCTTCGAGAGCAGCACGAATGCTCGAGTTTGCTCCCGGAATTAGATCTCGGGCTTTCAAACTTTGAACATCCACAACAAACACACGTGTTTCATCACAATGCGCATGCCAGTCATACACTATTGTGTGATCGTTTTTCCAAAAATATCCGTATACGAAACCGCTAGTGATTGATGTTATTTTGATCGCTTCTTCAGAACCTATTTTTTGGACAAAAATATTGGGTATGTAGTCATATTTCGCTAAAAAAGCGAGGTATGTACCATCCGGAGAAATAGAGTACTGCGATTTTCCGGCATTAATTGATGTGTTTTGCTCCGTCCCACCTGCTTGCAGAAGAGTATGCGATATACCCGATCCACAACAGATGAATATCAAAAAAACAAAAATCTTTTTATTGAGTGATATCATAAGGCCTCCTCATAATCGTTTATTTAAATACAGCCATTGGTTTCAATCGATGGCCACCATGCCGCAAGCTTAGTCAACGTATTCGTTTGTTTGTCATACAAAAAATATGCGCCCTCACTATTAACACCTTGCGAACCAATCACAGAAAAAATAATTTTCGTAAGATCGTCCGAAACACTTCTCATATAAAAAGGAGCATCTTCAAATATTGTATGCAAATTTTCATATACCGTTTGCAGAGCAGAATCAAAAAAGACCTGGCGTTTTTTACCCGAAGCGTCGCTATATTCCGCTAAAGCCACCTGTTGCAAGCTTACATTATCCAAAAAATCAACAGCATGGTATGCGTGCGCAAACGTTGTTTTCATAATCGTGTCTATAATGCTACCAGTTTGAGGATCAAGAACGCATACAGCCGAGCCACCATCGGGCGTTTGCACGCTTAGAATCAAATTTTTGTTATCAAATGTAAACATAAAACAATTTTGTATATGCATGGAAGCAGGCAAAACGACCTCTTTAAAATCATCCTGTTCACTGTTTCGGTATAGCAACTGACCATGAAAGGTCAGAGCAGCACGCACTTTTTTACCATTATGATCAGCAATCCACTTTACACGTTCAGAATATTTATATTGTGCAACACAGGTTAATACACCTGTTTTTGCATTAAGCCTATATGCGTCGACTATAGCAGAACGATGTTTCCCTTGTTGAATAAAAATTTCTTGATCACATCCCTCAATAACAGATAAACCAAAAGGAACATCCTCGGATATGGGCATGAGATCTCGCGATTTCATAGTATGCAAGTCAAACGCGCACAAATAATCCCCATATTCCTTAGACGAACGTTGTCTATTTTTCGCAAAATAAAGAATGGTTGAGTTATCGAGCCAAAAACATTCTTTTATGTGTCTATTCTTTTCAAAAGTAACTTGTTTGCCGCGAGAACTACCAACCTTGTGAACAAAAATATTCCAGACATCTTTTGGAGAACCCGTTGTTAAAAATGCACAGTTCTTGCCATCAGGTGAAATGGTATAGCTCATTCGTACAGGCAGCTTGTCATGCTGTCTCACAACTTTAATGGAATCTTGTTGCAATGCCGAAACATTGGCTGTGCACACACAAGCACACAGCAACATGGTGTTTATTGCTACCTTAAACCACTTTTGCATAAACATATAAGCCCTTCAGCGATAAAAAAACCTTTAATATACAGTCTTTTTTTATCGTAAAGGAGAAAAACACAAAAGAGTAGTTTTTTACCAAACAAACAATTTATAAATTCTTTTTGGCAAAAAAGTTAATTTTTGAAATTGCAATAAAAATTTCCGCAGCCTATTGTTTAGGAAAAGAAACTGCACGAACAACGAGCAAACCATCAGTGACAACTAGCTCTATGTTTTTTTCAGCCTCGAGCTGAGCAAGATACGCCTTAACCGTTGTTTGTGTAAGCGTCCATGCAACCATATTATTTGGGATTGCATACATTTTCATGACACTCTGGGTAATCGAATCTATCGATGCACCTTGATCTTTCACGATTGATAAAATCGCGGCTCTGGTTTCTAAAATTCTGGCTTCATGCTGCTGCAGGGTAGCGGCATGATCAGAGTCAAGGCCACCATGGTATATTACACATGCATCTACAGCCTTATTTGCCAATTTTTTAAAAGAACTGAGCGCATCCCCGATGTTGGTGTAAAACAAAAACGGATGCTTGTTAAAAGTAACAGGACCAACAATAGCATCACCGCAATACAGCACATTATCAGGCGTTATAACACCAATCGCGCCTGAACTATGCCCCGGCAAGGTTACTAGGGTAAAAGGTACACCACAAACGTCTACTCTTTGGTCCTGATATGGCGTTATAACATCGGTTACTGCTGATGCGCGTTGTGGCGCTATACTTTTGTTTTGTAATCCTAAAAATGGAGCCGCACCCCCACAAAAGCACCGTGGCGCAAAAAGAGGATCTTCTATTAAACATTTTTCGTCATATGTTGCATACACACGTACCTGAGGAAACTTTTTTTGTAAAAAAGAAGTTCCTCCGCAATGGTCTGCGTGAGCATGCGTCTGTATGATTGCTGTTATGGTACATCCTGCAGATTGAACCAGATGGGTAATGTTTTTTGCACTACTCTCGTCACTACCACTATCAATGAGAATTGCAGTGTTTCCGTGCACGTATACGCCAACAGCAAAAACTCCGGGGCACACATAGCTCGTACCTCGGACTAAACTTAATGACATATGAATTCCCCTTTTTAGCAAACTTTTATTACCGTGCCATTGGTCAAATTCAGAAGAGCGGCCGAACTCAAATTAAAAACAGCATGCGGAGTTCCTGCTGCAGCCCACACTTCTTTATATTGAAGTAAATCTTGATCAATATATGTTTCAATTTTTTCTTTATGCCCACAAGGCGGCACGCCTCCAATAGCAAATCCTGTTGTTTCTTTGGCAAAATCTGCACTGGCTTTAACCACACCCTCTGCGACCAAATTCGTCAAAACCTTTTCGTCAACTCGGTTTGCACCGCTCACCAGAATCAAAATGGGCTTATTTGTTTGTTTTGTGCAAAAAACAAGTGATTTAACAATTTGAGCAACCTGACATCCGATTGCTTGAGCCGCATCTTGAGCAGTTCTGGTACTTGCAGGAAACTCTACAACTGTTGTATTAATCCCTTTTTCTTTAAGAAAATCTTGTATTCTCAGCGCATTCTCTGTCAACATAGCAAACCCTTACACATTCATGCGTTTTGTGAGCTCATCTTTTTCGGCAAGTAGGTGCATCATAGGAGCATCGTTCTGCAATTGAGTTGCTTTGTAATACTGTATTGCATCGTTAATACTCTCAACATTTTTTATTTTGGCAGAAGATGGATGTGTCATAAAATGCTCTATCCATAAAGCCCCTTCAACCAAATCATCAACAATGTGGTCGCTGAGCGCTGCTATAAAGGGATGAACAAAATTTTTCACCGGTACATCCAAAATGGTCGTTTGCTCCTTGCGATAGAAAGAATTTTTTGGCGCCCAGGTCACAACTGGTATCGTGTTAAGTTTAGCCCACATCATTTCTGCACCAACTCCTAGTCCACGGCGATCTCTCGCATCAACAAAAACAAAGGTACTCGAAAAAACCTGGAGCATATCACGACCAAACGTAGATAATGGATCTGAAAGGTCATCAGTTCGCAAAGCGGGGTTCAGAAATACGACTTCATAATTTTTTAAGAACGTTCGAAGAAGATCAATATTTTCGGCATCCCAAAATGATTCGTTTGATTTTTCGTGTCCTTTTTTAATAGTTCCGGCAAGATAGATAGCAATTTTTGGCTTCATAGCATTACTTTCGACAGGATTGGGAGCCATTGCGCACACAGAAGTTCCAAAAAACAATACTGAAATCAATGTAACATACAATTTGTTCATACATACTCGTTTTGCGTAATGTGTAAACCAGCACTAAAGCATAACATAAAGATATAATTATACAGAATAAATACAATCATACACGCTACTTCAATGCGATCCACTTTATAACAATTAACCGCACAATCGGAACATGCAATCAGCCTGTATTTTTGAAAAATTAAAAAGCCCACAGGGTTAGCGTGGGCCTTCTTCAAAACATTTCATTTTTATCGAATCATCTTTTCAATTGACGCTTTTTATTGGTCCTTTGAAAAGTAAAATACCCAAAAGAATGCATCCATAAACTGCCCAATGTTTTTCTGATGAGCAGCTGCACTTGCCGAGCAAAAACACTCATTTCTGAATCCGGCTTTTTTAAGGGAACAGGATATTTTCCTGGTTTAATCTTTCCCTTTTTTTCTACAAAATTTTTCACATTTTCTACCCATACATCAAATGCATGCAAGGCTTTTTCATTATGCTTAAGTGCCGGAATTTGATCCTTGTTATATTTTTCACCCTTACCCGTCACGATATATCGCACAAGTTCATCGGGAGCTTCTATTCCGCTATACCGTAGTTGAAAAATAATCGGCTCAAAAGCCTTATAACCATGAGTAAGAGCAACTTCTTTGCGCGGATCAAAATACTCTTTGTGCTTGAGAAGAAAAGGCGAGCCTGTTTCATCAACCTCATCCGCACCCGCATTACCGTAGACAAAAAAGGCAGCAGTTCTTCCTTCAAGATGATTTTGTGATAGTTTTTTCCACTGAGGGCTATTTTCAAGAGCGGCTGCAAGGTTAGCGTTTTTTTGATCGATAAGCTTTGGGTCCGGATTACCACCACTTGCACATACCAATCGATCAAAAAGAAGTTTAAGGGAGCTCGTTGGCCCATACCAATTAACAGGTGATATAACCACGATAGCATCGGCCGCATATATTCTTCCAAACAAATCTTCATCCCACATCAGGTCAGGCTGAACAAAACTATGACGCTTATAACAATTACATGGCCATACACACAGTGCCATTGACGTCGAAGCACAAGCATTGCACGCTTGAATTTTTGGTAATGTGTAATCATTTGAAAGATTACACAGATCAACCGTCCAGTCTTGGGGCAATGCTGTTTTTATTCGTTCCATAAAAAAGGTTGACTTGCCGTCTGCACCCGGGCAATTTGTTGCTCTTCGCGCACTCCCGGAGATAACTAAAATACGTATATTGTCTTGAGTATGCTTCATAAAACATATCCTTAAAAATGGGTCCTTCAACCATATAATGTCGCACCCTAAAGATATGCATATTCGACAAAAAAAAGAAAACCCGCTGTTTTAGAGCGAGCTCTCTTTTTTTAGAGTGATGAAACTATTTCAAATGTTCTGCGAGAAACTTTTCCATTGCTCGATAAAAATCGAACTTATTTTCTTCGTTTCTAAAACCATGACCTTCATTGTCTTTAACCATATACTGCACATCAACGCCACATTTTTTGAGAGCCTCAACAATTTGATCGGACTCGGCAATATTCACACGTGGGTCCATTCTTCCTTGTACAACAAAAAGCGGCACTTTAATACAGTGAGCATGAAAAACTGGCGAAACTTCTTCGAGCAAAGCCTTATCTTTTTCTGGATGGCCCATTTGCTCATATAACATATCTAACTCAGGTTTCCAATATTCAGGAACCGATTTAAGCAACGTAAAAAGGTTTGATACACCGACATAATCAACGCCACAGGCATATAAATCTGGTGTAAACGCAAGTCCTGCAAGCACTGCATACCCGCCATAGCTGCCACCATAAATCGCAATACGCTTGGGATCCGCTATTCCTTGATCAATCAGCCATTGTGCGCCATCGGTGACATCATCCTGCATGGTTTTACCCCATTGCTTGAACGATTTCTCCCAAAATTTTTTACCATACCCCGTTGAGCCTCTAAAGTTCATTTGCAATACCGCATATCCACGGTTAGCGAGAAATTGCACAGTTGGGTTATAGCCCCATTCATCGCGAGCCCATGGCCCACCGTGTGGATGAACAATCACAGGAACCTTGCCCGAATACTCTTTAGGCAACGTAAGATATCCATGAATAAGCAAACCATCTCTGGATACATATGATATAGGCTTCATAGAAACAAGCTTGTTTTCATCAAGCCATGGACTCACATCTGCTAATTTAGTGAGTACATCGGTAGTTTTGTCATACATATAAAAGATACCACGAGATCTATCACTGCGAGCATGCACGATAAATTTGTCTTCAGCTTTGTTCTTATCTGCTATAACAATCTCATATCCCGGAAGTGCTGACTCAAGACGCTCAAATATTTTTTTTATTTCATCATCAAAAAACACGCGCTCGATTTTTGAGGTAATATACCATGCAGTAGTTAATACTTTGCGCTTTTTTGAATATGAAATTTGTGCCACATCAACATCTGGATGCTCAAAAAGCTTTTCAATTGTTTTGCCGCTTACCGGATCAAAAATGATAAGCGCCTTTTTATCCTGCCCCACGTTCGATAGCACATACAAATTTTTGTTATCAGAGGTAAATAACTGCGGCTCAAACGCATCCTTAAAACCCGTTGTCATAATTTCTTTGAACGGTTCTTGCTGCGCGTTTCTAAATAACAGCGTGTAATTAACTCCATCGGTAACTATTGCAACGCGTACTTGGCCATCATGATCGGTCAACCAGGAAGTAACATTGCCAGGATTCTGTGCAACAAGCTGCAACTCGCCCGTTGTAATATTGAGGAGAAAAACGTCAAAAACTTTTTTATCTCGCTTGTTCATTTGAATGAGCATCTCGTTTTCACGGTCTTCGAGATCATCAACAATGCTTACCTTTACACCATCAAATGGAGTTAAGTCTCGTTCTTCGTTTCCACCCTTGTCTACCGAAAACAAATGATAATTTTCATCACCATTGGTATCCCGCACATATACAAGCGTCGCATCATTTTTCCAGCCATAATTGGCAATATCTCTCTGTATCACAGATGTCACTCTGTGCGCGTTTTCATCACCTATTTTTTGAACAAAAATGTTCATCCTATTTTTGTATGGTGCCAAAAACGCAACATGCGTACCATCAGGAGAGATGGTGTATGCGGCACGCTCAGGATTTTTAAAAAAATCTTCAAGAGGAATCTCTTTTGATCGTACTTTATGCACCCACATCCCAGCACCTCCAACAATAAACAAAGCTAAACACGTTGTAAAAAAAGCTTTTATACCTCTACGCATGTTACAAACTCCCATTAAAAATGCTGCTTAAAGCAGCTATTTAAAAAACTTCTCATTTAATATACCACATTTCAATTTCTCATTAAGTGCTTCTGCATTTGCATCCCGACCAAAAAAATCGTGTAAAAGTATGCGTGGATCTGCACTACCACCTTTACTCAAAATTTTTGTTTTAAACCTTTGAGCAGAACCATGTCTCAAAAGCCCGTTCTTTTGTATCTGCTGAAAAATATCAAGTGCATATACCAATGACCACAAATACCCATAATACTTTGAGCCATAGCTCGTGAGATGCCCAAACGATGCCTCTGGATGACCGTCAGAATCGATATGGGTATGTGTCATAATCTTTTGGTATAACGTTTGTGCCGTTTGGTGAACATCTTGACCCGGATTACTCCCTGCAAGCTCAAGATCAAAAAGAGATAAATAACATTGTCGTCTGATGGTATGCGCAAAATCAATATTTTTTATATTTTGTATGCACTCGATCATGTGATCGGAAAGCGTTTCGCCCGTTTTATAGTGACGACCTATTTTTTTGAGCACGTCCTTGTCATACGCCCATTGCTCGAACATTTGTGAGGGCAGCTCAACAAAATCCATGGACACATTGGTTCCCGAAAACTGTACGTACTCCGTACATCCCAAAAGTGCGTGCATTGCATGCCCGCATTCATGAAAAAACGCCTCAACGTCAGTAAGTTTGAGAAGCGCAGGTTTGTCTGCCGTCGGTTCAGGAAAGTTCGCAATCACCACACTCACGCCAAGAGGATGGTCTTTAGTTCGAGGAGATGCGGTAATCTCGCATATGCTTGCATACTTGTTCTTGCGTGGATACAGGTCAAGAAGCAAATATCCGATGCATCTGTGATGCTCATATACCTGTAAAACTTTAACACTTTTATGCCACAAACCACTGCGCACAATGCATTTAAACCTAAGGCCAAGAGCCTTTTGGTACACTTTGAGTATTGCTTGAATGGTAGATTCGCTCTCAAAATATTCAGATATTGTGTCCTGATCGATTGCATACTGTTTTTTAAGGTACTGATTTTTTACGTACTCAAAATCCCACGACGCAATCTTTTTATCTTTTGTAAGCTTTACACCCGCGGGCAAACCCTTGGCGAACAGAGCGGCCTCCTGATCATATTTAGCAGAACTACTCTCAATCATATGATTAATAAAGGCCTGCACGATTGGCAGAGATTCGGCCATCTGCGAGCTCAGAGTATAATGAGCATAATCAGAAAAACCAAGCATAGTTGCAAGGCTCGCTCTTTTTGCGAGTAACTCTTGCAAAACGGGCATATTGATGGGATACGCTTTGTTTTGCAACGCACGTGCACATTTTTTGCGAGTCGATGCTACAGAACAATTTTGCATAATAGATAAAGACGTTGGTGCATCAAGGCGCATCCGAAATACACCCTCATCAGTTTTAAATCTGTTGAGATAATCATCATCCAAACCAGTGAGTTCTTTTTGTGTGAACGCAAGCAATGGGGTATCCATGTCGATGTTTTGTGCAAACATAAGCTCTAGATCGCATATTTCTTTTTTCGTTTGTCTAATTTTGGCACGCGTATCATCAGGCAAATCAAGGCCATGTTTTTTAAAATCGCTCATAAGTTCACTTAAAAAAAACGATTGCGGGGATGAAAGAGCAACATGGTGTGACACATATTCTTTAAGCACTTGGTAAAGCTCTTTGTTATTATCAAGCTCATCAACAATAAAATGATTCAATTTACACAGCGATTGACAAGCATTTTTACAAAGCTTCTCATCAGGATAGATGGAAGAAATAAGATCAAGGCAAGCGCTCAGCCTTTGTACACTCCCATATACACGATCGACGACTTGGGCAGTATTCTCAAATGTTCTGTGTTCTTGTTTGATAGCGCATATTTTCAAAAGCTGGCAATGAGCCTGTGATATAACGGTATTTGTTTGTTTCTCAATATCCTGTACACAGGAAGGAAAAAGAGTTGAAAAAAGTTTCGACTCTGCACCATGCGCTGATAGATGACAGATGAAAAACATGTAGCCATATAATGTTGGCATCAAAAAATAGTTCCGTGCTTCTTTTTTGTCCACGCCGTTTTATCCAATTTAAAAATCATCCACTCATTTGTTTGACCGATATCTCTTAAACAATGCGAATCCTGATTCTATTGAGTATACATAAACTTTTATCGAGAAAATTGATTCGTCACAATTCGCTTTATCTTTACTTTTTTTTCATTACATATATAATTATATTTGAAATTAATATAAAAATTTTAGATAAAAAGGAATCTGCATGAAAAAACAAATAAGTTTACTTATGACTTTATGCTTTATTGCATACACCACAATTTCGGGTATGCAACAGTCACCCGCATATCAAGCATTTCAACAACAGGTTAACGCTGAAAAACAATTGCCATTAGCTCAAATATTGCAACATTACTGGAAGCATGAATGGTATCCTGGATTGCATCATGACGAATGGAAAGTTGTAGTGGAAGCTTTGGCTCAAAAAATTAATGCTGCACCATCGTTTAATGACGAAGACCTTCAACCATGGCTGTCTGTTAGACGAAAAGATTTAACTGTACCTTTTTCCTTATTTTTCTCGGCTGAAAACCTCATAAAAAAAGACTCTTGCCCTAATGAAACATGTTCATGGCAAAACGTTATAAATAATTTTTATACCGTTATTACGAGTAAAACAGAATTATACACACACAGACTTGTAAAACCATCTACACCAGAACAAATCACTAATTATGTAGAATCGCCTTTTTATATTAGACTTTCACCACACTTAAGAAATTTTCTTGAATTATTTAAAAAGCAGTGTCAATCTCCACGCAGGGAACCGACAGCATCAAACCAACCTATTCCTCCCATATTTCCATCTCCATCACCAACATATCAGACAACTCAAACGCACACTTCTGATCCATTTTTTGCAACACAAGTTGTCAGTGAAAAGCAAAAAAGCATGCATGATATTTTGCAGCATTTTTGGAGTTTCACAGAAACTTATTCATGCAAACAACAAACGCCTGTTTTAAAAATCATTATCAGAGCCCTCACAGAAAAATTGCACGAATCAAACGATTATTTGCTTCTATGGCAAAATATGAAACAAACACAAACAACCACGGGTGGGAGTTCCTCTGGATATGTACCATCCGAAACACCTCAAACTATCCCTTTTTGGCTTTTGTATAATGCTGAACAACTCATAGATAACGATCCAGAATCACAATCATCCATTAATTCATGGAATACGTTATTAACCAATTTTTACAACACTATAAATACCAAAACATCAGCATATCTTTACGGCATGATTTCATCACCAGAAGAAATTACAGATACACTGAGATGTTTTGCATACCACAAGCGCAACCCTCAGATAGACCTCTTTGTGAATCAAATAAAACAGTTTAGAGCACAGCAAATAGTAGCATTCTCTACTGGTAATATACCAATACAACAACAAGATTTATTTACCCAATTGATACAAACATTAAAAAATAAAGCACAAACAGCAATTACAATTTCTGAGTGTGACAATACAGTCACAGAATTAAAACAACTTGAAGAATCCTGGTTCAATGCACCAGGAAGCACAAATAAAGAATTTATTGAATATTGTAGAACTCTTACCATCGACCTACAAAGATCAACATATAGCCTTTTACACCAACTTTTAGACTCATTAAAAGAAAAAGCTGGTAGAGCAAGCACATCAATTGCATGGGAAGAGATTTTTACGGAAGTAAAAAAAATAAAAGATATGCAAAGAAGCTCATCCCCTATCAACGCCGATATTATCAAAGAAGGTGAAACGATTCTTCTTGATTATTTTACTCAACGAATTACACGCGTTTTGAATTTTAAAATTGGTTTTTATGGCAATATCGAAGACCACAATTTACTCGAAAATGAACGTGCTAAAGAATCAACTGAACAAAATATTGCTGAGTACTCTCGTCTTATTGATCTTAATATCAATAATCTCAGAGCGCACATAATACATATAGAAACACCTGTTCTGCGCACGAAAATTCAACAAGAATTTGAAATTGCAGAACGGCATGCTCAAATGTTTCGCAGATCTCTTGAACTCAAACGTTTAGAACTAAAAAATAGCATGACACGCGCAGACATTTGTTCTATATGGGGGAACTCTATGACACGAGAACAATATCGTGAACAGGCATTACGATATCATCCAGACAAAATTTTAGTAAATTGCCCCGAAATAAATCCACAATCTCCTCTATACCAAATCTACCGACAAGAGGCAGAAATTAAAACTAAGTCGCTGCATCAAGCAAAAGATCTTTTTGGATTATAAAAATTAAACCATATAAAGAAGAAAGCCATTCTGTATGAATAAAAATATACTAACATTTATTTTACTGGCTCTACTCCCCTGTATAAAAGTAAAATGCATGCAGTCTGTTGAAAATACAGCCACTGAAAAATTGAACCATTGCACCTGGAGTCTTGCAGGTCTTGCACAAAATTTTGGCAAAAATTTTCCAGCACTGTTACCTATTTTTCAACAAACATATGCTCAACAACAATGTTTTACATGCTCAAGTTTTATGGCGTATCTCACTCAAAACCTTGGCAAATCAAATACAAAAGAAGTCATTCAAAATGAATTTTTATCTGAATTTTGTCGCTATGAGCACATGATAGAAAAAGATCTCCAAAAACAGGGAATACTCTGTGGGAACAATGCTTTTATTAATGCTGAATGCTGTCTATCAGAAGCATTTGAAACAATTCAGTATGTTGATCACTGTGATCGAATAAGATGGATTGGAGATATACATGCTAACTATAAAAAATTAGAATCTGCATTAAACGAACTCAAGAAACCTGCCTATGGTATGTTTGATCAAGATTTACACCTCAAACCTGGTCAATATATTGTTTTTACGGGTGATTATGGTGATCGCGGTAACTACGATCTTGAGGTTTTAACTCTTCTGTTAAAATTGGCAAATGAAAACCCTCATCAAGTTTTTTTATGCAGAGGTAACCATGAAGATCCATCAATCAGACAATCGTATTGTACCTCTGAAATTTTAAAAAATGCCCATGATCCACAAAACAGATGTTTGTTACATAGCCTCAATAAGCTATACAGTTATTTACCTCATACCGTGTATTTGGGTTGTAAGGATCCACAAACACATGCACCCAAATATTACCTTTTTGTTCATGGATGCACTCCCAGCGTACAACTACACACTGAAAATCCTTATTGTATACCAACACTGCCTACTTCACCCACAGAAAAAATATATCGAAAAATTTCAAATGGAATGATACAACCTTCAGATAATGAGATATCAAGAGACTTACTGTGGAATGATTTTGAAACATCAGGCTTGAAGATACTTTCTGAAAATAAACCCAACCGTGGAATATGCATTTCTAAAATCGATTTTAATTTGTTTTTATCTTTATTTTCACCACAAACGCCTGTAGTCGCTGCCTTTCATGGGCATGATCATCACTCGGTATTTGAGCAAATTCCACATCGACTATATTGTGGAACTCTTTCTGAAGACGAACAAATTTTTGCAACTATTGATCCAATTAATAATGTAATACATAAACATGTTCTTTCGCCGTCACAGCCAAACACATATCAAACAACAACCTATAAACTTGCATCAAACGCTGTACAATCAACTCAAACACCAACAACCAGTAGCCCAACAACTACAACCCCTCCACAAGAAAATAGTTGTACGCCAGCTATGCTACAAATCAGTGTGCAAAAAATACAAGAGCAAGTAAAAAATGCAACAAGTCCTCAAATGTGGGAACCTCTTTTAGAAGAAGTACAAAAGCTCAAAAGTATGTGTCATACCATACCCGCTCAAGAAGCTCTCATTAAAGATTTGGACGAAATTCTTGCGAACTACTGCACAAGCAAAATTGACTATCTTATGTCTTTTATCATAGGTTTTTATGGAAATCTTGAACAAACAAAAAATCCAGAAAAAATAAAAAATCCAACAGATCCAAAAACAAACCCTATCCCTTCTGAAAGAATAAAACTTGAAGAGTTTATGCAAGCGTTTCAAGATAACATCAAAATCGTATCTGATAGAGTTAGCCTTATAGAAACTATCGATATACGAGAAATAATTGAACGCAAGTTAATAGCAGCTAAATATCACATCGAAAATAATATAAAGCCCGCTGTTAGAATAAAATTATTAGAATTGGATATTCAGCCCCAAGATATAACTAAAATATGGGGCGCAAAAATGGTTCAGGAAGAGTTCTCAGAATTTCATAAACGCTATGCTCCAGAAAGAATCGAGTTATACCATCCAGGAATCTCTCAAAAACGAAAAGAAATATACGAACATGAAGCAACCATAAAAAACAACTCGCTCAAAAAGGCAAAAGAATATTTTGAAACAGGATGGCCAAAATAAGAATGGTACCAAAATAATAATGGGATATTACAAAGACGTCTTTGTAATATCCCATTATTATTTTTAGAACAATTTAAAAAATTACATTTCTTTAGGTTTACTTACCCCAAGCAGATCAAGGCATAACCCTAGTGTCGCTTGCAAAATGTGTAAGAACGCCAACCGGTGCCGTGATGTTTCTATATGTTCAAGATCAATCACGCGATTATTGGTATAATACCCGTGCACCAAATTTGCAAGCTCAGTCGCATAATATGCAAGCAAGTGCGTATGATAATTTTGCGAAATTTGCTCAAGTAAAATTTCAAGTTCAACGATTTTTTTAATAATACGCTCTTCTTGTGAGCTTAATTCCTTAAGGTCCTCACGCACAATACGCGCAAGTTGATCATGCGCAGCTGCCTTGTTTATAATACTTGCCAAGCGAACATAGGCATATTGAATGTAGTAAACAGGATTTTCATCGGTCTTGCTGCATGCGAGATCGATATCAAACTCAAGATGCGCATCAGCTTTTTTATTAAGATAAAAAAATCGCGCAACATCAACGCCAACCGTTTGTATAATATCATCAAGAGCAATAATCTTACCGGCGCGTTTCGATAAGCGCACCTGTTTGCCAGATTCTTTGATGCTCACTAACTGATAAAATATAATATTAAGATCGTCAGGATTATAGCCAAGCATCTGCATTGCAGCTTTCATACGATGTTCATATCCATGATGATCTTGGCCAAGAATCATCACAAGCTTATCGTATTTACCTTTTTCTTTTTTATATTTGAGATATGCGATATCTGAAGCGATATAGGTAAGCTCACCGGTACTTTTGCGAAGCACGCGATCCTTGTCATCACCATATTTGGTTGATGCAAGCCATAAAGCCCCATCTTCTGTGGTGTATGTATCTCCACTTTTTTCTAAAAAATCCAGAGCTTCTTGCACAAGGCCCGTATCATGCAGCACTTTTTCTGAAAACCAGGTATCAAAATTTATACCATACTGAGCAAGTGTATTTTTTTGTTGGGCAAGCACTTTTTTAACAGCCCATGATCCAAAAAAATCAGCAGGTTTATCAATAAATGATGCACCGTGATGCTCAGATATAAGCTCATCGGCGAGGTCTATCAGATACTCTCCATGATATCCATCTTCAGGAATAATATGTTCTTGTTCGGGTTCAACACGCTGCAAATAACGAATTTTGAGCGATTCGCCAAGCTTAGCAATCTGATTGCCCGCATCATTGATATAAAATTCTTCAACAACCGGATGATTTGTGTACTTAAGCACCCGTGCAAGCGTGTTACCAATAATTCCCCCACGACCATGCCCTACATGAAGAGGCCCCGTCGGATTAGCACTCACATATTCGATGTTAAAGCGCTTGCGCTTAATCGGTGTAATTTCACGAATTACAAAATTTTTTTTGCCTGCACGATCAAACAATGCACGACCTTCTTGGACATATGTTTCATGCGCACAACGAATATTGATAAACCCTGGTGCTGCGACATGACAATGGTCAATCAACGTCGAAAGTTCTTTTTGGTCTTTAAGATAGGCAATCAACTCAGCAGCAGTAGACATGGGATTTTGCTTCAGTTTTTTTGCAAACACTAACGCGGCATTGGTACTTATATCACCAAGCTCGTGTTTTTCCTGATCAATTAACAACGCGGTGTTAATTTGTGATGGTGTTATCGCAATATCATGCTGAGCTGCATAGGCAACAAGCGCTTCATGAACTACCGCAAGTGTTTTTTGAATAAGATTATATGACATACAAAGATACCTCAGCTCGTAATAGCAGATTTACTAAAAAAATACACTCTCACAGATCGATCTGGAGCTAATCGCCCATCAAGTAAAAGTAGATACGTATTACTTGACTTGTACTTACTCGCATCATGGAGATGCGAGTAATAACTACATTGATATAAGTCAAAGTGAAATGGCGCCTGCCCGCCGCGTGTCGGCCGTAGCTTGTGCGAAGGCTGATAGTTTTAACGTAGGCTGGGACTGCCACAAAATTGCTCAAGAAACGAAAGATTATTGGTATGCAACAACCGAATATCGGGTATGCCATACTTCATCATAACAAGCCTGGTTAAACCAAAACCAAACGCACATCCTTGGTACTCGTTTGAATCAACTCCACAGGCAGTTAAAACATTGGGATGTATTAAGCCTGCGCCACCAAGCTCTATCCAACCGGAGCGCTTACAGGTTGAGCATCCATGTGTGCAAAATGGACATTGAATATCAAACTCTATTCCCGGTTCAACAAAAGGGAAAAAACCTGGTCGCACACGAATGTTTAAATCTCTGCGTCTAAAAATACCATGGAAAAACTCAAGACTGATTGCCTTAAGATTCGCAAGAGAAACCTGTTTACCAACTAAAATCATATCAGTTTGCGCAAACATAAAGTCATGCGACGCATCGGTTGCTTCGTTACGATATGTGCGTCCCTGAGATATGATCGCAAAAGGCGGTTTTTTATTTTTAAGGGCATACGATTGTTCAGTGGTGGTGTGAGACCGCAATACACGTCCAGGCAAACTTACCCAAAAGGTATCCTGAGTTTCGCGTGCAGGATGATCTTGTGGAATATTCAGTGATTCAAAATTACTGAACTCATTTTCAAGTTCATTACCATACACAATCTCAAAACCCATGCTCATGACAATATTTTCGATATCCTGCGTTACCAACGTGTAGGGATGCAAACGACCAAAATTATGCTCAGGCTTATACGCAGTAACATCAAACGGCCGCACAGTTTCTACCTGAGAGCTACGTTCAAAATTTTTGAGCGCATCATCAACTAAAGCATGAGCAGATTGTTTAATACGATTAATTTCGCCACCAAACTCTTTTTTATCTTCAGAAGAAAAAGATGCTATTTTTTTTGCATTAATCGTAATAATACCTTCTTTGCCCAAAAATTCTTGTTTAATTTTTTCAAGTTGTTTGATATCAGAGCAAGTGTCAATAGAATTTTTGAGCGCTTCAAAATGTTTTTTAAGATCTGTTATGAGCTGCTGTGAAGACATACCTTTTACCTTTGCATATAACAAAAGCCATACCATACGCCTCTAGTATACACGGTTTTGATTTTCTGCGAGAATGTAGCATATATCATCTTTTTTACCCATATAAAAAAAAGAAAGAACCACAAATGGCAACCATCAAATTTGTAAACAATAAAACGAGAACCCCAGAAGGCAACCGCGTAAAAGAACAGTACATAGAAATTGATGGCGTACGCGAAGATCAAATTGATGATGTACGCAAAGCGTTCAGCCAAGGCCGTTGCGCATGGAAAACGTGCGGAAAACTCAGTAGCGGCTTTTTCATGCTTACGCTCGGGGTATTCTGTTTGTTGTATGTATTTGGATATATTGAACATGCGGGTAAAGCGTTCATTGCAGCCTTTGCTTTGAACTTTGTGGTATGGGGCGCACTCAAAATATGGGCATCCTTGCGTAGTTCATATCTTTCATAAATTCAAATATGTACCCATTTTTTTTGTTTAAATTATAAAAAATGTTTGACAAAAGCGCATCTATGGGTACGATAAAAAATGTCATATCGCAGTTGTCTGCGTGTGCCGGGGTAGCTCAGTGGTAGAGCAGAAGCCTGAAGAGCTTCGTGTCGGTGGTTCGATTCCATTTCCCGGCACCATTTTTTTGCCCTTTTTTAACATCAAATGCTATCTAAAGCAAATTCAAACAAATCAGCTATTTTCGTGATCTATACGCACGATTAAAAAATCACAAAATAAATCATATTCTTCAAAATTTTGGTCAATAAGCCTTTTAATGTCATTTGATCCGTCAATTTAAAGCTTGAATAAAAATCGGTGGACTACGCCATATTTTGAGTATATCTTTATTACAGCACACTATTTTTTTTATTAAGTGTCTTTTCTTGATTGTTTGTATTTTTTAGGGTCTAGGGCGATTTTTTAGAAAGGCTTTTTGTATGAAATTTAAAACGGTACTTGAGAGTGTCGGCAACACCCCCCTGGTTTTACTTACCCCAAGTCCATCACGCGGCAAAGTTCTCGCAAAACTTGAATACCTTAACCCAGGTGGCAGCGTAAAAGATCGTACAGCCCTCTATATGATCGAAACAGCAGAACGCGAAGGCAAACTTAAACCCGGTGGAACCATTATTGAAGCTTCATCAGGAAATCAGGGTATAGCTCTTGCGCTCATTGGTGCAGTTAAAGGTTACCATGTCATCATTACCGTCCCTGGCAAAACAAGCCCAGAAAAAATAGCAACCCTTCGCGCATATGGCGCAGAAGTTATCGTATGCCCAACCGTTGCAACGCTTGACGATCCAGAAGGATATCACGTAAAAGCTGAGCATCTGCTTGCAACAAACCCTGACGCATATATGCCCGATCAATACCACAACAAAAATAACGGCCAAGCGCACTATGCATCAACAGGCCCAGAAATTTGGGAACAAACAGATGGAACTGTCACACACTTATTTGTTGGTATGGGCACCTGCGGAACCATTAGTGGCATTGCACGCTATATCAAACAAAAAAATCCTGCAGTACAAGTTATCGGTGTTGATGCTGCTGGGTCAACGCTCTCGTCAAAAGTGCCATTTGCTTATACCATCGAAGGTATCGGTGTTGATGCAGTTAATGAAAATTACGAAAACGCACCTATAGACAAAATTATCGCAGTCAATGATGCAGACGCCGCTGCTATGACAAGAACTCTTGGCAAAAAATACGGTGTACTTGGCGGCATGAGCAGCGGAGCTGTTATGTGCGCAGTTGAGCAATATAAAAACGAACTCGGACCAGATAGTATATCCGTTGCGGTTTTTGGTGATTCTGGCCGCGCATACCTCAATAAAGTATTTGCTGAATAATACGAAGCCAAATAATACAAAAGTCGTGCGAACAGTGATGTTGAGCGCAAGCATTTGAAGTAATATTGATGATCAAATTGATACACATTAAAATAATGGCTGCACGCATCGTCCAGGCAATCTGGCTCAAAGTTTGTACGTTTATACGCACAACCCTCGTAAAAGATTTAGAGAGACATTACATAATTGTATGTCTCTCTTTTCCTTTGCATGTTGGGTGGGGCCTTCCGTTCACTTTTTTAAGCGTACTTGGTAACATTATATTCGCCCCATTTTTAACGCTTTTGCTTTTTGGTTCGATCGTATACATGGCCTGTTTTTTTATCGGTTTGCCTTACCACTGGACTGTGTGGCCGCTCGAAAAGCTCATATCCCTTTGGTTATGGGTACTATCAACCGCCAGCTCAAAAACCTTTGTCAGTTGTCCCTGCCCATCTAAGACAGCCCTGTACATATGCTGTATCATCATGGGTCTGAGCTTGCATTTGCACGTTACAAAAAAGATTCGTTATCTCAAGATTATGTTGCTCTCAAGCATTCTGGCTACATTTTGGTGCTATGCCATTATACATATTCCATCTGAATCTTTATCCATAGAAGATGAAAAAAGTTCATATAGCACATACCTCACACCCGAAAATAAAGTAGTTCTCGTCTGTCCCAAGGGCCATAATCATAGACGATCTCTCGATACCTGGATCGGTTACACTCTACAACAACATATCGTGTACTCATATGGTCGATGCGCCATTGATCATATTGAGCTTGATTCTCTCAACAAAAACAATGCACTTCTCATTCGTTCTCTCGCAAGACACCACATTATTAACTCTGACATATCTCTAAAAATACGTAACAAAGAACAGAACGATTTACTCAAGTCATGCGCAGAAGCAACTCACTGCACAATTTTTTAACAAATATGTGCTACTAGAAAAAATCTTTAAAAATGATATGCTTGATATTGTATAAAAATAAACCTTTAGACAAAGAGCGATCAAATCATGTGGAATAAAAAAATTGTATATGCCTACCTTCTCGCAGGTTTACTTATAAGCAACTGTTCATTGAGCAACGCCTTTTCGCTCAATACTTTTAATTCTTGCGTTAAAAATAGTTTTTCTTTTCTTAAAAGAAATGGCGACATTATCGCATGCGTAGGCATTATAGCTCTCGCCGCATATGTTTTTTGGAATGTATACCAAGAAGATGAAATACAAACCATAGAACAACCAACACCTAAAGAAAAACCGCTTGCTATAAGAGATGTTCAAACCATGATAAAAAATGCACGACAAAAACTACATGCATTTCAACCTCTTTACGTACCAAGTACGACCACTAAAAAGCAAAAACGATTTTTATTTTTTGCTCCAAAAGCTTCTTTACCTCAACAACAACTAGCGTCTATTCAAGACATTGAACAAAACATTAACGAAATCACTGTGCTAGTTGAAAATTATAAGCGTTGTAAATTTGATACAGAAAATTTAGAACAACAAACAAAAAATATGAGGGAAATCTGTATATTTTTTATGAAAATTTTTGAACATATAATTGCTCATAAAAATATCAACCTTTTTGATGCTCTACTGACGCAAGCTTATATCCTTGATCAAGAGGTTCTTCACCAATTAGAGACTATTCCACAAATAGCACTTAGACTTCCTGCTCCACATGATGATTTTTTGACAGCATGTGCAGCATCAATCAAAACAAAAATTGAATTATTCAAAAAAATACAAAATGAAAATGTTTGTAAAAAGCCGGTCCAGGTTTTACCTAAACGAAGTACATCAGAAATAACAACAATAACAACAACTCCTCAAATCACAATCGAAACAATCTTATCATCAATCCCTGCAAAAAAACGCAAAAAAGCACGTCAAAAAATATATAAAAAAATGCGTGAAACCATTTTGAAACAAAGCTCAGAAAGAAAATCGGCTACTCAAGGTGGCGGGTCCAGCAGCGGAGATGCTTTTTTACGGTCATGCCTATGCCCACCTTTTAAACAATTTGTATATTACAAAAACCCATTATACACAAAGCATTCACCGGCTGCGCCTCACACCACGACGCAAACACATTAAGCGCATCGGGCATTTTGAACACCAAGGCGATTGTGATACGCATATCTGTTGGCCAAGCGCAACACAAGCATGATTAACTGCCGGCCATAATTTTTGTGGTACACAGCGCTCGAGTTGCTTACGCGTTTGCTCTGCTGTTTTAGTTTCAATAACCCCCAACCGATTACACACTCGATGCACATGAATGTCCACAGCAATACCAGCTTGTATTCCGTATGCATACCACAACACCAGATTCGCCGTTTTTTGGCCAATCCCTTTAATACTCATCATATTTTGTGGTGAATTGGGCACGTCTCCATCAAAACGATCAATAATTTCGCGTGCAACATGCTTAAGGGTTCGCGCCTTTGCACGATAAAAACCGATTGATCGAATCATCTTTTCGAGACCAGCCATCGACAAAGCATCTATTGCTTGAGGTGCTTTTACACGATCTTTAATAATCGGAAACATCTTAAGTACCATAGCATCACGCGCCCGCAAACTCAGAAGACATGCAACGAGCAAATACCAGGCATTTTTTCCATAGGTAGCAACCATCCAATCCATTAATGTTTGGTATGACTGCACATGTGGTTGTTGTGCAAGAAAAACTATGGTTTTTGTTACACGATCACACTTTGGCATTACACAAACCCTCATAATCATGCTATATCTATAGCTAAGCTATTCTGGCACGCTCCGTTGCATCTGAAAAAAGTGGAAAAATTATAGCGTTTTTTGCATACCACGTGGCCAGGTTTTAGCGAGTTACGCTATAAAAAAGTACGCGCCACATCTACCCTACACTTTTTTACCCACCCAAAAGCTATGATATCGCAAAACCGTGCTCGCAGTATAAAATTTTTTGTTTTTTTTATCACGGCAGGCATTTCGCTGAGACTCGTACAATTGCAGACTCATAGCGCATCATTTTACCAAACACGATCTATCAAAAATTATTTACGTTTCGAAAAAATCACCTCATTGCGCGGTGAGATTGTCGATTGTAACGGCGTAATTCTTGCCACAAATGAACCGATTACATCGCTGTGGTGGCATGGAAGCGGTAAAAACACTTTGTCTGAAGATCAAAAAAAGGTCATCGCATACTTAGCAGAAAAATTTCATCTCGAAGAAAGCACGCTCAAAAGCATTTCTTTGTGTGAACGGTTCGAACAAAGCATAATAATCCAAAAAGATATCATCCTCACAGAGATCAGCGACATTGTTGAACGGTTCCCTCTTTGCCAAAATATTGAGCTAAAAACAAGCTTCAAACGGTGTTACCCTTACAAAGAAAGCGCCTGCCATTTGATTGGATATTTGGGCTCGCTCTCAGCATATGCACCTCGAGGGGTTATGGGACTCGAAAAAGCCTGTGAACAAAATCTCAAAGGCATAGACGGTATCAAACAAACGGTCATGAACTCGTTTGGGAAAAGAATTCATGAGACCGGCATGCAGGAAGCTCTGTGTGGAGAAAGCATCACCACGACAATCAATTTTGAAATCCAAAAAGCTGTCGAAGAGGCTTTCGGGCCAGAATTTGTAGGTGCCGCTGTCGTTATGTGCCCAAAAACCGGAGCTATTCGCGCATTAATATCACGACCCACATTTGATCCGCACATCTTTCTAAATCCCCTCCCAACCGAACTATGGAATGAACTACAAGAACAAAAACCATTTATGAATCGTGCTCTTGAGGCGTGTATCCCACCTGGATCGATTTTTAAATTAGTTACTGCCAGCGCAGCACTCGAAACTAAACTTGTTTCGCCATCAAACACCTGGCACTGTAACGGTACCTATATGTACGCAGGAAGTCCGTACCGTTGCAACAAAAAAGAAGGTCATGGAACGGTTGATTTTAACATGGCCCTGACGCACTCATGCAACATCGCCTTTTTTGATATTGGCCGTCGCATTCCGATCGATACGCTTGCTAACTATGCTCATCGATATGGACTTGGCGAAGCAACCGGAATTATCCTGCCAGAAAAACATGGACTAATACCAACTCGCGAGTGGAAAATGCGCACGTTCCGTCAACCGTGGTGGCCAGGCGAAACGCTCTCCGCAGCGATCGGTCAAAGTTACGTTCTTTTAACACCCTTACAAATCGCGCGCATGGTTGGTGGTATTATTGAAGGATACTTAGTCAAACCACGCATTCTTGAACGCGAGTTAATCGTACAAAAAGAAGTTAAAGTATCCGCCGAAACACGCGCGTTTATCAAAAGATCTATGAGATATGTGGTCAGCATGGGTAGTGCACGATCATTAAGCTACCTTACATCTTTGGAGCTCTATGGAAAGACCGGTACCTCACAGGTGGCAAACAATACAAAAAGCGACAAAAATTCTGCGTATGAAGAAAAAGAATATTTGCAACGCCCACATGGCTGCTTTGTGGTGTATGTAAAAAATGAATTACTACCACCTCTGGTTATGGTTGTTTTTGTTGAACACGCAGGTTCATCATCCGTTGCAACCGGTATAGCAAAAAAAATTATTCAAGAAGTATACATAAAAAATCCTGCCATGCTTTTCCCCAAAAAGCCGATTACATAGGCTTTTTTGCATACCAAAACATCCTGTGTTATACTGTGTTTATTCCTCAAAAAAACATTGAATTCAAAGCCCTTCATGGCAACTGCCGTTAAAAAATTTCATTTACAGCAAAATTCACATTGATATACACACTCACATTACGATTCGATCTTACAATTAATAACCGAATTGGTGTACGTCAAAGTGGCGAATGCCATAATCCAAAAGAGAATTTCCTATGCCAAAAAGAGATTATTACGAAATACTCGGCGTACAAAAAAGTGCGTCCAAAGAAGATATAAAAAAAGCATACAGAACGCTTGCGCTCAAATATCATCCAGACAGAAATCCAGGGAACAAAGAGGCCGAAGAAAAATTCAAAGAAGCGGCTGAAGCTTATGATGTTATCTCGGATAATAAAAAGCGCGCGCAGTATGATCAATTCGGCCATAGCGAAGCTGGAAACTTTGGTTCATACAACCAAAATATGGACATGAACGATATCTTTGAGCATTTCGGTGATGTCTTTGGCGATCTTTTTGGTGCACAAACACGCAAACAAACACGTAAAAAAACTAAGCTCACTCCTAAGCATGGACACGATCTTCAAAAAGAGGTTTCTATCACGCTCAAAGAGGCGTTCGAAGGTACAAAAAAAGAATTTTCATACAACCATTTTGTAGGTTGTACCGATTGCAAAAGCACCGGCCTCGAAAAAGACTCAAAAGCCGAACCCTGCAAAGAATGTGGCGGTACGGGGCAAATACACATTCGTCAAGGTTTTTTTGCATTGACACAGGCATGCCCTCGATGCAGTGGCGAAGGTTTGATTATCACGCACCCCTGCAAAACATGCAAAGGTCAATCGCGTATACAAAAATTTGATACGATAAGCGTAACCATCCCTAAAGGAATATTCGATCAAGCCGATCTTCGCGTAAGCGGTAAAGGCGATGCGGGTATGTACGGCGGCGAAACCGGTGATTTATACATCAAAGTACGCGTGCTTGAAGATAAAAACTTTAAACGCATGGGCGATGACCTCGTCTGTACTGTCATGTTGACGTATCCACAGCTTGTACTTGGCGCTGATATGGAGATCACATCAATAGATGATTCAAAAGAAACTATCAAAATTCCACAAGGGTGCCCGGTTGGCGAGCGTATCGTTATCAACGGTAAAGGGTTTCACAAAATTCGTGGACGCACGCGTGGCGACTTGATAGTCATAACAAATTGTCATATTCCTAAAAAATTAAACGCAAAAAGCCAAGACCTGCTTAAACAGTACTCTGCTGAAATTGGTACTGACACAAACTCAACAACGGGCGGTATCAGCGGGTTCTTTAAACGCTTCCTGGGCTAACCAAGGC
Organism: candidate division TM6 bacterium GW2011_GWE2_41_16; assembly: GCA_000996695.1. Classification (GTDB taxonomy): domain Bacteria; phylum Babelota; class Babeliae; order Babelales; family Babelaceae; genus GWE2-41-16. Next base: position 6,866 of record LCAT01000006.1, on the reverse strand, counting down.
ATTCGCCCTGGACCCATGACCTATAATTCATTCAGATAAAAGTAGTTTTGCAAATGCATAGTCTGGGCCGCGTGCCGGACGTAGCTTTAGCGTAGGCTGGTAGGCTCCAAGTGAAAGCAAGAGCGTGTCGCTTGGGCTGAAAGCTTCACGCGAAGGCTGGATGAAGAGTGAGAAGGTATAGATATGATGAATACAAAATTAAAAACGATGCTCACGGTGATTCTTGTTTGTGCAGAAGTCTCTGGGCATGCGTATGGAATGGAGCAGCCAGCTCCACCAAGACCCGTTTTTCCTATGAAATCGAAAACATCAAAAAATTCCTTTGAAGTTATTCCACCCGTGTCCGTACCAACACCTCAAGAGATTGCACGTGACATACTCACGTATCAAAAAGAAAATATCGATATGTTGCTTGGCTCAATTGCTGAGCAACTTATCACGTATGATCCACAAAACGAAAACGACATAAACACGTTAAAAGAAACTAAGCGAAATCTCGAAACAACGCTTAATTCGTTGTATGAAACTATATTGCAGTTCAGTCGAGCATTAAATTCAGAATTTCCAACAATCAATTTTTGTAAACACGCCAAGATTATTACAACAGGTGTATTACAAGCCACAAACACTGCTGACCTGATAGCAATAGTAGATCTACACAAAGAGTTGCTTGAAGCTGCAGCGTTTGCCTGTCAACTTCCCGTACAAATACAAACGACATTTACATCGTTTCAAAACTCTGTTGAGCTACTAAAAAAACAAACAAATGCGCAATTAAAAACAATAGAACAAGAAATAAAAAAATTAAAAAAAGAGAAAAATCCTTCTCAACAACAAATAACAGCCAACGAAACTGCTCTTACAAATCTTTTGAACGATCTCAAGCAAAATTATAAAGCAACAAAACAAACTCTTAAACAAACTTTGGTCGATCAGGGATGGTACATAGCACCCATATTTGAAACCTTTTTAGACAAACCCCTTGAATTACCAGCCAATTTCAAATTAAATCCAACAATAAGTGAATCAGTTCAAGAATTGCTTGATCTAACAAATAGAGAAACTTTATGCATACATATTTTTATTCAACAGCATTGTCTTTCACATCAAAGAGCAGATCTGATTTTACCTCTATTTCCAAACAAAGCTGATGCACAATGCCCAGCTCCTGAAGGTTTTGGCATGAGATTTTTAAACAAAACCATCGATGGTTTTACACGAGACGCACGCTATAAACTTTTTAAGCAAACACAAAATATCATGGGCATGAGCCTGCAGGTAGCAGCCGCTTCGTTCACAAACATGAAAATGTTATTGAAGCAACAAAGTCAGAATCTTGAGGATATCTGCATACGCACAGCCATAAGTCCACTACAAGCAACTATACAAAAGCAAGAAGGTCTTTTACATAAGCATATTGATCAATTCATCAAGTATTGCGAAACGATTCCGGACCAAGTAAATGAAAGACTTGATGCACCAGAATATGCCAATTTAGGATTTGTTACTAAAAGAACATCTAAAAAGGTGCTAAAAACCATTAAAGAAAACACAAGAATGAGCTCAACAAAAATTTGTGCTGATATGATGGAGAAACAGCTACAACCCCTTTTAGAAAAGCTTGATACCATCCAGCAAAAAATGGCAGGAACCCTAGAAAACCAAGCTTCTGCACAACATATTTCAAAAATACGTGAACAAATTGATGCCGTTATTGATCAATCATGCGAAGCTTTGCAAAAAAATATACTTGAAAACGTGCGCATACAAGCATACGGACTACTCGCAGATCTGTATCCTAATTTATTTTTGAATAAAAACGAACGCGCAATTTTTGTTACAACCATGGGCTTTGAGTGGTCAACAGAAATGGTTCAACACACAGAACAAATAATTATAAGTAGAACTCAAAAAGCAAAATCTTTATTAGAACACCAACAGCGAAAAGAACAAGAAAAACTCGCTACTTTTACCACAAACGTCCAAGAAGAAACTAGTGCATCAATAACTTTACATGAAGAATGCAACCAAGAACTGAGAAAACTGCACCAAGAAATTGATCAAGCTCAAAAAGAAAAACAAAAAGTATCAGAACAGATCGATGAAAATAAAGAAGGCAACATAACAGCAGAATGTAAAAAACTTGAGAGCACGTTCACTCCTTACAAAAAGGTACTCTTTTTATTCCCAATAGCTCTCGCCTACCATTGGTTATTTAATACCGATTCATGGCGTAATTGGACCAGATTACAAGCATTAAAAAATCAAAAAACAGCTTTAATAGATAAAGATCGTAGATTACAAAATTTCATAGCAACCCGAACAGATCTAAAAATAAATGTGCAAACCCGACAATCTTGTGGCGCAAAACTTGCACAGCAGACTATTGCAACTCAATCATTTTTACAGCAGAAATCTCAAGAGCGTCTTAATCAAATAATACGTCGACTCGCCCTGGCTATTGCAAAAACTCAAAATCTCATTGACAGACAGACTGAAACAAGAACATGTGCAATAAGAACAAAATGCTCCTCTGTTCGCCAGTTTATTTGATTAACCACACTAATAACCAAAAAAAGAAACATGCTGCCTTTAAACCGGTAGCGTGCTTCTTTTTTTATATATGGCGAAAGCCATGGTGCGTCATAAAATAGTACGGCCTTTTATAGGCGTACCAAGACCGCACTATTTTAGGCCCGCTCAAAAATGTTTTTTGTTTTTGTACTTACTCGTACCTGAAGTGGCGTTTGCCGTACGTTACCGTAACTTTGAGAGCAGCTCGACAAGAGTATGGTACGCGAGCAGTACACATTGCATGCGCGAGGGGCCAAGCGCAAGCGGTATAAGCGCAAGAATATCTTTTTGTTCAAGTGCAGCGACTTGCTGATAACTCAGCTCACAAGCCTTTTGACATACAAGCGAAGCGGTAGCCTGTGAAAGCACGCACCCACGCCCATCAAAACGAAGTTCGAGTTTTTTGACATCATCAACAACGATAACACGCCCGTACAAAGTTATCGTATCGCCACACAGTGGATTAGTTTTAGTTACAGCTGCGTCTGGTTGGTCCATAGGACCGCGATACCGCGTATCACGGTACGCTGCAGCAACCTGTTCTTGATACAATCGAGTATAAGGATCTGACATAATTTCCTTCTTGAAAAAATAGAGCGAAGACACGCAATTTTGCTCATCTATGATTATTCATGGGAAAGCTTAGTCACATAAACAAAAAAACTCGCTTGAGCGGACCAAAACGGCCAACGCCGTTTTTGATAATACAAGCGTATAACCTTGACAAAAAAATATCTATAGCTAGAATTAAATTATTCAAACAGAAATATAAATAAATAGGGTTAGTACAAACATAAGGGTTTTTATATGATGAATACAAAATTAAAAATGATACTCACCATGGTTCTCGCATGTACGGGAGTCTCTGGCCATATGTATGGTATGCAAGAACAAATTCCACCCGCAACCCAACCATCGCCTGTACAAAAATTAGAAAAAGAAACAGCACAAAGAATCACTCCTGAAAAAAGATGGTTTAGAGGCTGGTTTTCGCGTAAAAACAGTGCATCAACAACCGCCCTAAAAGCGGCTACGGCTAATTTTTTGGCAGAAATTCAAACACAACAATCTCAAAACCCTTCTTTCCCCGGCACCATTGCTCCTGATCTCGGCCCATCAACAGCTGGCGAGCAAGGTCCTGTTGATCCAGAAACCACAACAGACGATGGAACAAATTCAGAAACACACGATCGTATGCCAACGCCACAATCGCCAACTTTAGCACCACAACCTAGCTCTCCAGCTACAACGACAACATCAACAACCCATTCTGTTGCACCAAAAACACAAGAAAAGCCTTCTGTTCCGCAACCAGGTTCAGCAACTACTACGACGACAACATCATCAAGCTCAAGTTCAGCAACAACGTCACATGATATGCCACCTGATCCAACTGCAAAAGCACCATCAATCGAACCAAAAGAAAAACTTAACGAAGGTCCAATGCTTCAACCTCTTTCATCATCACCAGCAAAAACACCGGTTCCACAGTCAGCACCAAAGCAAACAACAAGTAGCCCAACTTCTGCTCATGTTGTTATTGATTTAAAACCTGCTTCACCAAGTCCATCAGTACAAAAAGAAAACGCACCTGAAGGCGCAGGTCTCGGAGACCTAAACGACGAAATTGACTCTAATAAAGAAAATTCAGAAACTGGTTCACAAACATCTCAAAAAGAACTGCCAACCCCAGCAGCAACACCAGTTTCGACCGCAACAACACACCCAACGACTACCTCAACAACAACGTCAACATCCGTACCGTCAGCAGTTCCAACAGTAACTACAACCCCAGCAGCATCTATGCCTGCCCCGTCACCTGTAGGTGTACCCGCTGTAGCACCTCGGGTAGTATTCCCTATGGAACCATTAGTCTCAGAAAAATCTGATGAACTTGTTGCACCCGTACCCGTACCAACACCTCAAGAGATTGCACGTGACATACTCACGTATCAAAAAGAAAATATCGACATGTTGTTAGGATCAATTGCTGAGCAATTGATTACGTATGATCCAAAAAATGATAAAGATGTGAGCACGTTAAAGGAAACGAAACGAAGTCTCGGAACAACGCTGAGCTCTTTGTATGAAACAATCAAACAATTTGGCCAAGCAATAAATTCAGATTTTCCAACAATTTCCTTTTATGAACATGCTAAAACCATCATCACAAACATGGGACAAGCCATAACAACGGATAATCTTGTAGCAGTTGTTCGCATGCACAAAGAGTTGCTTGAAGCTGCAGCGTTTTCCTGTCAACTTCCTGTACAAATACAAACGACATTTACATCGTTTCAAAATTCTGTTGAGCTACTAAAAAAACAAACAAATGCTCAATTAGCAAAAATAGAAAAAGATATAGAAAAATTAAAACAAGAAAAAAATACAATAGAGCAAAAAATAGCTGCACAAAAATCTAACACCAACATAAATACTTCATTGCAACCAACAAAAGATCGTTTCGAACAACAAATAACAGAAAAAAAAGCAGCGCTTGCTACACTTTTGAACAATCTCAAGCAAGAATATAAAAAGGCAAAAGAAACGCTTCAACAAGATGTAATCGCCCAGGGATGGCGTATAGCAGCTGCATTTGTAGACATTTTAAATAAACCCCTTGAGTTACCACCAACGAGTCCAAGCACAACGATACATGATCACATTAAAACATTGCTCGATTTGGCAATCAATGAAACTACACGCATACAGAAAGCTATTCAATGGCATTGTCTTTCGCGCCAAAGTGCAGATCTGATTTTACCTCTATTTCCAAACAAAGCTGATGCACAATGCCCAGCTCCTGAAGGTTTTGGCATGAGATTTTTAAACAAATCCATCGATGGTTTTACGCGTGATGCACGCTATAGGCTTTTTAAGCAAACACAAAATATCATGAACATGAGCATGCGGGTAGCAGCCTCTTCGTTCACAAACATGAAAATATTACTAAAACAACAAAGTCAGAATCTTGAGGATCTGTGCATACGTACTACCATAAGCCCACTACAAACAACATTGCAAAAACAAGAAGGTCGTTTGCATCAACACATTGATCAATTTATCGAGTATTACAAAACGATTCCAACTAAAGTAGATGCTGCTCTTGATGCACCTGAATATGCCAATTTAGGATATGTTAGCAAAACAACCTCTAAAAAGGTGATAGAAAACATTAAAAAAAGAACAAAACTGAGTTCAACAAAAATTTGTGCTGATATGATGGAAGAACACCTGCAGCCTCTTCTAGAAAAACTTGCAACCCTTGAGCACACACTGACTGAATCAGTATCACAACAAGCTTCGGTACAAAATGTTTCAAAAATACGAGCACAGATTGATGCCGCCATTGACCAGTCATGTGATGCGCTGCAAAACAATATGCTCGATAATGTGCGTATACAAGCATATGGATTACTTGCAGATCTGTACCCTAATTTATTTTTAAATAAAGACGAACGCTTTGCCTTTGTTACAACCATGGGCTTTGAGTGGTCAACAGAAATGGTTCAACACACAGAACAAATGCTTACCAGTAGAGCTCAAAAAGCAGAATCTTTATTAAAACAACAGCAACAAAAAGAACAAGAAAAACTTGATGCACTCACCGCAAACAAAAACAAAGAAATTGAGGAATCAAAAGCATTATCCACCGAATGCACTCAAAAACTGAGCCAACTACACCAAGAAATTGAGCACGCTCAAAAAGAAAAGCAAAAAGTTTCAGATGCTATTCAGCATATAACAACACAACATGGAGAACTTGATGGCAAATTTACTACTTATAAAAAAGTGCTCTTTTTCTTTCCAATAGCTTTCGCTTACCATTGGCTGTTTAATACCGACTCATGGCGAGACTGGACTAAGTTACAAGCTTTAAAAAATCAAAAACCAGCTTTAATACACGAAAATTATAGAATGCAAAACCTTTTAGCAACCCGAATAGGGCTAAAAACAAATGAGCAGACTAGAAAATCTTACGGAACAAAAATTGCGCAGCAGATCATAGCAACACAATCTTTCTTGCACAAAAGATCTCAAGAAAATCTTAGTCAAATAATGCGTCGCCTCGCCCAGGCTGCTGCAAAGATTAAAATTTTAGAAGACACAAAAACTGAACAAGAACATGTGCAACAAGAGCAAAATGCTCCCATACTTGCAGGTTTATTTGATTAACCACAATAATGACCAAATAATCGAGTAGGGGGGAGCGCGAGCTCCCGCCCTCTCACACCACCGTACGTACCGTTCGGTATACGGCGGTTCATGCTGACACCGACAAATCATAATAT
>LCAT01000005.1 GCA_000996695.1 candidate division TM6 bacterium GW2011_GWE2_41_16 | reverse complement strand
ACTTACTGGTGGAGCACTTACACCATCAGTTGATACGATAGCAGCAGGCACATTAACGATCGGACCTGCAACAGCAACGAAGGTTGAAATAGCAGATACCGGTGTAGTAACCGAAGTACAAGGTACTCTGAATGTCGAGTCAGTAATCGATACGGCAGCAGCAGGCACATTGATTATCGGACCTGCAACAGCAACGAAAGTTGAAATAGCAGATACCGGTGTAGTAACAGAAGTACAAGGCAATTTGAACGTAGAAGGTTCAATTGACACTATCGCAGCAGGAACATTGACGCTTGGTGGAACAAATGCAACAGCTATTGCGCTTGCTCCTGCAGGATCTTTAGTGTCGCAGGTTGATATTGCGACGGCAAACGCTGTGCAAACTGTCAATATTGGTACCGGTACGGCCGCAAAATCTATAACCCTCGGGGGTTCGGAATTTGATGATACATTAACTCTACGTGGTACGACGAATATTAATGCAGCTGCATCTACAGCCAACACAAATATTGGCACTGGAACGTCAACTGGAACAATTTCTATCGGTAACACGAATGCATCTATAACCCAAATAGGTGGCACTATTACATTGAATTCAGCTTCAACTGGTACAATCACTATTGGAAAAACTGCTGATGCTGGTATTACCAATTTGTATGGCAGACTTGTATTAGATACCACGGTTGGTGCAACACCAACAGGTATTGTATATAAAGGCAGCACAGCGGCTGGTAACCATTTCTTGCATAATCAAGGTACGAGGTCGCTTTACCTTGGTGTAGGGGCTGGAACATTGACAACCGCAGGATCTGATAACGTTGGTCTTGGTTATCAAGCGGCAACAGTAATAGATACTGGTAATCAAAGCACGCTTATTGGTAGTGGTGCAGGTGCAAGCCTTACCACGGGATCAGATGATACATTTGTTGGTTATCATGCAGGTTTTGCTGCCGTAACGGGAGGCAGAAACGTTGCGGTCGGTTCTGGCACTATGGTCGCTGCAGCAAGCACGGCAAATGGTTACAACGTTGCTGTTGGTTATCAAGCAGGAAGTGGCATCACATCTGGCGCAAGCAACGTGATGCTTGGACGTTCTGCTGGATCCGCATTAACGACAGAGTCAAACAATATTTACGTTGGTGACAATGTAACGGGTACAGCGGCAGATAGTGGGTTTATTCGTCTTGGTACAGCCACACAAACTAAGTTGTATTCTCTTGCTTCAAATGTTGCGCGAGACAATGGTGTTGGCGAGGCGGCTTTATTTACCGGTACTGACGGTCAAATTGGTTTAACGTCTTCATCTCGTCGTTTTAAAACAAATATTATGGATATGGGAAATACGACAGAAACATTGATGAATCTTCATCCTGTTAAGTTCAACCTGAAATCAAATTCAGATCTTTCTGATGTTAGGTATGGTTTGATAGCTGAAGAGGTTGTTGAAGTTTGTCCATACCTTGCTCGTATGCGGAATGGTCAAGCAGAAGGTGTTCACTATGACCGTCTGCCTGCAATGCTTCTCAATGAAGTTCAAAAAATGAACAAGACACTTGCTGAGCTGCGCGCTCGCATTGAGGTTCTTGAACAAAGATAAGAAAGGATAACAAAAACGCTCACCACAGTTTTGTGGTAAAACAGGCGTAAAAAGGCCCCCGAACTTGGGGGCCTTTCTTATTTTGGGCTATATTTGTTTGATACGCGGTACGTATCTGGTATTCTTTGAGATGTGCTGAATTATTAAAAATGCTGGAGATGTTAATGATTCGATCTTTTAGTTGCAAATCAACGCAACTCTTATGGAACGGACAAATGGTTAAGAAATTTCCTAAAGACATACAAGATCGTGCATTGCGTAAACTACGACAGCTTGATGTTGCAATAACACTGAATGATCTTAAAAATCCTCCAGGGAATAATTTGGAGTTACTCAAGGGAAATCGTGTTGGTCAAATGAGCATACGTATTAATCAGCAGTGGCGTATTTGTTTTGAGTGGAGAGTTGATGGAGCTTATGGAGTTCAGATAATTGATTATCACTAAAAAAGGGTCTTTATTATGACAAAGAAAATGGTGCACAATCCTCACGCAGGCGAAATTTTAAAACATGAGTTTCTTGACGAAATTGGTATGAGCCAAAATGCTCTTGCACAAGCACTTGGTGTGCCAGCAAATCGTATTCATGCGATTGTTCGTGGTACGCGTAGTATCACGGCAGATACGGATCTGCGTTTGTGTAAATTTTTTGGATTGACCGAAGGCTATTTTTTACGTTTACATATGCTCTATGAACTTGCTGAAGCAAAAAAATTACTTGCGCGTACTATTGCGCATATAAAGCCGTATGCGCAAAAAGAGGTTGTTAAAACGCGAACCAAGCTTATAAAAAAATTATGATCATTTTTTGTGAAGATAAACATGACTCAATTTTGTGGTAGAACAGGCGTAAAAAGGCCCCCGAACTTGGGGGCCTTTCTGTTGAAAGCCAATTGATTGCAATTAAAAAGGTTTATGCAGGACGAGCTATTGTAAGCGCATTTTTCAGTGCTCTGAGTGTTCCATCGATACTGAGTTGTATTCTATAGGTCATGCGCAGTAATTGGTCTTGCACATTTTTTTTGTAACTTTCTGATACATTAGGTATCTGTGTAAGCAGTGTCTCAATTTCTGAAATGTTTTGCTTATCCGGCCCGTTTGGTACGGCGTTTTTGTTAATAAGCTGAACCATGCGTATGCTTATAATTATGAGTTTATCAACTTTTTCTGCCAGTTCATTTTTATTGTTCATGTATAAAAATTTGCTGGCATCAGATAAAATGTCGAGCCATTCTTTATTTTCGTTCTCAGTAATTTGTTCTTTCAAAATGTTATCTTTGCTAAAAATTTTTGTATGGCTGTTTGTTACTTTCCTTTCTATCGGGGTTGCATCTAATACTCTTTTTGTGATATTTAGCATGCCTTCTACCGTATTTGCAAAAGTTTGTGTAACATCCAATGCTTGTTTGGTGCTTTCAAAAACGACGAGCTCTTTGCGCTTTTTGAGTTCTGCAAGTATAGAATCGAGTTGCGCGGTATTTTTTCTCATGTGCTCAAGTCTGGTCTCAAAATTGATGTTCGCATGTGCCGCATCAAGCTGTACCTGTAAAATCTCCAATGTAATGGCAGTGAGTTTGAGAATTATAGGGTCAAGGGCTGCGTGTTTTTTATGCACAAAAATTTTAATGTCATCCAGTAGATCTTGCCATGCGGCAATATTTTCTTTGAGCGTTTTTATTTTTTTGTCATCTAGGGCCCATGGAAGAGCATATGATTCGCCGAATATTTTGGTGGTGTTTTTTAAAATTCTATTATTGAGCGTGCTTGCGTTGATAATTTTTTGAGGTACCGATTTGGGTTGTTCCGCCATAGTATCAATAGAGTTAATCATGCTTATTAGTAGTGCAAGAGCAATTAATTTTTTCATTTTTTTCCTTTTTGTTAAAACAAATCATATACCCATGCCTTCATACGATTTAAGACACGTGACATTGCAGGTCCCTGAATCGTCACAAGAGCCTGAGTGCGCTGAATGTGTGGGTAAAGTACAAGGCCGTAGCTTGTTGCATATGATGCGTTCTCGAGTTCTTTTTTTAAGTCCATGTGCTCAATATGTGGCGTACCGATGCGTACAGGGATGTTGAGCATGGTTGTTGCATAATCATCAAGATTGCGCAAAAGCCCACCTCCGCCGGTGATTACCATGCCACCTGCAATGTATGGAGCCAGGTTATAAGTTTTTATCTCTTGGGAGATAAGCTCAAAGAGTTCTTGGGTACGTGCTCCAAGGATCGCTGCTACGTCGATCGATGATATCGTGTGTGTTGATTGATGATCGAGAGAGCGTATTGCCAATGGGATTACATGGTCTACAAACATATCATGCGCATAACCGTACTCTTTTTTGAGACGTTCAGCCTCATCACGTGTTGTTTTGAGGCAGATCGCAAGGTCAGAGGTGAACATGTTGCCTGCGATTGGGAATATTTTTGTGTGACGGATCGTGCCTTGGTGGTACACCGCAAAGTCTGCCGTACCGCCGCCGATATCAAGCATCGCTACGCCAAGTTCTTTTTCGTCAGACGTAAGCGTTGCTTCTGCCGAGGCCAGTGGCTCAAGGATAATGTCCTTTACTTTGAGATCAGCCATTTCGCAGCATGATATCAGGTTTTGCACAGATGTTACCTCGCCGGCAATGATATGTACTGCAGCCTCAAGCCTGATGCCATGCATATTTAGAGGGTTTTGAACGATGTGGTTACCATCAATAATAAAGTACTGCGGTATCGCATGGAGCACTTGATGCCCTTCAGTGAGTGGTATTGCTTTTGCAGCGTTTACAACTGCTGTGATGTCATGCTGTCGTATCTCTTTGCCTTTAAGTGCGATCACGCCCTGCGAGTTGTATGAGCTTATGTGGCTGCCGGATATACCCACATACACCGCTTCAGGGCTTGCTTTGCCTGCCATGCGCTCTGCAGCGGTTATCGCTTCTTTGATCGCGGTAACCGTTTTTTTTGCATCAACAACTACGCCGCGTGCAAGGCCATGCGATGGCGCTTTGCCGATGCCCAAAATTTCGATTTCACCTTGTTTGTTTGTCTGTGAGATGATGGCACAGATTTTAGTGGTCCCTACGTCAAGGGCTGTCCATATCATACAATTACCCATCCTTTCGATTTATTTTTTATGACGATGGTGCGTGGAGTCCTCAGGTCAGCGATACGCATATGCGGTCTTCGCTCCTTGGATGTCTCAATAGATTTTTGCATGCATTCTAGTGCTTTTGTTAGATGCGTGTGTGTGGTTTTTGAAGTGCACCAGAGTTCTGATGCTTTGTCGTGTGCAGCAAGTACAAAGCGTGTTTTATCGAGCAGATTGAGTGAATAATGTTGCGTAATCCACTCGGGTAGTTTTGGTACCCATCGTGCATATGCAATGCGTGTGCGCAATGACATTGCTGCAATTGTTTGTGCACTTGGTACATGCACAAGCGGTGCAGTTAATTTTTCGGTGCTTATCTGATCAATAGGACAAATGGCACCGTTACTCAGAAGAATGTCCTGTATTGGTGCGCTTGTTTGTTCTGCGTTATTGGAGAGCGTTTCTTGATGTGGGAAGCTTTGTGCCTGGCTGTATGAGATCAAGGCACAGGGCGTATGCGTTGTTGCTTCAAGATCATGCTTGCCATCAGCGCGATAGTACACATCAAATTTGTTGATAACGGGTAGATGCACGGCCATTTGTGATGATATAGTGTCTCGATCATGGTTTTGGAGCGCAAGTGTTACAAGCGCATCAAACCGATCGGTTGCATGCTGCGAGAGTATTTGTTGCGCATTGATCGAGGTTGCCCTGATCGTGTGCGGTTGATAAAAGAGCACGGCAAGCAGTGAAACTGCGATGCACATGCAGAGCAGTGCGTGACGAACTAACATGTGTTGTCCCCCTTTTTTTGTCCCTAAGGACTACTGTAGTCATGGGGGACATGGTGGGGTCAAGAGTTGCCACTTACTCGTTCGCTGCGTTCTTTGAGAATCTCGAATTGCTGCAGATATTTTTTTATGATGCGTGTGTCCTTAATAAGAAGACAGTTCTCTTGATTTTTTGCGTGAGCAGAGTAAGTAAAATTCAGCGAACCGGTCCATAGCATCGGTTCATCGTCCTTATTCGACTCAAAGATAATAAATTTATCATGCAAGATGGGCGGATTTTTTCCTTCATCACACAGTGGGCAAAGGCAGGGATAAAAATACACAGGTATTTGTGCGCGACAGATATTTTTTATTTGCGTGTGCGCGCCCTCGATACACCCATAATCCGACACGATTTCAACTGCTACGCCGCGCTTGAACGCTTTAATAATTTCTTGAGCGTATGCGCGCTCGGTAAGACGGTAGGACGCAATTTTGAGGCCTTTTTGTTCGTGGGCTATCAGATCAACCAAAATATCTTTTATTGGATCATCGGGCGCAAAGTATGCTTCAATTTTGGGGGCTTTTACCCCCGGCGCAGCGAGCGGTAGCGTTATTGCGCAAAGGCATACGATAATGCTGATCTGTGCAAGTAAAAGTTTGTATGTGCTTTTCATCGTGCTCCTGGTTACACTAAAAAGTGTCAAAAAAATACATAGTGGCGAGAGTTCATAAGGGCATTTGCCCTTAACCCGGTGACATAATACCAACAAGTCCACTTCAAGACAGACGAATGTCTGCGATAGGTCCAAACATGGCAAAAGATCCAAAAAAAATCAAAGAGATGGTGTACGGCGTGCACTCAGTGCGCGAACTTTTAAGCGCAAAAAAACGGTTCGTGCACGAAATTTATACGCTCAATACGCCCATTGACGCATGGCATGACATTGCCCCATTAATTAACCCTGCAACGCGTATCGCCAAAATGAGCCGTGACCAGTTAGCTAAAGTCTCAGGCACGACCGATCATCAAGGCATTATTGCTATGACCGATCAGTATAAATATCGTTCACGCTTTTTTGATTCTACAAAAGAGCCGCTGATAGTACTGCTTGATCGTATACAAGATCCTCGTAATACCGGTGCAATCATTCGTTCTGCCTGGTGCGCAGGCGCTGATGGGGTAATATTGATCGATAAGGGCGGTGTTGACGTTACGGCAGTAGTGCACAAGTCGTCCGCCGGATTGGTTGAGAAGAGTTCAGTATATCGTTGTTCAACCGTTGCTAATGCTTTACAAGAACTTACTAAAGCAGGCTATAACCTGTACTGCGGTGACTTTGGTGGCGTACCTGTTCAATCAGTGAGCTTTACATCGCCTTGCTGTGTGGTAGTAGGTAACGAAGGGCTTGGCGTTGCATCGCCTTTACTCAAGGCAAGCACGGTTATATCGATACCCCAGCGATCGGGGAACATATCTTATAACGCGTCAGTTGCTGCCGGAATCATGCTTGTTTATGCGTCCGTGAGCTTGGGGAAAATTTAATAAACGAGTAGGGGTAGTGCTTATTCAGGCTTTCGCCTGTAAGGGCTCTGCCACCTGCTCGCCGCCTATCGGCTATACCAAACGAAAGTAAGTATGTATCTTCTGGACTAGGCTCCAAGTGAAAGCAAAAGCGTGTCTCTTGGGCTGAAAGCTTCGTGCAAACGTGGACTGAATCGGTGTAATAAAAAGGAGAATTTAAAAAAATGAATGGCGAGGATCGTATAGCTCATAAAAAATTGCCCATAGGGATAAGTGATTATCCGTCGGTGATCAATGGTAGCTATTTTTACGTCGACAAAACATTACTGATCAAAGAGATCCTTGATCGCGGTGTTGCGGCTACGCTGCTTGTAAGGCCACGCCGTTTTGGTAAAACGCTTAACCTGTCAATGATACGTACTTTTTTTGAAAAAACACCTAGTTCAACCGCGCATTTATTTTGGGACTTTGCCATTGCAAAATATCCGGATTGTATGAGCATTCAGGGTACTAAACCTGTCATATTTTTTTCGCTCAAAGATATTAAGGGTGAGTCTTGGAGTCTTACCTATGATATGGTTCGTCGTGTAGTTGCCGATGAACTTCGCAGGCACGCGTATCTGCTTGATACTGCAGTACTCGATGAGTCAGAAAAACGTAATTTTATGGATATGATTGACGGGTCAGCATCAGAAGCGGTGTATACCTCAGTTCTTAAAAATTTGAGTCGGTGGTTGTATGCCTACCATGGTGTTAAACCGATTATTTTGATTGATGAGTATGATACTCCCGTGCATGAAGGTTTTGCTTATGGATATTATGATCGTATCATCAGATTTATTCGCGACTTTTTGGGCGCAGGCCTTAAAGATAACAGCGCTTTGGAATTTGCATTTGTTACCGGTATTTTGCGTGTTGCAAAAGAGAGTGTTTTTAGTGATCTCAATAATTTATTTGTATGCAGCATGCTAGACGAAGCATATGCAAGTGCTTTTGGTTTGCTTGAGCATGAAGTGCTTGTCGCGCTTGCACAGTACTATCTTGCAGACCGTATTGATGTGGCGCGATCTTGGTACGATGGCTATTGCGTGGGCTCAGAGCAACATGTATACAACCCTTGGTCCATTATTAATTTTCTTGATCAAAAAGGGTCTGAGCGCGCCTATTGGATCAATACTTCAACAAACACTCTTATTCGAACACTTATCGAAAAAAGTTCTGCTGAGTCAAAAATAATTTTTGAGCGACTTATGGCGGGTGAGGCTGTTCGCCTTGAGTTGTATGAGCATATTTCATTTAGCGATATTGAGCATATGACTGGTGCTGTCTGGAGTTTTTTGCTTTCTACGGGGTATCTGACATACCAAAATTTTGAGCTTATTGATGGGCATATGTTTGCAGATGTGCTGCTGCCTAATAACGAGGTCAAGTATTTCTATGCTTTTGCTTTAAGCGAGTGGATTAAAGGTTCGCATGCTTTTGATGATTATGAGCATATGCTTAAAGCGCTTGATACCGGTGACTCTGAAACATTTATTCGGGCCTTTGAGCAGTTCGTTACAGAAAGCTTGAGTTACTTTGATGTATCCGGTTCTAAGCCTGAGCTATTTTATCATGCATTTGTGCTTGGCATGCTCGTTGGATTGCGTTCGACTCATGACGTGCGATCTAATCGAGAGTCTGGTTATGGTCGCTATGACGTGATGGTTATTCCTAAAGATCAGCGCAAAAAAGGATACATTTTTGAATTTAAAAAGGTTGACCTACGGCGAGGTGAGTTGCTTGATGAAGCAGCAACAAGTGCGCTTGATCAAATTGAGTCGCGCCAGTATGCCAAAGAACTTGAGGATCGTGACATTGCGCAGGTGATTTCTTTTGGGATAGCTTTTGCAGGTAAACATGTATGCATAAAAATGCGCTAGTAGCCAAATAAGACTTTCGCCTAAGGCTGGGAATGCCATAAAACGGCATACCCTCAAAGCAAAAACGCCCAACCCTTCGTTTAAGCTCCATTTTTTTCGTACATTGTTTATCACGTTTTTCTTAATCGTATTGTCAGGTCAGGCAAACGCCTGATTTTAACTTTAAAAAAAAGGGGGGGCATTGATGAGTCTGAAAAAACAGGGTCTGTACGCTTTGTGTATGTTGTGCAGTTGTTTGTGCATAAAGGCTTTTGATCCTGCATTATTGTGTGATAGATCGTGTCAACCAGATACAGAAAAAGCCTTGTTAGACGATCAGCTTTCGGAGCGTGGATTAATTACACCCAGCGACTTTGATGAAGAAAGTTTGAGTGCCGGGCGCGTTGCTGAATATACGTTTCTCAGCGCGCGAGAAATGTTTGTTGCTCAGCGCGTAAAAAAGGGGATTTCTCTCAGCGGCGGTGGAACGCGTGCTGCAATTGCTAATTTTGGAGCACTCAAAGGACTGGCTCAGGTATATGACCATGCGACCGGAAAAAGTATGATTGATCGTACCGTGTGCATGACATCGCTTTCAGGTTCTACCTGGCTTATGCAAGTACTGTATTCTCATGCGCATAAATCTTTTTTAAGCATAGATGAGCTACGCGCTTTTGAGGGTACCTTAAAACACAACCTTACACTGTCCTTTTTGAATCCCATGGTGCATGAAATTTTTCACAAACATATGATCGATATATGGGCCGACTGCATAAGCAATCAATATTTTGCAGATAATATTGCTCTTGCGCGTGAGCATCTTTCGCAAACGGCATTTCGTATTGATCCTAAGGATGCGCCAATCCCTATTTTGACTGCCGCTCTTGATATGGTTTCGATAACAAAGCCAAGCTCGGGCTTTAATTGGGTACTGGCTTCACTAGGCTCACTGTATAAAAAAGTTGATTACGACATGCTTACTCTCACTCCATTTATGGCTAGTGCGTGCTTATGCGGCAGGCTTGTGGATATGCCACAGTTTGAACAAAAGTTTCGAACGAGCATAGGCTCAGAGTTAACAACGGGTTTGACGATTGGTATGTGCGGATCGGCATATGCGGTTTCGACACGTGATATCTATGACCAAGCGGTCATTTTTTTGACCAAAAAGCCAACGAGTCAAGCTCCAATAGACCTGACAAAAGCGGGAATCGTGTGGCAACCAGCGGTGCAAGTACCAAACGATCTTATAGGGTCATTTGAGGCTCATACGCTGTGCCCTGCCTATACTCCAAACTGCTTTAACGAAAAAAGTTCGAACGATTTAATCATAACCAAAGATGGTGGCATCATCAGTTGTATCCCTGATCTGCCGCTCATCAGGCAGGATTGTGAGCTTTTGATCGATATTGATGCTTCAGGCTCATCACCCGAAAATTGTTTAGAGTTAATGAAAAATGAAAAATTCTACGCGGCATACAACACTAAGGTTAAGTGTACGGGTATACCGTATCCCGCCATCGGTGATGGTATGCATACCTGTGACATTTTTGTACGAAAAAACTCAAGCACCAATGAAACATATGTCATGAAAATTTTTTATGGTCATGCAAAAACTGATTATGAACCTATGGTTCCTACTGTTTTATACATTCCAAATCTGCATCCATTTTCAACGACAAAGTTCGAATACACTTCTCAGGAGTTTGATGTACTCGCTGGGTCAATGGAGCGTGCAGTTCTTGCATTTGCTCCCGAGCTCAATGCTTTGAGTGAGGATCCTTTTACGCATGTGTCTCAAGCAAAGGAAAATTTCTAATGAATAATCGAAAATATTTTATTTTACTCTGTGCCATGTTTTTTTTATCACTACAACTTGGTGCTATGGAACGGCAAAAAAAAGAAAATACGCCGTTGTTTGTTCCATCACCAACAATAAAAAGGTACCAAGGCCTCAGTGTTAATCCTTTAGACATAACAGCAATAAGTGCTGCTCGCATGCACGAGGAATCGTTTATTGCATCGAGAGAACTCTTTATTGGAAGTAATAATCGCATAGGTATTGCTTTGAGCGGTCATCAGAAATTTTTCTCGAACTTTGGTGCGCTCAAAGGGCTTGCTCAAGTGATTGATTCACAAACGGGTAAAAGCATAATCGATCGTACTCTGCTGATGACATCGGTTTCAGGGTCCGCCTGGCTTATGCAATTTTTGTATTCACGTGCTCAATCTATGTCATCAGTAAGACCTTTTAACGGGGTTCGATCTTTTTTGAGTATTGATGGGCTATCCCTACTCGAAGAAGACCTCAAACGAAGCCTTTCACGTTTTCAATTACCAGAAAAATGTCTTGCGGATGTTTTGGACATTTGCAACAATAGACGGTCTTTTGCGGATAATCTTGCACTTGTAATTGTAGCAGAGCATGTACTGCACACAATTCGTTACATGGACCCCACGAGTGCTCCACTTCCTATTTTGGCTGCCACTCTTACCATGGGTCGGCCTCAATCAGGGTGTTGTATGTCATGTAAAAAGCCGCCGCGTGACCTGCTTACGTTTACGGCATTTATCGCTCATGCATGCTTGTGTGGCAAACTTGTGGATATGGCTCAGTTTAAAGATAAAATTTTGGCCGGTTCTACCGCAGAATACATGCGCAAGTTGCTTCGCGTGATCCGCGTACCTGCGAATGGTTTATTGTCTGCGCATGACCTATTTGATCAAGCTGCCGTTTTCTTTGCTACAAAAACTGCACTCCAAAGTTCTATCACTACTACAACAACAACGATGCCTGCCCCAGCGCTATTACAGTCAAGAGGTACAGGTTTTGGAGTGGATGAATCACGTGATTTTAAGATGCTATCTGACGTAAAAATTCCTAATTATTTTGACGATACTGACGATGATGAGCTTACTATTATCGGTAATGATAGTAGTTCCCCTACCAGTTGTACTGCTGATTTGCCGCTTATTCTGCGGGGATGCAAGCTTATCATAAGTACTAGCGATTGCTTTGAACTTGTTAATAATGCAAAATTTTATCAACACAATAATAAGAAAAAAAATAAAAATATGTGTGTGCCATATCCTTCGATTAAACCAGGAGCTACGGTTGAGCGTGAAGACCCTATAATCGGTGGGGCATATGCGATAAACATTTCTTATGGGCAAGAGGCTTCTTCGGGAAAGCCTCTTGTGCCAACTGTGATCTCTTTGTTCCATCGCTATGATGTGTCATCAACAAAATTCAGGGGCAGTTCTCAAGCGTTGAGTGATGCTATGGAGCGTACGGTCTTGGCGTTTGCGCCCGAGCTTATGGCGTTGAGCAAGGACCCGTTCACAAAAATTACGGTGCAATGATAACACGGTATTATTGCTGAAAAGGACGCTTGTAAATGAAAGAGATTTACGAGCGTCCTTTTTTTTGTTCAACAAACTCTTCGAGCCCGATAACCTGGATCTTTTCTTGTAATAAAAACGATCCTTTTTGGGGATGGATAACATAAAGCATATCAAGCCTAAGATCGCTCAGAGCTATGCTCATTGATTTGGTTAATGAAGGGCTATCGGTGTACTTAAACTCAAAACCTATTTTTTTATTGTCTTTAATTACCAGTAAGTCGAGCTCAGCGCCGCTCTGTACTGCCCAAAAAAAGCATTCTTCATTACGTGCGTTTAAACTTTTAATGATTTCTTCAAGGGCAAAGCCTTCCCATGATGCTCCAAGTCGTGGGTATACCAATAGATCATTTTTGCCGGGTAAGCCAAGCAGAGCATGCAGTATTCCGCTATCGCGTATGTAGATTTTTGGTGCTTTAACCAGTCTTTTGCTGGTGTTCTCAAACCAAGGTTCTAGGAGTCGTACCATAAAAGTTCCGACCAAAATATCGGTGTATTTGCGTACGGTGGGATGAGTTATTCCCAAAGATTTACCGATGTCACTGAGGTTTAATAGATTGCCATGATTATGGGCCAGCATCATCCACAAGCGTCGCATATGGAGTGGAGGGATATGGAATCCCAGGCTTGGAATATCCCTTTCCATAAAGGTTGTTATATACTCCTGCCGCCATGCATAACTTTCATCTTGCTTGAGAGCAAAAAATGACCGAGGAAATCCGCCGCGGAGCCACAGCGGCTCATAGCCCGTTTGTGTTTCGGTTAGGGATAGAGGCATAACCTCGATATATCCAACGCGACCTGCAAGCGTTTCTGAGGATTGTGCAATTAAGTCTCGCGAGGCGCTACCAAGGAGAAGAAATTTACGTGGTTTTTCGTCAACAAGCACGCGTAAAATAGGGAACAGTTCAGCTCGTCGCTGAATTTCGTCTATCACGATCAAGTCGCTATCTATTGCAGAAAGTGTGAGCATGGGATTCTCGAGTCGCGCAAGGTCAAGAGGATTTTCAAGATCAAAAAAAGCAGCCTTGGGAATATTGCGTGCATACTGTTTTGCAAGGGTTGTTTTGCCTACCTGCCGAGGTCCGAGCAAGCAGCACACCGAGTGCATGGAGAATTGAAAGTCTATTTTTTGTAGATAACTAGTACGATCTATAATCATAAAAAAACTCCAACCATGTAAATTGAAAGGATCTGTTTCAATTTACATGGTTAATTGTTCGTCAGTCAAGAGATTATAAAATTTTATTCTTTATCACTTATGGCT
Source organism: candidate division TM6 bacterium GW2011_GWE2_41_16 (assembly GCA_000996695.1). Classification (GTDB taxonomy): domain Bacteria; phylum Babelota; class Babeliae; order Babelales; family Babelaceae; genus GWE2-41-16. Next base: position 37,453 of record LCAT01000005.1, on the reverse strand, counting down.
TTTGATACAAAAAACCGCTCTGTGTTGTCCAAAAAAACATTCTTAAATTTTATTTTTTGTCCTTGCAAATTGAAGCTCGGATTTTCAAATTACATGAATGAATATGAGATAAGTTAAATCAGGGGTTTGTTTGGTTCATTTTTGCGCAGGCCGCACTACTTTTTAGCATAAAAAAAAGAATCGAGGCAGAGATTTTCCTCTGCCTCGACGTGTTATTGTCTGATTAAATCAGTTGTGTATCAATTGATACTGTACTGATTGATACTGCACACCCAATGGGGTATTATGCAGGTTTGTGCATGTTGCGCATGCTACGTACCAAACCGCCAAGTTTGCGACCAGCAAACTGTACGCCTGAGCGTGCAGCGCCTGATACTTTGCTCATGCTCGTACGGAACGCTGCCGATTGCGCAACGCGTGGTCCGAACTTATAGCCTGCAAATACCATGCCGCCAGCGACTGCAAGCGCAACCGGTGCTGCAACTAATACACGCTTTTGGTTTTTGGTTAAACCGGCATGTTTTTTCATGAAATCATCATACTGTTCTGGTTTTATTTCTCCCGTAGGAGTAATAAATCTTGTAGCATTTTTGTAGTGTTTGCCTTTGAAACAGCCTTCTACTGAACTTGGATTAAACTTCTCAAGTTGTTTGAGTGTGCGAGCTGCGGTGCGAGGATCAGTGTTAGCTACTTTTTCTAATCGTTTTTCCAAGGCTTCTTGCGTGTGTGCTTTTTTATACGCTTTAACACCACAAACTACCCCAGCTCCTGCTGCTACTGTTGCAGTTGTTGCTGCGACGGTAAGCGCAATGCGTGGGTGCGATTTAGTTGCTGCTACTGCTTTTGACAATGCGCAACGAACACATGGTTGTGCTTTGGTTACAGCTTGTTTAACTGCAGGGACTACAGCTTTGAGTCCATTAACCATGAACGATGATTGTGCGCTGCAAGGGAGTATGCTGATAACAAGAAGTAAAGCGCCGAAACGTGACATGTTTTTCATAACAGAAAAACCTCCAACTTAAAATAATGATATCAAATAGTCTAAATGACTTTTATTTCACGATACTGTTTTTAGTTTACGAATATTAATTTGTTTGTCAAAATAAAATGTTTGAGAATTTTTAAATTTTCTATTTAGTAATTTTACATGCCGTGAATGGTATGATTTTTTATCTCTCAATTTTTCTATTGTATTGATTGGAAGAAATAATAAACGGTTTTACGCGTGATATTTTTTTTGGCTGGCGAACGAGAGGGTGTTGAGACGGAGTGGGGGTGAGGGGAGATGAGAAAAGGGAGGTTGAGGTGAAATTGTGAAGAAGAAAAAAAAGAGAGGCGCGGAGTTACCCGCGCCTCGTAATATAGTTGTGTTCGTTTTATTTTGTTCCGTCAAGAGCTTTTTTTATAGCTTCGATTCCTGCTCTAGCTGAGGGATCAGTTTTTACAGCGTTACCAAGATTTATTGCAGAGTTTTCAGCAATATGTGCAAGTCCAGCTGCTATTTCGTTCTGTCCTGCAGCTTTAGCTCTTGCCATCTCATCATCCAAAGCTTTGTCCACTGACGCAGCTGGTGTGGATGGACCGCCGGGTAATTTGGGTGTGAACTCGGTTTTGAGCGTACCATTTTCTAAAATGATATTCCTTATGCGAGTTACCGCTGCTTTTTTGAGGCCCGTTATATTTCCTGATACAAGTTCGGTCAAATCATTTGGTGCCATGTAAAAAATCCAGCCACGTGCTGCGATGGGGCTTGCTGCTAAAATTTGTTCAAAAATAGCAAAATCAACAGTGCAAAAAAGTTGTGAGCAAGATGCTAGTAAAAATAGTAAAAAAAATTTTTTCATTTTCTATTTCCTTTCGAATTACATACCTCTAATGTCGGTGGCTTTTTGTTTTAAAGCAGCTTTGATTAGGCCAGATGTTTTGTCTGCAGCGGCCTCAAGCTTATCTGCTAGGGCATTTTTTTCTGCTGTAGCCAGGGTGACATTTTTGTCAAAAAATGTATCTACAAAAGCTGAAAATTGTGTGGCATCTTTTTCAGTCATTTTTGTTGCATCTAGTGCCTTAATTTTTTCCCATGCTTCTTTAGCAGATTTTTCATCTGTTATTGTTTTTAGGTCAAGTGTTTCTAGCTTAAACTCTACTTTTGAAGGGTCGCCGCCCGTTGCAGGTTGTGTTTTTATTGCACCTTTTTCATCAACATTCAGAGCTGTAAGAATGCTTTCATACCTTTTTTCAAAACCTGGTTTGTCATCTATGATTTCAGCAATATCAAGAGCAAGTTTTGCTGCAGCAATGCGATTTGCAATGTTACCAAGGGTGGCTGCTGTCAGAGCCGTTGATTTTGATCCTGGTGTGCCGCCAAGCAGGCCATGGTCGTTGGCGCTAGCACCAAAGATTTTTTGAAGCGCTGTAGTGACAGCATCTGTGAATGCTTTTTCTGCTTTTCCGCCTTTAGTATCTACTGCTTTTGCTAGTTCTAACAATACAGCTACTTCTGCGACTGTTTTCAACTCGGTGGCTGCTTTAACAAATGCAGCGACGGCTGCTGTGTAGTCGGTTGCTTGAAGGGCTTTGATTTTTTGAGCCATTGCTTTGGAGACTAAGCCGATCTCATTCATTTTTGCTTTTTGATCTACACCAAAATATTTTTGTAGATTATTTACCCGTAATAATAGAGGAATATTTCCTTTAGTTATTTCTTGAAATTCTTTTAAAGCCTCTTTGTAGGTTGTTTTAGTGATTGTTTTAGCTTTATATTCGTTCAACAGTTTTTCGATTTTTTCTTCCCATTTTTGTTGCAATTCTTTCGTGCCTTCAGGATCTACTATTTTGAGTCGTTCAATAGCAGCCTTTTCGTTAGCAGTAGCAGTTTTGAGTTTAGCATCACGATCTGCAATTTCTTTTATGTACCCTGGTTTTCCCGTTATTGGATCACCATTTATCTCTATTTCTAATGCTTTAATTCTTGCTGTATCTGCGGCCAAACTGACTGGTGTGGTAGGAGCTTTTGGAGCTGTTTTAAGTTTTGTCAAATCTTCGTTGGCTAATCTCAATTTTTCTTCTAAGCCAACTTTTTCTGTGGTTAAAGTATCAATTTGTTTTTGAGCTGCCTCGGGTGTACCGGCTTCCTTTACAAGTGATTCAATAGCCAAACTTTTTGCTCGTATTGCTGCAGGAATTTTTTTTATCTCAAGAAGCCATGCTGCTTCAAATTTTGGGTCTTTTATTGCTTCTTGATATGACGCACCTTTAAGGGTTATTTGACGAACATCCTCTTGAAGCTGTGCAAAATTTTCAGCAGCAGCTACTGCATTTTTGGCTCTGATTGCATTTTTAAACAAGGTAAAAGGATCTTTGCGACCAAACATCGCATGTGCAGGCATCATGATGCCCAAAGCACATACGGCAAGTATCAGATATTTCTTTATCATAAGTTTTCCTTTTGTGTTCTTTTTAGAACGTTATGCCCAATTTGCCCCAGAGTGTCCATGCGGCAAGTGCAGCGTTAGTGCCTGATGGGAACTCATACGATCCGCCGATGCCAACAAAGGTTGGGTAGCACACTTCTTTCCATGAGTATCCCAGCGATCCGTGCAAGATGAACGAAAGCATTGCAGGGTGCGTTGCTGATGTTAAGTCAAAGTGGCTTGTTGGGATAGCTTGGTAATTAGCTACAGAAAGGTTTGTGCCAGCTGCAAGACCATTAATGGTTCGGTAAATAGTAGTTTGACCAAGGCCGGTGTAGTACTTGAGCGCAGCAGTAAAGTTCTTATTGCAGAACTCAACTTTTTCGCACTGGCGAGCATAGAATCCGTAGCCAAGCTCACTGTTAAAGTTGCAATGGTTATAGAGCAAGGTTGCGTTCCATACCGTTGAGAAGCGCGGTTTAACCTTGACGCATTGGCTCAGCATGTTAATACCGGACACACCCATACTTTGGCCTTGATCTTGCGGATCAGTTGCTGCAAGTGCTGCTTGTGCTTGGTTTTGGTACATTTCCATGTATCGCGACCATGACTTGTCTTTGAGGTCAAAGCTGCGCACTTGATGGTTAGCAAAGAGGAATCGGGTGTTGGTATCGAGCGCGAGTTTAAGCGTGTGATCTTCGCAGCTGAACAGGCCGAGTTCGGCGTTTGCGCCGTACATTACGCCCCAGTGATGATTATTACCTACCATTGCTTCAAAGACATATCTGCTTGTGACGCGGTTACCGGTTGGTATAACCATACCGATGTACGAGTCGAGCTTACAGCAGCCGGTGGCTACCATGTTTTTGCCTACAGAAAGCTCAATATCGCCAATGCGTGTGCGTTTGTATGGATGGCATGATCCGCAACGACGGCTTGTGCTGGTGCTGCATGCAGGCTTGCTGTTTGCGCAAGGGAGAATTTTGCCGTAGTTCCAGTTTGGCTGTTGGAACGCTTCTGTTACGTTGCCGACGCGTGGAGCGTTATCAAGACCGAGCTCGCCGACTGCGCCGCCGCCATCATTGATGATGCGTTCGCGCATGTTCATGTTGTTGCGTACTTGTAACAGAGGAGCACTGGCTTCAAAGTAGTAGTTAACGGTGCCATCATCGCGCATGCACAGTGCTTGGTGCCAGTCGAGGCCTAGGCCAAAGAACTCGTGACGTGGGCAGAACGTAACATCAGATTCGAATGTATTGTTAACGGTTTCGATGTTCAAATGTGCAGCATCGACGGTTCTGGTGTCGGTGCCATCCACTGGGTTTACCGCAGCGTTTTCTTTAACGTGTAACTTGGTGACGCCAAAAGGAAGAAAGTATCTAGCCAGGTCTGATGCGGATTGCGAGCGACCACCGAATGCGGTGAGACACCATGCTGAGCCGTAGCCATCTTCGCGGGCTTCCATACGATCATTGCGATTTAATGCATTGTGCTCAAAACTACCGGTAGCGAAGTGTGGACGAACTGAGAAGAACGAGCGAGATGTAATATCGCCCTCTTCAGCGTAGATCGAGCCCACTGCCGCGCTCATCAGTAACACGAGCGGCAAGTGTTTTTTCATACGGTCTCCTTTGTAAAAAAATATGGCAAAGCCATTTTAGGCACGCTCAAACGAGCTCACGGTTAATGTTTCCAAAAGGTTCTATCCGCAATTTCGCATGTGCATATCTAAGTGGTCTTCGCTGTAGAGTTGAATGTCAACTAACTGGTTGTACATCTTAGACCAGGAGTTTTTTATACGTCAATGACCTGTAAAAAAAGCCATAGATTCAGTAAATCAATGTGTGATATACCAAAGATGTGATGCTTGTTATTCTAAAGATAGTTTTTGTTGAAACGAAAATTTTTATAGCATGCGCTATGTTGACGTACACAAATTTGGTCATTGATTGTACGACCAAATCGCAATGTGGGTGTGTATATCAAAGTGAATCTTACTATAGGTTTGGTTGTTTTTTTTAACATTTCAAGGGTGAGCAATGAGCTCAGAATCAGTTTTAGAGAGATATCCACAGTATGAAGTGTGCATTGGTATGGAAGTGCATGCACAACTTACAACCCGTTCAAAAATATTTTGTGCGTGTTCTAATGCGGTAGTTGTTGAGCCTAACAGTACTATCTGTCCTGTGTGTGCCGGGCATCCTGGCGTTTTGCCACGCCTCAATCAGCAGGTTGTGGAGTACGCGGTCATGACCGCCCTTGCCACGCATAGCCAGATAAATATGACCAATACTTTTTCGCGTAAACATTACTTTTATCCTGACCTGCCTAAGGGTTTTCAGATTACACAGGGTGACCTGCCCATTTGTGAGCACGGGTATGTTGAGATCATGGGTGATAGTGGCGTGGCAAAAAAAATACGGCTTGTGCGCATTCATATGGAAGAGGACGCGGGCAAAAACATTCATGATGCTACCTGTGGCCGCAGCCTCGTTGACCTTAATCGTGCGGGTACGCCTTTGCTTGAAATCGTCTCTCAACCAGATCTATCATCCGCTGCTGAAGTACGCGCATACCTCAAAGCGTTGCGTAACACGGTTATGTACCTTGGCGTGTGCTCGGGGAACATGGAAGATGGTGCTTTTAGAGCCGATACAAACATATCAGTACGTCTGAAGGGTGCAGAAAAACTTGGTACCAAAGTTGAGCTCAAAAATATTAATTCGTTCAAGTTTATTAGTGATGCGATCGAGTACGAGGTTGAGCGCCAAATTCAACTTATCGAGTCTGGTGAGCGTGTTATACAACAGACACGCTTATGGGATAGCAAAGAGCGTAAATCATACCCGATGCGCAACAAAGAGGTTGCGGCAGATTATCGGTACATGCCCGAGCCTGATTTGCCGCCGGTATGTTTAACGAGCGAGTTTGTGAACGATATCGCAGCACGTCTGCCAGAATTGCCAGAACAACGTTTTGCGCGCTATACAACGGTACATGGTCTGAGCGTTTACGAGGCTGAAATTTTGGTAAACGACACAACCATTGCAGCGTATTACGAAGATACGTACAAAATTATTAAGAGCCCATTGCTCATCAATTGGGTGTTGCGCGATGTAATGGGTTTGTGTAAAGAGCTTTCGATCGAACCCATGGCTCTTAAGTTTACTCCACGGCATTTGGCTGAGTTAATTGAGTTGATCGAGTCGGGAAAGATTAATTCAAAGATTGCTCAGGACATTTTTAAGGCGGTCGTTGCAACCGGGGAGTCGCCACGTGAGTACGCACAAAAAAATAATCTTGAGCAGATCGATGATTCTGCGGTACTTGAAAAAATAGTTATGGAAATTATTGCAGCGAACCCAAGTCAGGTGTTAGCGTATCGTAGCGGGCAAACAAAACTCATGGGTTTTTTTGTTGGACAGATGATGGCGAAGACCGGGGGCAAGGGTAACGGACAAAAAATTCAGGAGCTTCTCAAAACACATCTTCATGTGTAAAACATCTTGGTGTGTGACACACATTAGTGTGCGAAAACTCGATACTTTGAACGCGGTAAGGGCAGTGGGGCCTGGGACGGCAGAGGACGAAAATTTTGAGAAGTCCTCCTTGAAAACAAAAAAAATTGATCACGTTGTAAAAACGTGATCAATTTTTTTAAGGCATTCGCCTTGGTGCGTCATAAAGTAGTACGGCCTTTTAGAGGCGTACCAAGAGACGCACTATTTATCCCTTAAGCATAGATATCAAGCGTGATGAACTGTATTACACTTCGGCTGTTGAGGTGAGCGGCTTAACCTTTTGCTCAAGCTTAAGCTCAAGCTTTGCTGCAAGAGGCTGATTTTTGAATGATAAACTTTTTGGATCTTTCATCATCGATTCTATGTCAGAGTTTTCATCGATCATAAGATTTTTGCCAATAGTTTTGCCATTAGAGAGCTTGATGCCATCGCCTGGAATGATATAAAAGCTGCCACGAATTTTCATGATGTAATAGAAGCGCTCTTGGATGGTTGGGTTATCCTTAAGATACGGACCATGCCACTTATCTGGATAAAGTACGTTGAGCGCTCCTGCTTCTGATCCAGAAAATGATGTAATATTCAAAAAGTCGATGTAGCATTTTTTGCGACTGCCGCCCTCATCTTCAAATCCAACGATACCGCATTCCGTATCTACTTTTTTGAATGTTTCGGACAGTAACTTGATGTGTTGCAAGATGATCTCGTCCTGGGTGTACGGTGCACTTTTGACTAAAAACCAGACGGTTGCAATAAATAGCACAGCAAGGATAACGGTTGTTATCCAGGTGTATATAAGACGTTTGTTGTTCTTTTTACTCTTGGCCATGGGTACCCTTTCTCTTTTTTATCCGTGAATAATACAAACTACAGACGAGAATAACCATAGGCTGGCTTTAAGATAAAAAGCAAATAACAGACGGACGCCTGTAAGGACGGGGCTCTGCCCTCGACCCGCAAGGGTCAAAGACCCTTGACCCACTGTATAAGACTTTTGTTAGCTGTGTGCCGGGGTAGCATTTGTTCTAGTGACTATAAAGCAAGTTGCCGATGTACGTTGAAATGGTGAAAGCCATTTCAACGTACATCGGCAGGCTCTGTCGCTTACGCGAATAATACGGGGTGATGGACCCATGTATATTTTCAGTGGGTCGAGGGTGAATACCCTCGCGGGTTAAGGGCAGCGCCCTTATGTAATTAATCAAAATAATCGATTTTAACTCCACGGCGAATTTCGAGCATTGTCTGTGAGGCTACAGCGCGTGCTTTGAGCGTGCCTTCACGTGCTATGTTTTCTATGTAATCCATGTTTTGAGCAAGCTCTGCGCGGCGGGTACGGATAGGCGCTATAAAATTTTCTAAAACATCGAGTAACCTTTTTTTAACGATGCTGTCACCTAAGCCACCACGCATGTAATGTTCTTTGAGTCGTGTAACCTCTGCCGTATCCGGATCAAAAATGTCTAAGTATGTGAACACGGTGTTCCCTTCAATTTTGCCCGGGTCCTCGACCTTGAGATGTGTAGGATCGGTGTACATGCCTTTAACTTTTTTCGCTAAAGAATCCGAGCTTTCGTTAAGGAATATCGTGTTGCCCAGTGATTTACTCATTTTTGCTTTACCATCAGTGCCAATCAATCGGCCGCCGGTTTTAGGGATAAGAGCGGTTGTTTCTTTAAGAATAGGACCATAAATACGATTAAAACTGCGTACCAGCTCGTTTGTTTGTTCGATCATAGGTGCTTGATCTTCGCCTACGGGCACCAGATCAGCCTTGAAGATGGTTATGTCGGCTGCTTGGCTGACAGGGTATACCAAAAACCCTACAGGAACGGATTCATCGAACCCGCGTAGAGCCATTTCAGCTTTTACGGTTGGGTTGCGCTTAAGTCTGCTGAGTGTAACCAGGTTCATAAACAGCACGGTAAGTTCGGCAATCTGGGGTATTTGGGACTGCAAAAATATGGTGCTTTTGTGAGGATCGATGCCCACTGCAAGGTAATCAAGAAGTACTTGGTAGGCATTGTCACGAACTTTTTGAGGGTTCTCGTAGTTATCGGTGAGCGCTTGAATGTCCGCAAGCAGGATAAACTGGTTGTACTCGTCTTGAAGGGCAACTCTATTTGCAAGAGATCCGACGTAATGTCCTAGGTGTAGCTGTCCGGTGGGACGATCACCGGTGAGGATCACTTTTTTATTTTGTTCTGCATTCATGGTAGAATGTCCTTTATAATCACAAAATTCAAAAAAAATATAAAAACGCTGGCAACTAGTATCCCAATAAAGCTCGTAGGTGTAAAAAAGCATGATGCAACGCAATGAAAATATTTTTGGGACCGACGGTATCCGTGGTCCTTTTGGTTTTGGAGTTTTTACACATACCAATCTGGTGCGTCTTACACATGCCCTAGCGCTTTGGCTTGTCGAAAAAAAAATTACCGAGCCTGTTTTACTCGGGCGTGACACACGCGCATCGGGCAAAATTATTGCCACAGTTCTTAAGCATGTGTTGGCACAGCATGGCATTTGTTGTATTGATGGCGGAGTTTTGCCGACACCACTGGTATCCTTTACTCTTAAGCATGCCCAATCGTTTGGAACTGGCATAATGATTACTGCTTCCCATAACCCTGCAATGGACAATGGCCTCAAAATTTTAGATAGTTTTGGGAGTAAAATATCGCTTCAAGATGAAGTACGTATTAGCAGATTGTATTACAGTCAGCCTGAACAAAATTTTGAATTGCAGTCCGAGGTAGTATGCATTAATCAGACAACACATAATCAATATGTGAATGCATACACGGCAGCGTTGCATACTTTTTTTGTTGGCCTTGATCTCGCAGGTATGACTTTGTGCGTCGATACTGCAAATGGTGCGCTTAGCCATATCGCAAAGCCGGTTCTTGAGAGCTTTGGCGCACACGTTATTCTTGAGTGTGCAATGCCCTCTGGTACCAATATCAACCAGCAATGTGGTGCTGCATACGCTACATGGCATGAACGCTTTCGCGAACACACCAATGTTTTGAAGTGTTCTTTTGATGGCGATGGTGACCGTCTTGGAGTGGTCGATACCACCGGATGTGAGCTTAACGGAGATGACCTTTTATGGGTATTATCCCATCTTGAGACATATGCACATAACAGTTGTTATGTTGGTACGATTATGTCTAATGGTGCGCTTGAAAAAGCATGTGCTGCTCGAGAAAAAGAGTTTGCACGTTCGCAGGTTGGTGATAAGTATGTGGTCGAGATGCTTATACAAAATAACGCGTTGCTTGGCGCTGAGCCATCAGGGCATGTTATTTTGCTTGATAAAAATCCGATCAGTGACGGATTGATGGTGCTTCTTGCATACTTATACGCCCAACAGGTCTGCCAGGGTTTAAAGCCTCTTTTAAAGTATGCGCAAAAACATGCACGAATTCCTTTTGAGAAATCGCGTTTGGGTGAGGTTAAGGAAATATGTGCACGTGCTTTGAACGACGTGCCTGTTGATGGTGCACGGCTCGTGGTAAGGCCATCAGGTACTGAACCGATTGTACGTGTTATGGTTGAGCATCAGGACGCTGGGTGCGCTGAAATGGTGCTTGCACGTGTGCGTACCTGGTTAATCGAAAAGATTTCTTGATATTTTTGGTAGGGGTTGTGCAATGAAAAAAAAGATATTTTGGGAAACGCTTAAATCTCTTTTTATTACGGGGCTTATCGCGATATTGCCGCTTGGTTTGACATATGCAGTGATAGCGTTTGTATGGCATTTTGTGTACATGCTTCTCTCGCCTTTGCGTTATATTGAGCCTCTTATTTTTAGAAAAATACCGTACTCAGAAGTTGTTTTTGCGCTTTTGGGTATTGTGCTTATTGGCGCAGTAATTCATCTATTCGACTTTAAGCGTATAATCGAAATGATTGAACAAAAAATAGAAAATTTACCATTATTTGGGCAAGTCTATTCGGGTGCACGCAAGCTTGTGCATGCGCTTGGTGGGCATGATGCCAAGGGTAAAGAATCGATGCAAAAGATTGTGTTTGTTGAGTTTCCCAAAGCTGGGCAGTATGCTTTGGGTCTCGTTATGAACACATTTGCACAACAGTATGCTCCAGACAAAGCAAAAGAATATTACAATGTCTTTGTGCCGATGCCTAACTCGGTTCATGGATTCTTTTTAATTGTTGCAACCGATGCATGTATAGAAACTGCTATGACGCGGCAAGAAGCAATGACATTGATTTTTTCTGGTGGAATTATATCGCCGGATGGTCGAAAAAAAGAATGAGTAGAGTTTAACAAAGTTGAACAAAAAGCCTCGGGCAAAACCGGGGCCTTTTTGTTATAGCGCAGTCCTCCAAGTGATAAACGTGTCACTTGTGTCCTGGCTATATTATCGTTTTGTCGTTGATCCAAAACCGTTGCGTATACGTGTTGATGAATTAGGGCGGTCACTGTTTGTTTTTGTAGCAGCAGCTATTTTTTTACCTTTGTAGACGATTGTACCACCAATTATGCTTCCATGGATGCTGCTGGTGTCATAGAGCCATACCTCGCCACCTTCCTGTCGAAACACGATGGATCCATAAACGTGTGTATCTTTTTTGAGTCTTACTATCTGCTTGGTTGTGCCTCTGAATATCCAGCCCGCAGCAGGCTCGCGCATTTCGATCGCAGCAATAGCACAGTTCTCAAAAAGTACCTGTTCATTTTTTATTGAAACAATATCGTTAAAACTGGTTGCCTTAGCATACAGCGAGCCATTTATAACTGTTTCTTTTTGGATTACACAGGAGGAGATGTTTGCTCGACCGTTGACATGCAATGATGGAATGGTTGATTTGTAAGCATAACAATACCCATCGGCATGAACATTGTGGTCAAGGTTTGAGTTTTTTATTTTTGTTATACCGCTTATATGGATATCTTTTGGAGCTTTTGAGCCATCAAAAGTGACTATGCCTGAACCCGATATAAGGGTTGATATCAGGTGTGGATTGAGATAGGGGTTATTGGTTGTATTGTTAAAAGGTTCTGCTGATTTGCATGATGTGACCAAAAGGCATGACAAAGCCATATACCATGATATCGATCTTTTGAATGATTTTTTGTTTGATGAGTCGATGACAATGAGCAAGTCTAAATCGCTATCTTCTGTGGGCATACCCCAGGCATACGATCCGAATATATAAATGGCAAGAGGGTTGTATGTTTGTATTAAACGATTTTTTACTTCTTGAATAGTTTCTTTGCTGATTAGAGACATGTTGTCCCCTTGTTTTTTTAGGGATTTTTTAAGATGGCATGCGTAAAAAGATTATCTCAAAACGTATAAAAGAAACAGATCAATACTGCTATTTTGTCTATTTTTGTACAAACTGAATTAACAAATACTCAAGTTTGAGATCATGGGTGAGCCCGCGTTTATAATCGCAGTCAAACTGGTATATGTCTTGATACAATTTTTTTATATGTTCAATTTTGTGTTTGCGCCAATCTGTGCGGGTAAACGAAAATGGTAAACGATTAAAACGCATCTCTTTGCTTAAACCTGTTTTTTTGTCGTACAAAAAGAGATAGGCTTGCCAGAGCACGTCAAGCAAAAATACGGTCCAAAAAACTGGTTCATACTCACGTTTAATATCCTGCCACATATCAGCAAATGCTAGTGCGTTTTTTTCGAACAAGAATGCGCTGAGCGTAAAGAGTGAGCTTTTTTGCTGGAAGATATGGTCGAACCATGTTTCGAAGAACTGAGGGCTATTTTTACCTAAAACAAGAGCATATGTTGAGAGAAGGTATATTTGGTCTGCGCATAAATTTTTTTGTTTACTGAGCGCTTGCTGAAAGAAAAGAGAGAACTGTTGTTTTTGAGCTGCCGGCATAGCTTGTGTGAAAAATTCAAAAAAAGAGAGGCATGTTGCAATATCGCTTATGGGTTCAAGAGTTATAGTTGTTTGCGTGCATTTTTTTGGCGCTTCGGCAAGCATGCAAAGTATGGTATGCGGGCCGGTGTACTCTTCCAAAAATGCTGTGCATGCTTTGCAATCTTTTGGTGAAAGTTCATCAATGTCTGTTATAATCCATACCTGTTCCTGACCTAAAAATGAGGTCGATAAGTTAAGCATCAACTCTTTGGGTCCAACGTCTGAACACGAAAGCGTGTTTATATGCTGTGCCTGCTTTGCAAGTACTTTGTGCAGGCATGCCAAAAAATGGTACTGTTTGGTTTTTGAGGCAAGAAAAAAGACCCGATTTTGAGCTTCGGGTCTCTCTAAAAGTTCAATAAATCTGGAGATATGCATCTGTATTAAAAGTCCTCAAGTACACGCATATCTGATGACGGTTTAAAGACAAAGTCTTTTTCTTGCGTAAGTTTTGGTGAGTAGATGTTCTCATCATAAAACGCAAAGAGACTTTTTGAACCGATCAATGCGAGTTGAGTGATATCTTCGTATGCTTCCCATGAAATCGGCTTTTTCTCAGCAGAACCTTGAATTTCTACTAATCCGCCAGAGCGTGTAAGCACAAAATTGAAGTCTGACTCAGTTGCGCTGTCTTCATTAAAGTCCATATCCAGAAGTGTTCCGCGTTCACCTGAGCCAACAGAAACTGCTGCAAGCTCATCGCGCAAGAACGATTCTGATATTTCGCCTGAGTTGTACCAATTTTCTTGTGCCGCTCTTAACGCAAGATACGCACCAACAATGCTTGCTGAACGTGTACCACCATCAGCTTGCAAAACGTCGCAGTCAATAAAAATGGTTTTTTCATTGAAGCATTCGAGTCTTACGATTGAGCGAAGCGCCCTACCGATGAGACGTGAAATTTCTATGTTGCGACCATTGCGCTTATTGGTTGTGCTTTCACGCACAGTACGCGTTGGTGTCGATGTTGGTAGAAGCGAATACTCTGCTGTAAGCCAGCCGGTGCGTTTACCACGAAGAAAATGTGGTACACCGTTTTGAAGGGTAATAGAGCATAAAATTTTGGTATTACCAATTTCAAAAAGAGCCGATCCACCTGCGTAAGGGAAAACGTCGTAGGTGACTTTAAGTTCACGTAAATCATCGAATGAACGGTTCCCACTGCGCGCAAACTGTCCCGACGTAAACCTATTAAACATACTGCAATCCTTCTTTGTTGCTGTTTTTGGTTACTTTTTATCAACGATTTTAAGACGCACTTTACCACTCATTGTATCATATTCTAAAACGCGTACCAGCACATCTTCTCCGATTTTGTATATTTCAGAGATTCTATTCTGAGCTTCGCGAGGGAACATTGATATATGAACCAGACCATCAAATCCTGGGGCAAGCTCTACAAACATGCCAAAGTCAGCATGGCGCTTAATTTTTCCGTTGTAAATTTCGTTAACAATAATCTTGCCAGATAGTAACTCAACCCATTTAACTGCTTGATTGAGTTTTTCGCCAGGTTGTCCGAAAATTTTAACCAAGCCATCATCTTCAATATCGATCGATGTGCCGGTTTTTTCAATAATTTCTTTAATAATTTTTCCACCAGATCCTATGATTGCACCGATTTTATCGGTAGGAACTCTGAATGTAACAAAACGAGGAACAAGCGGCGAAAGCTCTGCTGCTGGTTCTGTTATTGTTTTACGCATTTCACCTAAAATAAAGAGACGCCCTCTGCGTGCTTGCTCAAGTGCTTGAATAAAGAGTTCGCGAGGCAATCCGCCTTTATTTTTGATATCCATTTGAATTGCAGTGACACCGTTTTCGGTACCTGCAACTTTAAAGTCCATTAAGCCAAATGCATCTTCGGCGCCTGCGATATCCGTAACAACCAAGAATTTACCTTCAGATGACTTAAGCAGTCCCATTGCAACTCCGCTGACCATCGAACGAATTTTGATACCCGCATTCATTAATGCTAAGGTCGATCCGCAGACTGTTGCCATGGACGATGAACCATCACTCTCAAGAATATCTGTTACGATACGAATGGTGTATGGCGATGTTTCGCGGTCAGGCAGCATGTGTATAATTGCTGATGCAGCTAATGCACCATGTCCGATATCGCGACGACTTGGGCCACGGTTCGGTTTAACTTCGCCAACAGAGAATGCAGGGAAGTTATAATGAAGCATGAAAGGCGATTCTGTTTCTTCATCACGAAGATTCTCGATGCGTTTTTCATCTTGACCGCTACCTAATGTAACCGACGTGAGGGCTTGTGTACGCCCGCGTTTAAAGAGGGATGATCCATGGTTAAATGGAAGTAAACCAACTTCTGAGGTAATAGTGCGAACCTTTTCTGAATCACGAAGGTCTAGACGCTGATTACGTTCAAATACGCGATCAGTAATTTTTGCTTTTAATGCAACATCAAAAATGAACGCGAGAAACGAACGTGGTGTCTTTAATTCTTCAACCTGTGCGTTGTGTTTTTCAAAAAAATCAGCTTCAAGTTTTGCAAATGCGCTGGATCGTTCAAGCTTATCTTGTGTAAAAAGCGTATCGACCGCCTCTTTTGTTAAAAACTCTTCTGCATTTGAGCTCCACAAGTCCCATTTGTATGGATCAGATATGGTGCTTTTTTCAACAGCGAGTTCTTTTTGAATTTCTTTTTGCCAGGCAACTTGTTTTTTGATCGTTTCATGTGCGGTAAAAAACAAGTCTACCAAGGTTTTTTCTTCAACTTCATTGACGCAACTCTCAACCATCAAAATACCCTCGTCATCACCGGCTACGAGAACACGAGCATCTGAGGCGAGCGATTGTTTATAGGTTGGATTAAATATCCATTTACCCTCTACGCGTGCAATTTCACATGCGCCAACAGGTGAAAGAATAGGAATTCGCGAAGATGTAAGCGCAAGCGAAGCAGCGAGCAGTGCTAACGGTTGCAGCATGCTCTCTTGATCAACCGAATACACGGTCGATAACACTTGTACTTGGTCGAAGTAACTGTAAGGGAAAAGTGGACGAATCGCGCGATCAATAAGGCGACCTGTTAAAACTTCGCGATCACTGGATTTGCCTTCACGCTTGAGATAACCGCCAGGAATTTTGCCAGCTGCGGCAAATTGTTCGCGGTAGTCTACGGTAAGCGGAAAAAAGCCAGGGAACTCTTTTGCTGGTGCTGAAACAATGGTCGATAAAATAACCGTACCGCCTTGTTTGAGCCATGCAGAACCGTCCGCTTGACCGGCAAATTTGCCGAAAGTAACTTCATAGCCGAATTCGGGCAGAGTAAAGGTTCTTTCTATCGACATATGTTCTCCCATTGTATTATTTGCGTATATCAAGTTTGTTTATCAATTCGTAGTAAGTCGATTCAGACGTACGCTTGAGGTAGCTTAAAAGACTGCGACGTTTGCCGACGAGCTTTAAAAGTCCAAAGCGTGCTGACTGATCGTGTTTGTTATGTGCAAGATGCTTTTGATTAAGCTCTTTGATGCGTTCTGTGAGCAACGCAATTTGAACTTGCGTTGAGCCCGTATCTTTAGCGTGTACGCTGTGTTTGCCTATAAGATCTTGTTTTGTTTGTATGTTCATTCAAAGCTCCATTGTGGAACGATAAGGTTTTTGTTTTTTTTGGTAGGCGCGAGCGGATTTGAACCGCTGACCCTTGCTACGTCAAAGCAATGCTCTGCCTCTGAGCTACGCGCCTGGCCATTTTTTATACTTCTTTGTTTTCGAGATACTTTTTCCTAAACGATGCAAGGCCGGTTCCTGCGGGTATCAGTCTTCCTATGATAACATTTTCCTTCAAACCGTAAAGGTGATCGACTTCTCCAAATACCGCTGCTTTTGCCAAGATTTTTGTAGTTTCCTGGAAAGATGCCGCAGATAAGAAGCTTTCGGTACCAAGCGATGCCATCGTAATACCCATAAGTACTGGACGTGCACTTGCGGGACGTTTACCTTCGGCCATCAGTGCTTCATTGACAAACTTAAGATGTATTTTGTCAACGCGATCACCAATGAGGAAGTCTGTATCACCAGGATCAACAATACGTACTTTACGTATCATTTGTTTAACGATCAATTCAATGTGTCGGTCGTTAATGTCAACACCTTGAAGACGATAAATTTCTTGAATTCGATCAACGATATGATGCTGTGCAACATCAGGTCCCAATATTCGTAAAATATCGTGCGGAACTGCTACACCAGCGGTAAGTTGGTCGCCAGCAGTTACATGCTCACCATGGTTAACGTTAATCTGTCTACCTCGTGGAACAAAATAATCGAATATTGTTTCACCTTGAACAACAGATATTTTACGTGATCCACGGCTTACACCACCAAAGACCACTTCGCCATCAATGTCTGAAAGAATTGCTGCATCTTTTGATACACGCGCTTCAAATAATTCAGCAATACGAGGTAAACCACCTGCAATATCTTTGGTTTTTGATGTTTCGCGAGGAACTTTAATAAGAATAGTTCCTGGAACAACCTTTTGACCTTCTTCAACAATAATATGTGAACCGGTAGGTAAGAAATATTGTGTAATTTCTTCGTCATTGTTGTTTACGATACTAATTGCTGGCTGATATTTGTCGCCCTTGTGCTCAAGAAGTATTTTAAGCGACTTTTGTGAAGATTCGTCGTATCGCTCTTGAATGGTAATATTTTCGACAAAATCAACAAATTCTGCGCGTCCCGAAAATTCTGAAAGGAGAACTTTATTGTTTGCATCCCAATCTACAAGTAGATCGCCAGTTTTGACTTTTTGTCCGTCTTCAACATGTAACATAGAACCATATTCAAGGTCATGTCGTTGTAGTTCGCGGCCATCCTCAGAGAGAATAAACAAACGACTCTTACGAACGAGCACAACATGTTTACCATCAGCATTGGTAATATAGCGAACGCCTTGAAATTTAATGATACCTGGTGTTTTTGCTACAAACGATGATTGTTCAGATAAACTTGCGATACCACCGATGTGGAACGTTCTCATCGTAAGCTGCGTACCAGGTTCACCGATTGACTGTGCTGCGATAATGCCAACTGGAGAACCAATCTCTGCAAGATCACCTTTAGACAAATCAAGGCCATAACATGCAGCACAAATTCCACGTTTTGACTGACAAGTCAATACAGAACGAACTTTGAGCCTGCTTACCGAAGAGGTAAGCAAGATATCAACTTCATTGCGTCCTATTGGTGTGTCCTGTGCAACGAGCAATTCACCAGTAATTGGATCCTTAATGTCTTCAGCTGCTACACGGCCATAAGCACGTAATGGAAGCGAATACAGAATGTCACCAGAAACTTGAAGAGCTTCAAGTTCGACAAAACCAATGGTATGACAATCTTTTGTTGTAATAATGACGTCTTGAGCAACATCAACCAATCGACGTGTCAAATAACCAGAGTTTGCCGTTTTAAGCGCAGTATCAGCCTGACCTTTACGAGCACCGTGAGTCGAAGTGAAGTATTCAAACACACTTAAACCCTGTTTAAAGTTACTCTTAACTGGTGTTTCCATAATCTCACCAGAAGGTTTTGCCATCAAACCACGCATACCAACGAGCTGCTTAACCTGTTCCTTAGAACCACGAGCTCCAGAGTCGAGCATCATGAATATTGGGTTGAAAGGTTTAAACTCAGATTTTGAGTTTAAATATGCTTCTTTGTCTTCTGCCTCAAGTGTTTTTTCCATTTCAGCAGCAACATTCGAAGATGTTTGGGACCATGCGCTGATAATTTTACTTGAACGCTCACCGTCAGTTATAATGCCGTCATGGTACAATTCTTCAATTTTTTGAACGTCCTGCTCAGTTTTATTGATAAGCGAAGCACGTTTTTGAGGAATAAGCAGATTGTCGATCGAAAATGATATACCAGCCTGCGTAGCGGTCAAAAAACCAAGCTTTTTGATATTATCCAAAAACACTATGGTTTTATCTGTTCCGAAGGTCGAATACACTTTATCCACAAGCCATGCAATATCTTTTTTACGCAAAATTTTGTTAATCCAATCAAAGTTTGAATCTGCAGGAAGTGCATCAAACAGGATTGCTCGACCAACCGTAGTTTCTACAATTTTGTTTTTGTTTAAACGAACTTTGATGCGCGCATGCAGATCAACAGCCTTAAGCTGATGAGCTGATACGACATCTTTTATCGATGCAAAAACAGTATTTTCGCCACGTGCGTTATAACGAACCTTGGTAATATAGTGAAGGCCCAAAATCATATCCTGCGATGGAACCATGACCGGTTTTCCATTTGAGGGAGAAAGCAAATTACGCGAAGAACGAATTAACGTTTTTGCTTCTAATTGTGCAGGCTCACTCAATGGAATATGCACTGCCATTTGGTCACCATCAAAGTCTGCGTTGAATGCAGAACATACCAAAGGATGTATTTTTATTGCCTTGCCTTCGATAAGTGTTGGATAGAACGCCTGAATGCCAAGTCTGTGCAATGTTGGAGCACGATTGAGCAGTACTGGATGTCCCGTAACAACTTCTTCGAGCACGTCCCACACTTGAGGTTCAAGTTCATCCACCATGCGCTTTGCTGCACGAAGGTTTGGCGCTAATTCGAGTTCAATTAAACGAGAATATACGTGAGCTTTGAACAGTTCGAGTGCCATAAGCTTAGGTAAACCGCATTGATCAATAAGCAATTCTGGATCAACCACAATTACTGAACGACCTGAGTAGTCGACTCGTTTACCCAAAAGATTCTGACGGAAACGACCTTGTTTACCACGAAGCATTTCGCTCAACGATTTAAGAGGACGTTTATTTGAACCACGAACCGGTTGCCCGCGACGACCATTGTCAATCAATGCGTCAACGGACTCTTGAAGCATACGTTTTTCATTTTTAATAATAACTTCAGGTGCTTCAATTTCTATAAGTCTTTGCAAACGAATATTACGATTAAGAACTCGACGGTATAATTCGTTGAGATCTGAACTTGCAAAACGACCACCTTCGAGTGGTACCAATGGTCGTAAATCTGGTGGAAGGACCGGTAGGATTGAAATAATCATCCAGTCTGGTCGTTGATTGGCTTGTACCAAGCCTGAAAGAATCTTGATACGACGCATAATTTTGTGACGAATAGCAACGGATGTTGTTTTTTCGTACAATATTTTAATACGATCTATTTCAAGAGTAAGATCCATTTTTCCAAGTACTTGTTTAAGAGCCTCAGCACCGATTTCCGCAGAAAAATCTGCATCTTCTGGATGAAGTTCCAAGTATCGTTCATATTCATTTGATGTTAACAACGTCTTAATTGGATAAGGCGATTTACCTGAATTAACTACCATATAAGAATCAAAATACACCACACGCTCAAGATCCTTGATGGGTAAATCAAGAATCAAGCTCAAATAACTTGGTACACCCTTGAGGTACCAAATATGACACACGGGTGCAACCAAATTAATATGGCCCATGCGCTCACGACGTACACGTGCTTGAATGACTTCAACGCCACATTTTTCACAAGTAATACCACGATGCTTCATGCGCTTGTACTTACCGCAGTTACACTCCCAGTCTTTGACCGGTCCGAAAATGCGCGCACAAAAGAGGCCGTCACGCTCAGGTTTGAGCGTACGATAATTTATCGTTTCAATTTTCTTTATTTCGCCATATGAAAGCGATTTTATTTTTTCTGGCGAAGCTAATCCGATGCGGAGAGCATTAAATTGATTTGTCTGAATGTACTCCCTGAATCGTTCAAAAATATGGTTACTCACCTATATCCTCCTTGGCACTTTTGAACAAATCAACTTTGATACCTAAGCTTTGGAACTCTTTTATAAGCACATTGAATGATTCTGGAAGTCCTGGCTCAGGAATTTTTTCTCCACGAACAATGGCATCATATACTTTATGTCGTCCACCAACGTCATCAGACTTGTATGTCAACATTTCTGAAAGCGTATATGCTGCACCATATGCCTGTAATGCCCATACTTCCATTTCACCTAAACGCTGGCCACCCATCTGAGCTTTACCGCCCAAAGGTTGTTGTGTGACAAGAGAGTAAGGCCCAACAGAACGAGCGTGCAGTTTATCATCAACCATGTGATCAAGTTTCATCATATAAATGCAACCAACAGTGACCGGTTGATCAAAATATTCTCCCGTTCTTCCATCACGAATCATAAACGATCCTGATAATGGAATGTTGTTTTGTTCAAGAATCGGTTTTATATCTTGATCAAAATCAGCACCATCAAACACTGGGGTGCGATACAGAACGCCTGTTTTAATCGTACGATCAAGAAGTGTTTGAAGTTCTTCTTTACCAAAATCTTTACTGTATTCATCGACAAATTCTTTGCCATACGCTTCTTCAAGAGCCTTTTTGGTCAAAGCATCTTTATGTTGTTTGCATACTTCTTGAAGTTTTTCTCCGGCCTTTTTACCCGCAAAACCAAGAAGTGTTTCAAGAATTTGACCAACGTTCATACGTGATGGCACACCAAGAGGGTTCAAAACGATATCTACAGCAGTACCATCATCTAAGAATGGCATATCTTCACGAGGGACGATTGTTGAAACAACACCCTTGTTACCATGACGACCTGCAAGCTTATCACCCGCCTGAATTGGACGTTTAGTTGCAATATATACCTTAACTTTTTTGATAACACCAGACGGAAGCGGATCGCCTTTTTTAAGAAAGTTTACGCGTTCCTCGTGTAATCCATTAAGCACACGAACTTGTGTATCATAGAGCTTTTTAAATTGCTCAATTTCTTTTTGTGTGTCTTTTTTATCGACCTTAATAGTTAACAGATCGACAAAAGGTGTATTTTTAAGAACCTTGGATGTAATTTCTTTTTTGCCAAGTGTTACCGTTACTCCTTGCGATTCAATGAGCTCAAAAATCTTTTGTGAAAGATTTTTTTCAAGCAAACTTAATTGCATGCTCATTTCTTTTTGCAAGCGCGTGGTTTCTTTTGCAACCACGTCTTTGTAACGTTGATCTTTACGTACACCACTGCGTGAAAAAATTTTAACATCAATAACGGTGCCTTCATCTCCAGGCGGAACGCGCAACGATGTATCACGAACTTCGCGAGATTTTTCCCCGAATATTGCGCGTAATAATTTTTCTTCAGGTGACGATTGAACGTCCCCTTTGAGTGTTACTTTACCTACAAGAATATCGCCAGGTTTTACACGTGTACCGACACGAACTATTCCATCACCATCAAGACCGGCAAGGACAGATTCGCTTACATTCGGAATATCTTTGGTAATTTCTTCAGGTCCGAGCTTGGTATCTCGTGCATCGATTTCATATTCTTCAATATGTACCGACGTGAGTATGTCTTCCGCAACCAATTTTTTGTTTAAAACGATTGCGTCTTCAAAATTGAATCCACGCCAAGGCATAAATGCAACTAATAAATTTGTGCCCAAGGCAAGTTCGCCATTTAAAATAGCAGAACTGTTTGTCAGTAATTGTCCTGCAACAACACGTTCACCTACTGTAACAATAGGACTTTGATTGATACAGGTACTATGACTTGACCCTTGGAACTTTTTAAGATGATAGATTTGTATACCTTGCGAGACCCAATCATCAAATGTTGCAAATTGATCTTGATCAGCATGAACAATAATTTTTTCTGAAGAAACATACTCAACCATACCGTTCAATTTTGCACTTACACATGAACCTGATGCATATGCGATTTCTTGTTCCATGCCTGTGCCAACAATAGGTACTTGCATGCGTGCAAGCGGAACTGCCTGGCGTTGCATGTTAGAACCCATAAGCGCACGCGACGCATCGTCATGCTCAAGAAACGGAATAAGAGCTGTTGCCACGGAAACAAGCTGTTTCGATGAAAGATCGATATAATCGATCTTATTAACTGGTGCATACATGAAATCGCCATTATAGCGAGCCCAAACATGTTCATCTTGTAGTTTATTGTTTTCAACTGCACTGTCAGCCTGAGCGATATATTTATTCGTTTCCTCAAAGGCATCCAAAAATAAAACGTCTTGTTTGATCGATCCGTTGTCTACTTTGCGATACGCAGTTTCTATGAAGCCTAAATCATTGACGTAAGCGTATGTTGCAAGCGAAGAAATCAAACCAATGGTTTGTCCTTCTGGCGTTTCGATAGGACAAATACGTCCGTAGTGCGAAGTGTGCACGTCACGAACTTCGTACGTAGCACGATCTTTAGTAACGCCGCCAGGCCCGAGGGCAGAAAGACGTCGTTTATGGGCAATCTCTGCTAATGGATTTGTTTGATCCATAAATTGTGAAAGTTGGCCAGTACCAAAAAATTCACGAATTATGCCGTTGAGAGGTTTAATATTAAGAAAATCTTGTGGCATAAGTGTATTTGATACTTCTTGAAGCCTGAATCTTTCACGAGCTATACGCTCAACACGCAACATACCCAAATAGATTTGATTTGCAAGCAATTCGCCAACCAAACGTACACGACGATTACCCAAATGATCGATATCATCGAGTGATCCCTCTGAACGTTCTCTGAGATTGACTAAATAACGGATGGTTGCAACAATATCTTCTTTTGTTAATGCAAAAAAAGTTTCGTCTACATTAAGCCCAAGTTTTCTGTTTATGCGTAAACGACCAACGCGCGTGAGATCATAAAAACGCGGATTAAATAAAATTTTATCAATGCGTTCTTTGATTTCATCAACCGATGCGTTATCGCCAGGCCATACTTTGTTGTGAATTTCTTTAAGTGCTTCTTCTTGACTGAAACATTTATCTTGCGCAAGAACTAAAGGTATGGTTGGTTGCAATGTGCAGCCAGATGATGCAATAAGGTGTAGATTGAATTTTTCAAAAGAGCTGATGGTGTTAAAAGTTTCTTCGTCAAGCAATTGTCCTTGCTGCAAAAGAATTTCACCCGTTTTGGGGTGAACAATATCTTGAGCAACGACGTGGTTGAGAATACGATTTTTTGCAAACAGTATAGATTCAAAACCAGCCTTTTTGAGGCGGGTTATTAAATCTTTGGTTATACGTTTACCTACAAAATTCTTTTCTGCCGACGAACTATCCAGCATGTCTTTTTCAATACGTAAACCAATGAGACTATCATCGATTTTTTGATAAAAAACGCCTTTTTGGCACACAAGAACATTTGCAGGATAAAACAAACTAATGATTTCACTTCGTTTGTAACCAAGGGCTTGCAGAAGTGTTGTTACTAAAATTTTCTTTTTCTTATCGATACGAGTAAACAGGTAGTCATTTGAATCGTATTCAAAATCGATCCATGATCCACGCATCGGAATAATACGTGCAAGTAATGCTTCGCGGCCTCGAGAATCACGAGCTTTTTTATTTTGCGAAAACACAACGCCCGGCGAGCGATGAAGCTGACTTACAATAACACGATCAATACCGTTTATGAGAAATGTTCCAAGGCTACCTAATTTAAATTGACCTTTTTCTTCGAACAGATCAGCCATAACAGGAACATCAACAAAGAATATATCTTGTTCTTTAATGTCGCGAACTGATCGTTTACCTTTTTCATCCGTGTCCCAGGTTATAAGTTGGACACGTACTTTAAGAGGCATAGTGAATGATTGCTCGTTTGCACGGCATTCATCCAGGGTAAGAGGTAATTTGACTCCCACCCTGGACAAACAGTTTGGACACGTTACATAACGACAGGGCTTTTTGCCTGTCATTTGCTCTGGACTGAGTCGTGAATTACCTTTTTCACTGGTTTTTTCACATACCCAGCTGTATCGATTTTCTATGCCCGTAAGTTTACCGCACGTGCAGGCCCATTGACCGAGTTCATAGCTCACGTACTCAAGAGACATTTTATCTTCATATTCAATAGGAAAAATATCTCTAAAGACTTTTTCAAGACCAGTAACCGAACGTTCTTGAGGCAAAAAATCTAACTGTGCAAAGTCATTGAACGATTTGGACTGAATTTCTATAAGATCAGGGACGGGAACGATGTTCTTGATTCTTCCAAAGGATCTTCGAACAACCTCCTTACCCGTGCGCGGACGAAACATCAATGAGCTCCTCACGTTATTTAAACTATACGGCTCGATACTTTAAGCTGAAGGACTAGTTCGCAAAATTAAGAAACCTTAACTTTTGCACCAGCTGCTTCGAGAATTTCTTTCATTGATTGAGCTTCTTCTTTGGTTGCTGCTGCTGCGAGCAATGTTGGAGTTTCTTCAACAGCTTTTTTAGCATCGCCAAGACCCATGTCTTTTTTCACTTGACGAAGAGCTTTAATAGCCTTCATCTTGTCTGGGCCGCCGTCAATAAGTTCAACTTTGTACTCAGATTTTTCTTCTACAGCTGCAGCTGCGCCAGCTGCAGGTGCTGCTGATGCCATCATAGATGCTGATACGCCGAATTTTTCTTCAAGAGCCTTTGCAAGTTCTGCACATTCAATAATTGAAAGACTGCTGATTGTTTCGAGCAATTGTTCGATGTTAGCCATGGATTGACTCCAATTAAATAGAGATAATTATGAATTTTGGTTTTCAGCTTGGGAAGCATGTGTTGCCAGTACAAATGCTATACGTGAAAGAGGTGCCTTGAGAGCTCCTGCAATACGTGCAATAAGTACTTCATGTGAAGGAAGGGATGCTATAAAAGAAAACTTGTTTGAATCAATAATAGATCGTTCAAACATGCCCGCAACGACATGCATCGTTTCGAATTCTTTAGCAAGGTCCTGCACAGTTTTTGCAACAGCTGTCGCATTTTTTTCTGCAGTTATAACAGCAATTTGATTGCGGAACTTATCTGCAAACTGGCTCATATCTTGTATGTCGGCTACAGCACGTTTTAAAAGCGTATTTTTTACGATTTTAACGCTACCACCCTGAGCTCGAACTCCACGGCGTAGTTTTTCTGATTGTTCAACCGTAAGGCCTTGAACGCCTACAAGAAAAATTCCCTCGCTTGATTGCAAGCGAGTTTTTATATGTTCAGTTAAAGATAGTTTTTCCTGACGATTCATCTGTACTCCGTACGTTAAAAAACTATTCTACATCGCCAGAAATTTGAATTCCCGGTCCCATGGTTGTTGCGATGGTAATCTTTTTAAGAAAAACACCCTTGGACGATGCTGGTTTTGCAGCAGAAAGCGCTTTGAGGAATGTGACCAAATTGCTTTTCAATTTGTCTGGGGTAAACGATGC
This sequence comes from candidate division TM6 bacterium GW2011_GWE2_41_16, assembly GCA_000996695.1. Lineage (GTDB taxonomy): Bacteria > Babelota > Babeliae > Babelales > Babelaceae > GWE2-41-16. The sequence continues at coordinate 11,374 of LCAT01000005.1, read as the reverse complement.
TTTACCAAACATAAAGTTTACAGCACCATTTTTGTCATTCTTAAAGAATAACTTACCTTCCTTGAGCTCAGAAACAGCTGTAGCAACATCAAAGGTTACTGTTCCTAATTTTTTATTAGGTAACAGCCCTCGAGGCCCAAGTATTTTTGCAACTTTACCAACTAAACCCATTAAATCAGGAGTTGCGACGGCATGAGTAAAATCCATCCATCCACCGAGAACTTTTTCAATCAGATCTTCTGCGCCAACAAAATCTGCCCCCGCAGCTTTTGCAGCATCTGCGTATTCGCCTTTAGCAAAAACGAGAACGCGCGATATTTTACCAACACCGTGCGGAAGAACAACTGATCCACGAACTACATGTTCGCCCTTGGTTGGATCGATGCCAAGAACTACGTTAACGTCGACAGATTCGTCGAATTTCGCATACGTAGATTCTTTTGCTTTTACTATGCCCTCCTGAAGCGAGTAAACCTCTTTCTTCAGTGTTTCTTGTATCTTGCGATACTTTTTTCCATGCTTATGTTTCATGGGTAAAAAAGACCTTTCGGGCACATAACTGTTTAGATAATATCTATACCCATACTGCGTGCTGTGCCAGCAATAATGAGTTTCGCTTGTTCAAGCGAATTTGCATTAAGATCAACCATTTTGATTTTTGCGATTTCTTCAACATCTGCCCAGGTCAATTTTGCGACTTTGTCAGTGTTTGGACGTGCAGAGCCTTTTTCTACACGAGCTCTCTTTTTAATGAGATCTGATGCAGGTGGTTGCTTAACGATGAAATCGAACTTTTTGTCAATATACACTGTGATAACAACAGGGAGCGTTTGCCCTTTTTTGTCAGCAGTTTTTGCATTGAACTGCTTACAAAAATCCATGATGTTAACACCTTGTTGACCTAAAGCTGAACCAACTGGCGGTGCTGGTGTTGCAGCGCCACCGGCGATCAATAATTTAATTTTTGCTTTTACTTGTTTAGCCATAATATACCTTCGTGCTTACTAATGTTTGATCTGATCAAACGTAAGTTCAACTGGAGTCATGCGACCGAAAATACTAACCATAACAACGAGACGGTCATTTTCTTCGTCGATTGAATCGATCACCCCGGAGAAGCCAATAAACGGACCACCAGAAACTTCAACTTCTTTTCCGACTTCAAGTCCGTGATCCTCACCTTTCATGACAAAATCACCACTCATTTGCTTGGTGATACGATCCATCTCTCTTTGCGAAAGAGCGACAGGATCTTTACCACCCAAAAAACGCAAAACGCGTGGTGCTTTGCCAACCAACCTGAAAGTTTCAGGCTGTGGCTCAAGCTCAACCAACATGTATCCTGGAAAAAGTTGCTCGTCGCGCAGCGCATCAGCTGCATCGAAGAAGTGGCGCATTTTTGCCGAAGGAATCAAAATTTTTCCGAAACACTCTTCAAGTCCTTGTTCTTGTATTCTACGTTCTATTTCTCGCTGAACATGTTCTTCATATCCAGCGTAGACCTGAATAACATACCATTTTTTCATCAAAAAAGCCTTCGTCTCTTACGTATTTTTTTGCCGTACCAAACTATTTTTTATAAAAGGCCGCGACTAAATATCGTTTTAACCAAGAAAATAAGCGATCTATCTACGAAGGCGAAATATATCGTGAAAAGAAAAACGACAAACAAAACAACGCGTGTCGCTCCAAGCCATTCAGGAATGCTTGGCCACTCAACGCGCGAAAATTCGAGTCGAACTTCGCTTAAAAACTGTGCGATCTTATTCATACCTTAGAGCTCCTTCGTACGATACAAAATATTGGCAGGCCAGGAGGGATTCGAACCCCCAACCCGCAGATTTGGAGTCTGCCGCTCTGCCGATTAGAGCTACTGGCCTATAGCTTTTAGCTATTTTGCTTCCTTGTATATTACGTGCTTGCGCACGATTGGATCATATTTTTTGAGCTCAAGTCTTTGTGTTGTATTAATCTTGTTTTTTGTTGTGGAATAAATATGTGAACTCTCTGTGCTCTTAAGCGTCACGATATGTCTATTTTCTTTTTTTGCCATTGGTAGATTCTTTCTCGTAGCAGTTTTTACAGTTTAACAGTATTGGTCTATCTTTTTTGCTTTTTTGGAGCCCGCGACCGGGATTGAACCGGTGACCTCTCCCTTACCAAGGGAGTGCTCTACCACTGAGCTACGTGGGCATGAGCTTTTCAAAAATTTAATGGCATTCGCCATTTTAATCTGCGCCAATCTACCCAATATACCTGTGAGCAATTTGCATTATTCATGCGCTCGAGTTCGTACATCTTAGTAAACAGCGCTATATATGGAGCTGACGACTGGATTTGAACCAGTGACCTGCTGATTACAAATCAGCTGCTCTACCACTGAGCTACGCCAGCATAACCGCTATCCTTTTAAATGGAGCGGGAAACGGGGGTCGAACCCGCAACCTACAGCTTGGAAGGCTGTCGCTCTGCCAATTGAGCTATTCCCGCAAGCATATCTTTATGAGCAAAATCTGGCACGCCAACCATAGCCTTCGGCGAAGATTGGTGGTGAGGGTAGGATTCGAACCTACGAAGACGTATGTCAGCGGATTTACAGTCCGCCCCCTTTGGCCACTCGGGAACCTCACCGATGTTTGTTACGATCAAAAATCAAATAATGTCAATTGTTATTCAGTATATATTGTGTAGCGAGGAGTTCAAGCTCGACTTTTTATCTCAAAAAAATGACAAAATTTTTTATATTTGTACGCTCTATGAGTGTGATAAAGGGCGTATTTTAAACATTTTCTTTTTTTAGGAGTGTTCTTATGAATTCATTTTTTACGCGCCACAAAATGCTTTTGTTGCTTGTTTGTGTAAGTTTTTTGCCACTTAATGCATTTTCTCCCAAAAATATTTTTACAAAATACAATCAATTTTACCAATGGCAAAAAACGTGGAAAATTTATCCGTACATGCAAAAATTAGCTGAAATTTCTATGTGGGGCCAAACAGTTGTTGGTGTCATGGACCCTTTAACACACGAATTTTTGAACGCAAAATATGTGCAAAAAAGTCTTGTTGAGCGAAAAGATTATACTGCTGATGCATCGAGTGATCTTACTCAAGCATGCATCGATTTGAGTCGTGAAGTATTTGTAAGCGAAAAAAATCTGGATGCCTCACAAATTACTCCGCGTCTTATTGTCAAAAAGAGCAGTATGTACGTTGATGGGTGCCTTCCTGTCGATGACATTGTTTTGTATTGTTGTTTGGATCGAAAAAAGAATGAAGTGGCGCTTATTTTAAATAATCAATACGATTATGAAGCGCTTGTGAAAGGGCATAGAGCGTTTTTTGATTTTTCAGTAAAACGTGCATTATTTCATTCTAAGCGATTTACGATTAAATCTGCAGTGTCGGCAACGTTGATGGGAGCGTCTACTGCTGTTGTATGTTTTGTTGCAGAACGATATGCAAGCAAAAAAATGCACATCAAAACTCCTGCTATAGGAACCAGCTGGGCTAATGATGAATTATATTATCTTCCTAAAATGGCTCGTTCGATGATACCGGTATTTGTTGCAGGATTATTAAAAATAAAATCTGATCGTGATGCAGAGCTGCGTGCAGACGGAGAATCAATAGCCACTTTTAACAACTTAGACGATCTTTTGAATATTCGTAGTATTATCGAAAAAACGTATTGGAGACATCAGTGGGAGCTGTTCTCAACAATGCTGTCCGGCGGTATTAGTGCACGACCTGTGATGAAAAACTTTACGGTAATGGATTATATTGCTCTTAAGCGATTCTCAGATGATATCGTCAAGAGCTTGAATCCAAGAGAAATACAATCTAAGGCGGAAGTACTTTTTGAACGATTATTCAAGACGATGCCAACCACGCAAGAACGTTTAAAGCTCATTGACGCTCGTATTGCAGAGCTCAAAAAAGCTTAAAAATTTTTCGGAACTAAAAACAAAAGCAGGACCTTGGTATCACCAGGGTTCTGCTTTTTTATGCAAAAATCTTGCTGTAAGAATTTCGAAGGTTATAAACATATGCCGTTGAACTTGTTATATTTTTAACAGATTAATGGTAAAGCCTTTATTAAAAAGATGCTTTAAAGATTTTCGCTATATGTTATTGTTGCAGAGCGTTTTGTCGATGGACTTTCTGGACTTTGAGCGAGCGCTATCTGAACGGTATTCGCAGGTAAGAGTGATGTAATTTTTTCTGGCCACTCAATAAAAATCCATGAAGGTGGTTCAGCTTGGCAACATGCTGTTTGAATATATTCTTCGAGGTCTAAAAAAGTAAAAGCATCAGCCTGTGAGCTCATGCGATATAAATCGAAATGATAAAACGTTTCTCCGATGTTGTTTTTATAGGTATACAAATACGTATAGGTTGGGCTGCCGCTAAAATCGGTTATGCCACATTTTTCTAAGAGTTTGCCAATCAATGTTGTTTTTCCGCTTCCCATTTCGCCTTTGAAGGTATAGACGCAACAAGAAGGTTTCATGTCATAGAGAATATCGGCGAGCGTGTCTATTTGGTCTAGAGAGTATTGGACTGTTTTTGTAATAGATTGCATGTGTGCTCCTAAATTTTTTTAATAATATGTTTAAGCTTTTTGTCTTGACGCGATGGCATTGCGCCTGTTTTTGTGCGCTGTTGCTGAAAATCTTCATCTTTTTCTTTGCAGGGCATGTTCGCTGCAAGTCGCATAAGTTCATCTAACTCAGTATTTTCTTGATCGGATATTTTAATGATATTGGTTTGCTGCGGTTTTTTTTGTTCAGTTTTATTGCGTAATAACACGAACCATGCGTCAGGATCAAGCTGGGTAGCTCCAAAGTTGCTTGTTTCGGCACACAAAGCTCTGTCAAAAGAGACGACCACTATTTCGTCATTTTTGTTTTTGCGCACCAGATTAATAATGTATTTATCTGCGGATGATTGGTAGCCAGCATGCGTAATGGTAAGATTTTTGTGTTGTTCTGAAAGCGACTGAGCCGAAGGTCCTCCATCAAACACAAGATGAATCGTTGCGTGCTTGTGTGTTGTTGCATATGCTTTTACCATATTGATGAAATTTTTTTTGTGCTGTGGTGAATTTTTTACGTCATATTGCGTTCCTATGACATTATATCCATCAATAATAAGTAGCATGATTCATCTCCAAGCGTTTTATATTGATCCTTTTTTCACTACGCTTTTTAGTGTAATGTATTTCTGTTGCCTAAATGTATAGTTAGTGCGCTCTTTTTAATTTTAGTGAATAGAGCTGCCTAAAATGTAAGATTTTTAGTGAGGACGGTGCTCGAATGGCACAACTGATCGTGCTCAAACAGCACATTAAAACGATTGAAATGTTCCGTAAAACAACGAATGCTATGCGCTTGATCTCTATGTCTCATCATACGCGTACTCGTCAGTACAAGGCTGCCTTTGATGTTTTTTATCAAGAAGTAGAGCGTTTGTATGGGACTGTAGGTCTTGTTGATACGCATGCCAAAAACTTACATAGTCCACGATATATTTTTGTGGTGGGTTCACACAAGGGGGTGTGCGGAACGTTTAACACACTTTTACTACAATATGTACGTAAAAATCTCGATAGTATTAATACTACTAACCGTGCGGTTCTTTCAGTCTTTGGGCACCAGTGCGTTGAGTTAATTAAGGAACAAAATTTGGCTGCACAGACGATGGTTGGTGCTCTTTCTCTCTCGACCCTTCAGTCAAGCATGCGCATTATTGTTGACGCATATGAAACATTGCAAGAAGACGAGTACATAGTCATTTACAGCAATTATCCGAAGTCTTTTTTTGTACAAAAACAACGCACTACAGTTTTGATCAAAAAAACTATTTTTGCATCCAAGCAACAGCAAGTGATACACAAAATGTATCTTGAAGCACAAATTCAAAAAGTGTTACTCGATTCATTGGCTGCCGAATTTTCGGCACGGTTCGTGTCGATGGATACTTCTACTCAAAACGCTGAAAAGATTATCGCACAGCTTAAGCTTGATTATAACAAGCTTCGCCAAGCGTCGATTACCAAAGAGCTTATTGATTTGACAGCTACTCTTGTGGGTCTGCCGGACTAAAGAGGGTTCTACCCTCACCCGCAAGGGCATTCGCCCTCCAAAGGCGAATGCTTGGAGCGTTTGGGCCGTAAGGCTTGACCCACTGAAAAAATAACACAAGAGCTTAGCTAATTTGCATTTTCTGAGACGGCATTGCCGTTAGTAACTGAGAAGATACCAAAACGATAAAAACCGTTTTGGTATCTTCTCAAGCTTCATGCTACGCAATACAAGTTTATTATTAGTAGATTAACGGCATAAATCATGTATTTTTATGTCATCAAGTCAAGGGCTGGGCCCTTGCGGGTTAAAGGGCGGCGCCCTTTTATTTAAGAGTTTTGCACTACGCGCTTTATGCGTGCGCCAAGTGCTGTTGCTTTTTGTACAAAGTTCTCGTACCCACGGTCTATATGCTGAATGCCGGTTAAGACTGTGGTACCTTCTGCGCTCATGGCAGCGATAGCAAGCGCCGCGCCAGCACGAATATCTTTTGCTTCAACCTCTGAGCCATGCAGTTTTTCTATGCCCGTTACTAGAACGCTTGAGCCTTGGACGGTTATCTGTGCGCCCATTTTAACTAATTCAGGTGCTGCTAAAAATCTATTTTCAAAAACCGTTTCGCAGATTGATCCATTGCCCTGAGCTTGAGTAAGAACTGCAAGCAATGGCGATTGTAAGTCGGTAGGGAATCCAGGATGCGGCATCGTCTTGACGCTTGTGCTTGTGTAATTTTTTTGAGAGGTAATGCGTATGGTTTGAGTGGCGTGATCAACTTTGATGTCATGCCCCATTTTTTCAAGTTCATACAAAACTACGTGCATATGCTGCGTTGGTGCGTTAGTTGTAATGATTGAACCCTGAGTCATTGCTGCGGCAAAAAGCCATGTACCGCACTCGAGCCTGTCTCCAATTACCTGGTGCGATATACCACGAAGTGTTTTTTGATCAACTCCTTCAATGATGATAGACGCAGGAGTTTGGGTGGTAATTTTGCAGCCCATGCTGATGAGGAAATTTATCAAATCGATAATCTCTGGCTCAATAGCAGCATTAATAATAGTTGTTGTCCCTTGTGCGCATACTGCAGCAAGTAACGCATTTTCTGTTGATCCAACGCTTGGATAGTCAAATACAATCATGTCTCCAATTAATTTTTTGTCAGCAATTACTTGTGTGAAGGCTTCTTGTTCGATAAAACGGGCGCCAAGTTTATTGAAAGCCTCTCTATGCAAATTGATAGGTCTTGCTCCAATAGGGCAGCCTCCTGGAGCTTCAATGTATGCGCATCCGCACCGACTGAGCATAGCCCCTGTGGTGAGAATTGATGCTCTAAATGAGCGTAATATTTCGAAGGGCGGAACAGCAGCGTTGACCCCACGAGCGTCAACCGTAACGGTATGTTTTATTTCATCAATATGTACTAATGCACCAAAGCTTTTGAGAAGATTGATCATGCCGTATACGTCGCTGATGAGTGGGACGTTAGTGAGCGTTGATACACCATTTGGCAAAAGAAGTGCGGCAAGTTCAACGAGCACTGCATTTTTTGCGCCACTGATTGGCACGGTGCCGTGTAGAGGTGTCGGTCCATGAATAATAAAATGGTCTTTGTGCATGGGATACGCCTAAAAAATTTTTGTAAGAGTATGAATACAATTTTTGATAATATAGCATACGCTACCAAATAAAAGTGAGTACGTATTATTTGGCGCTGCCATGCGATGTTTTAAAACACTTTATCCAATGCATGTTTTATTAACTCATGTGCGCATATGTTAATGGATTACGCTATAAAAAATTATAACAAAATTATAGCGCAAACCTAACAGTACTTATTTGGCATGCTCTTAACCACTATATTTGTCATCGGGTCAAGCCTTACGGCCCAAACGCTCCAAGCATTCGCCTTTGGAGGGCTAACGACCCTTGCGGGTTATAAGGGTAGAACCCTTATGTGGTATTTGCCTTGACAGGGTGAATCTTGGGTGTTAGTATTCGTTGCAAATTTTTGATGATTAAATTTTAAGAACGTCCCTAAAGAACAGCATCGTCGCGATGTTGTTCACCCCCCTAGCCCTTCAACGGCTTTGTTCGTTGAAGGGATTTTATTTTTCCTTCAACGTCAATCTCGATATCAAAACTTTTTCCGTCAGGCCGCTCAAAGTGTGCACAAAAAGGTTTCTCTTGATGGTCGAAAGGGTCAACGGCGATTTGCTTTGGATTTTTGTATGTAAATGGAACAGATATACCCTGAGGTAGCTGAACTTCGTATACCACCATTTTAAAATTTTTTGTTACTTTTTCTTTACCGGTTTGTCGTACCCGCAAAGAAGTGATGAGTGGCTGTGGATATGCATTTTGCAGAGCATTGCACAAATCAATGAAGGTATGAAACGTTGTGTCTATATCAAGTTCATGCGCAACAATAACGGCACCTGTTGGTGGCTTAAGAGCCGGTGGAATTTTTGTCTGAGTTAACTTTGACCAGCTGTGTATGACGAAATTTTTTTTTCGTGTAAAGACGAGCACGCTTTCAATAAAATTGGCAGCGTTCTCTTTTGGCATGTTTTTCTGAGAAAATTTTTCAAAATCTTTAAGTTGTTGTTTTTTAGCCAAAAGGTCCTGATTGAGCGCGTACAATTTTTTGTTTTCTGTAATGCGAGCAAGGGTTGGATAGACATACCAATACACATCAAAAGAAAAGAGGCCCACAAGTAACATTGACATGATTATCACGCTCTGTTTTGTGAGCCTCATCTTTTTTATTCCTTTTTAAAGTGTTCCATTCTTGATCCGTTTCCTGCCATAGGCTTTTTGAGAAGGCGGGGTCAATATATCAAATTTAGGTCAAGACAGGCGAATGCCTGTTTTATAGAGTGTTTTTTGTCCATTGCATAGGATCAACTTTTTTGTTTCCCAAACGCACTTCCCAATGCAAGTGGTAACCCGTTGCATGACCTGTCATGCCAAGTTTACCAACCGGACGACCTTTTTGAATCGTATCGCCAACGTTAAGTTTGTCAGCATATTCTTCTAAGTGGAAGTAAGCGGAGAGAAGCCCATATCCATGATCAATTACTACGGTGTTTCCTGCATGTGCATAGCGTTTTTTAATAACTACAACGCCATCTTGTGACGCCCATACAACCGATCGTGGAGATCCTGCAAGGTCGATAGCATTGTGACGCGATTTGCCTTTATGTTGTGATACGCGAATGGTTCCAAACTCAGTCGTGATTGCTTTACTGTCACACGGCACATAAAAGACGCCGCTCCAGAGCTTTTTCTTTGGTGATTGCGCGGTAGCTTGGGCCATGTCAGCCTCAAACATTTCTTCCGTTGCGCCAAGGGCCGCCTCTTGTTTGATCTTTTCTTGTTCTAAACGAAGAGTTTGGCTTTTAAACGGAAATGCTATGACTTGAAATTTTTGTTCAAGAGTCACAGTATTGCCTACATGATCGGCAATATCGATTGTTGCAACATATTCGTTGGGTATTTCTTCAACAGAAACGGGAATAAAGCATTCGTATACCAAAGAGTTTGCGCTTTCTGGGAAGCACTCGTATTCGAGCGATAGCGCTTTACATATTGCTTTTTTGATAGTTTTGTTTGCTTGGAACTGCACGTGCAGTGCTCTGCCCTGGAACACCTTAAGATCATCAGCACGGCTTACTAGCGCTACTTGCAATGATGCGTTATCTACAAAAAACGAGATGGTCTTTTTTTCTTGATTTGCATGCCGAGATGCATCGGTTACGACATAAGTGATTGCGTGTTTACCTTGGGTGAGTGTTGTTGTAGGAATGGTAAAAGGATGCTCAAAGGTGCGTGATGATACGCGATGGTTGCGGATAAGTTCTTTGTTATCGTCAAGAAAAATTGAAAGATCTTTTACTTTGTATGCATCGGAACCGCGTAAAATACAGTTTACATCGCCGTTGTAGTAACCATTTTCTTCGATTCCGGTGAGTTCGACTACCGGTACACTTGTATCGTAATAATAGTTGTATGTTCGCCAACCGGCAAAAGCGATTATTGCAAACATGCTTCCAAAAAATAAAGTACGTAAACTGATCATGCGAAAGCCCTTTAAGTATTATTTGTATAAAAACAAAAAATCGATGTGTAGAAATGCTATACAAACAATAAGTCTGCCCTTTTTTGGTTCAGTTGCAATACTTCTGTTCCAAAAAAGGGCATCAAATTTTTAACGTGCAAATATTATCGAAATTTTTAAGTAGTGACAGGTGCCCATGTAACTCCTGCGTTTTTCCAATGCTTTGTTGCTCGTTGGTAGCGATCATATAATAATCGTTGCGATTGAAATAGATTTGCAATGCGTTGAGCTATAGATGGTTTTTGCGTGCAAATTTTGTGTTGCATTGCGTTAAGACAGCGCTCAACTTGTATGCCACCAATTTTTTGACTGATCATGTGGCCGAAAGCAAACTCGTCAGCATGGTAATGCTGCCATCGTTTCATCGCCTGTTGAATTAAAACTTGTGTACATAAAAATCCGCCCCATAGCCCTACTATTGGTAGTGGGGATGTGAACAATTTTTTATTTTTAACAAAACGAATTATCGATTCCATGCCAATTGCAGGAACAGCGTATAAGGCCAGTGGTATTAAAAATTGATCTTTAATTGAAGTTGTGTATCCATGCGAAATCATGCCATAGTGGTGCAACAGCTCATATGTGAACGTAGAATCATTAGAGGGAAAATTTTTTGGTCGAACCGAATATACCTTATTATGAAGTGCAAAAATTTTCTGTGGATTGTTTTTGGCAACTGGGGTTGCGGTTTGAGCTGCTTGTTCACCAGGCATTGGAACGTTTTGCAAGGGTGTGCTAAAAAGATCTAAAATACCACTACAGGTTTCACTGTTCTCGTTGTATGTGTAAAATTTTACTTCCATGTCAGTTGAAGGGGTGTTTAAGGCTTTTTGTTGCTTATCTTGTTTACAAGTGCCGTAAAGAAAATATAAGGCAGGAAAAATCAACACACGATAGATCGATGCCGGTATGGCAGAAGCCTTTTGGGTGTTACATGTTCCGGCTGCAAGCAGTAAGAGAAGTGAAATGCTTTTGATTCTTTTCATACGATCTTTTCATATTGAATTTTTATTTCTCTGTTTTTATTTTTAATTATATATAAAAAGACTTTTTTGTCAAAATTGTCATCAAAAGATCAGGGCTTACGCATATAAAGAAGCGGACTTTAGCAACATTTGCGTAGCATACTTAATGGATCCGCATCGTATGCGAGCTCCCGGAAGATAGTCTTTTG